>NZ_JBMSED010000002.1:10092-435571 GCF_049446195.1 Paracoccus sp. KR1-242
AAGCCGCGGAAGGTGTCGTTTCCGTCGCCCAGATTGATCTGCCTGTAACCCGAGATTGAGGAGAAGCCGCTGATATCGATCAGATCATTCCCCGTCGTGCCGGAAAGCGTGTAGTAGTTGAAATCCAGCTGCTCGACGCTGTCCAGATAGCTGCTGTTCCACAGGACGCTGGAGGTCTGGATATGCGCCCTCAGCCGGATCGAGTCCGCGCCGTCCCCGCCAAAGAACCGGTCGGTCCCGAAATCGCTGGCCGTGATGTCGAAGACGTCATTGCCGGATTCACCATAAAGCGAGTCATTTCCGGACCCGCCGATCAGGGTGTCACCTCCCGCGCCGCCATAAAGGCTGTCGCTTCCGGTGCCGCCATCGACCAGATCCGAGCCCCCGAAGCCGCGGAAGGTGTCGTTTCCGTCGCCCAGATTGATCTGCCTGTAACCCGAGATTGAGGAGAAGCCGCTGATATCGATCAGATCATTCCCCGTCGTGCCGGAAAGCGTGTAGTAGTTGAAATCCAGTTGCTCGACGCTGTCCAGATAGCTGCTGTTCCACAGGACGCTGGAGGTCTGGATATGCGCCCTCAGCCGGATCGCGTCCGCGCCGTCCCCGCCAAAGAACCGGTCGGTCCCGAAATCGCTGGCCGTGATGTCGAAGATGTCGTTGCCGGATTCACCATAAAGCGAGTCATTTCCGGCCCCGCCGGTCAGGGTGTCGTTTCCCGCTCCGCCGTAAATGGTATCGCTGTCGGCACCGCCCTGCAGACTATCGTTGCCACTCGTGCCGGGGATAATAGCCATGGAATACTCTCATACTGAATGGAAAAAAATCAACACAAGCAATAACTTCATGTTTCGTTCCGGTGTCAAACGTTTTTGCAGCGTATTCAGCGTTGGCGGTAGGTGGAAAAATCCAACGGCAGAAGCATCACCTTCACGGAAAATCTCACCAAAGTCCCCCATGCCTGCACCGCGAGCCCTTGTTCTTTGCTGTGGATGCCGTTTGGGGGCCATTTGGGATGGAAAGGATCAGGGCGCAGTCCCCGCCCTAGCGAACGCCCGACTGCAACCTTTCGCTACGCCGACGAAGCAGTTCGACTGCCGTCAGCAGCAGGACCGAAACGATCACAAGGATTGTTGCGACCGACAGAATTGCCGGGCTGATACTTTCCCGGATGCCATTCCACATTTGCCGAGGAATGGTCTGCTCGTCGGGACTTGCGATGAACATGACGACGACGACTTCGTCGAACGAAGTGACAAAAGCGAAGAGCGCGCCTGAAATCATTCCGGGAAGGATCAGCGGCAACGTAATGCTGCGAAAGCTTACCCAAGGGGTGGCGCCCATCGAGGCCGCAGCACGCGTCAATGAATGGTCGAAGCCGGCAAGCGTTGCCGTTACCGTGATGATGACAAAGGGAATACCCAGAATTGCATGTGCGAGGATAATGCCGAGGTAAGGAACACCCCAGTCCTGAATGCGGATGGACGAGTAGAAGAAGAACAGGCCTGTCGCAGTGATAATGACAGGGACGATCATCGGCGAAATCAGGATCGCCATGATGATGCGGCGCGCGGGCATCTCTGGCCGGCTGAGACCGAGCGCCGCCAGGGTGCCGAGCGCGGTGGCCAACAGCGTCGAGAAGAAACCCACGATGATCGAATTCTTGGCCGCGGCGATCCATTGGGCATTCTGCCAGAGATCGCTCCACCATGAGAGGCCGCGTGCGGCGTCAGGTGCGTGCATCCCGGTCGTCAGCAAGGCATCATACCAGCGCATCGAGAAGCCGGTAGGATCAAGCGACAGCATTTTCTGTGTGAAGGTGAAATACGGCTCCGCATTGAAGCTGAGTGGTATCACGATCAGGACCGGCGCAATCAGGAACAGAAAGACGAGGCAGCACATGGTCCGACGGACAAGGTGCCACGTCTTTTCAAGTGGCGTGGCGTAGATTGGAAGCGACATGGGCTTATCCCAGCTTGATGTTGTCGATGCCGATGAGGCGGTCATAGAGCCAGTAAAGCAGCAGGACCGCCGCCAGCAGGATCGCGGCCAGCGCAGCGGCCATGGACCAGTTCAGGCTACCTTGCATGTGATAGGCGATGAAGTTCGAGATCATCTGGCCGCTTGCACCGCCGACCAGTGCGGGCGTGATGTAATACCCGACCGCCAGGATGAAGACGAGCAGCGTACCCGCCCCGATGCCCGGCAACGTCTGCGGCAAATATACCTGGCGAAACGCGGTCCAGCTACTTGCACCCAGGCTTCGCGCGGCCCGCGTGTAATGAGGCTTGATCGGGCGCATGACCGCGTATAGCGGCAGGATCATGAAGGGCAGCAGGATATGCACCATCGCGATCACCGTCCCGGTCTGGTTGTACATCATCGCGAGACGGTTGGTGGGGTCGACAACCCCTGAGGCGACGAGCGCGTTGTTGACCACGCCCTGTTCCTGCAGCAGCACCATCCAGCTTGTCGTCCTGACCAGGAGCGAGGTCCAGAACGGGAGAAGCACAAGGATCATCAGCAGGTTGGACTTGCCCAAGGGCAAGGTCGCCAGCATATGCGCGACCGGATAAGCCAGCAGCAGGCAGATCGCGGTGATGACCGCAGAGAATGTAAATGTCTTCACGAAATGGGACACATAGATTCTGCGGCCTTCTTCGACCCGAACAACCTTGCCATTCGTGTCGCGTGTCAGGTCCAATGCGGCCAGGAAGAAGCTCGTCGTATAGGCCGAGGATGCCGAGCGCATAGCCTGCCATAACGCAGAATCGCCCCAATCCGCGCTCAGGTCGATTGCCGCCTCGCGATAGGGCGGCTTCAGACCTTCGGCTTTGCGGGCTGCGGCGGTAAACAACGACCGCGAACCTGCTAGGTCGTAATTCACGCGCGTGCCGATCAGTCCGGCAGTCTTGTCTGCGCGCGCGTGCCGCAGGTCCGAAACCAGCGCTGCATACGCGGCCTCGTCGGGCGCGCTGTTCGGGTTTTCATTGAACCATGCTGACAGCACCGGCATGTTCGCCGAAAACGCATCATTATGGACTGAACGCAGCAGCATCTGTGCGATTGGCATCACGAAGCTGATCACGAGGAAAAGCAGAAGTGGCAACACCAGCAGCAACGCACGGCGCTTGGCCCGGACCTGAGCGGCGGCCAGCGCAGTTTTGAGCGAGCGGCCATCTGTCGTGAAAAGGCGGGATTGAGACGCGGTCACATTCGCGACCCCAAGGTTCGCAGAGACATCTGCCATGAACATTTCTCCGGTGTAGAAGATAGGGGCGGCCCGAAAGCGAACGCCGCCCCTTCATCGGACAATGAAAGCGAGATCCTTCAGATTTCCGGACGACTGCGTTGGATCAGTTGGTCAGCCAGGTGTTGAACCGCTCGCTGATCTCCACATCGCGGTCGACCCAGAATTCCACGGAAGACCGCAAAGCATGCTGGAGATTGGCTTCCGCGGTGGGCATGTTCTTGGCCATCTCGGTCTTGCCATCCTCGAACAGGCCGACCAAGGGCAGCGACGATTTGCGGGCCGGACCATAGCTGATCCATTTCGTCTGATCGGCTAGCCGCTGGGTTCCGGTGGCAAACTTGATGTATTCCAACGCCTTGTCCTTGTTTGGTGCGCCCTTGGGAATGCCGAAAAGCTCGTATTCGTAGACCTGACCGTCCCACACGACTTCAAAGGGCTTGCTTTCGGTGACGACGGCGCTGAACAGCCGGCCATTATAGGCGGTGGTCATCGCGACCTCTCCATCGGCCAGAAGTTGCGGAGGCTGCGCGCCGGCCTCCCACCAGACCGTTTGGGGTTTGATCTTGTCGAGCATCGCAAAGGCTCGGTCCAGTCCTTCGGGCGTCTCGAGCGTGGCATAGACCTCTTGCGGCGGAACGCCATCCGCCATCAGGGCAATCTCAAGGTTTGCCTTCGGGTTTTTGCGCATGCCACGCTTGCCGGGGAATTTTTCGAGATCGAAGAAATCCGCAATCGTGCTCGGCTTTTGATCGGCGAACTTACTGGTGTCGAAACCGTAGACTGTCGAGAACACCATCGAGGCAACTGCGCAATCGGTCAGTGCGCCATCCAAGAAATCCTCGGTCGCGGGGGTGCCATCGGGCGCCGCCGGCAGGCTGGCGGGATCGATCTCTTCGAGCAGGCCCTCATCGCAAAGACGCAGCGCATCGGTATATTCAAGATCCGCGACATCGACCGTGACGTTTCCCGATTCAACCATTGACTTGATAGGGCCGGCGGGATTGTCTGCCGAGGTCATCGTGATGCGGATCCCGGTTTCGGCCATGAACGGCTTGTTATAGGCCTCAACCTGGCTTTTTTCATAAGCGCCACCCCAGCTGACGACGGTTATGTCGGCATGTGCGGCACAGGCCAGAATCGAGAAGGCGCTTGTAAGCATCAGGAATTTCTTCATCATATCTTCTCCCAGGTGGATGTTTGTCTGACCTTTGCGGTCATGGTTATCGCGGGGGGGTGTATTTCAGAGAGGATCGAGCGCGCGAGCATCCTCGGAGTGCCAGCCGATTTCGATCCGCTCGCCGGGCGTGAAACGGCGTTGACCCAGGGTGTTCCGGCATTTCATGACGAAATCATCCGAGCCGGCGACCTTCATCCGGATGCGCAGCACGTCGCCCATATAGATCACGTCCAGCACTTCGGCGCCAATCCGATGCGCGTCCACCGGCATCATCTCGGGCTTGAACTCGACCCGCTCGGGCCGGATCGAGACCAGTGTCTCTTGTCCCGCAGAGCGGACATTGACGGGCGTGGCGTCGATCAGTTCGCCGGTTGCAAGGAGGACGGTTGCCACAGACCCGCCAAGCGTCTCGATGCGTCCGGGCAGCTTGTTGTTCTCGCCGATGAACTGGGCGACGAAGCTGTTGCCGGGACGTTCATAAAGCTCGGCCGGCGGCGCAAGTTGCTGGATGCGCCCGTCGTTGAAGACGGCGACGCGATCCGACATGGTCAGGGCCTCGCCCTGGTCATGCGTCACATACACCACGGTGATCCCAAGCTGCTCGTGCAGGCGCTTGATCTCGAACTGCATGTGTTCGCGCAATTGCTTGTCCAGAGCCCCAAGCGGTTCGTCCATCAATACGAGCTGGGGATCGAAGACGAGTGCGCGGGCCAGCGCGATCCGCTGCTGCTGGCCCCCCGACATCTGCGCCGGGCGGCGATTTACCAGGTTGCCCATTTGAACCATGTCCAGCGCGCGCATGATCTTCGCCTCGCGCGCGGCCCTGTCCAATCCCCGCACCTTCAGCGGAAAAGCCAGGTTCTCACCAACGGTCATATGGGGAAAAAGCGCGTAGTTCTGAAACACCATGCCGATCCCACGTTTGTGGGGTGGGACGGAATTGATCGGCCTGCCCGCAAGCCGTATCTCGCCCGAGGTCGCCGTCTCGAAACCTGCCAGCATCATCAGGCAGGTCGTCTTGCCCGAGCCTGACGGCCCGAGCATGGTCAGGAACTCGCCCTTTGCGATGGTCAGGTTCAGATCCTTGACGACCAGCGTTTCACCGTCATAGCTCTTCTGAACTCGATCGAACGAGACGAACGTATCCCTTGCGACCTCGTTTTCCGGACTGATCCGGGCTGCGGTAGCTGTCCTCAAGTCTGGCTCCCTGTATGGTTTTCGCGACGATCCGGCTTTTGGCGTATCGCCGTCATTCCGGTTATCCGCCTGTGAGCGCTTGCACCGGACGCGCTGGATTGGAGAAGTGCTGAACCATCATTGAAGCAGCGTTTCATTGGGTAAATTAACGTTTTCCGCAACTCTGATTAGGGCGATGCTAATCTTGAGCGATGCTTTGAAAACAGACCGATCCGCGCAGGCGCCAGCTTTCCGGCTGCGACCTTTATGGGCACTGAAAACACCTCCCCGGAAATTCGTCTGCTCGATTTCCGGGAAGGCCCTTGCTTCAGGCAGAATGCGAAATTGCCGGCTGTGAACGTCTTCAGCCGAACGCGATGTCAGCCGCCTGATACCGCGCGCAGCGGGGATTCGACTGATGGGATCTGTCGGCCCAGATAGCGGTAGAAGTCCCAGATCGTGCCTTCATAATCGCGCGGCGCCAGTTGACCCGACGGGGCATGTCGCGATGCGAGCGCCCGCTGCATCTTTTCCAGCTTTTCGCGGTCTTCGCGATTGACCTCGTGCCAAAGGGCGATCCGCTCTTCAAGCTCGTCCTGCGTCAGTTCGTCACCATAGGTCGACATCGTCCACCGGACGCGGATGCGATCGACAGCCAACGGCTTGATGGAAAACGACACCAGCAGCGTGGCCGCCTGACTGGCGATCTGAGTCGGGAAAAGATTGAACAGCGTCGAGCGCTTTCGCTCATCATCCGTCAGGCCGGGCGCACCCGCCCCCCTTGATGCGGCAGTTTCGGGATAATTGGCGCAGTAAGAGGTGAAGCTGTCATCCGACATCGATTTCCGGCTAAGCCCGGTCGGCGTATAGGGATGCAGCGTTTCCGGATGGACGACCGAAAGGTGATAGGCCTCCATGAAGTTCTCGACTAGGCATTTCCAGTTCGTGTGCCAGTCCTCCTCGAAACTGCGCACGATCCGCATCCGAGACGGATCATAATTCCCCAGCATGTTCTCAAGTTGGCCAAGCCGGGGTGCAAGGGGCGCGGCATCGTCATCGAGATTGACATAGATGAAGCCATTCCAGATTTCACAACGGAATGTGGGCAGGCTGCAATTCTTTTCCGTGACGCCCTTGTCCCTCATCCGCGGCGCGTTAATCAGCTGCCCGTTCCGCCCATAGGTCCAGGCGTGATACGCGCAGACGAAACGCCGGGTCGATCCCACCCCCTCGACCAGAGGCATGCCCCGGTGGCGGCAAAGGTTGGACAATATCCGCACCTCCTCGTCATCACCCCGCACGACGAGCAGCGGCTCGTCAAAGAGTTGCGTCACGAAATAATCTCCGGGCTTGGGAATTTCATCGGCCCGACCGAGCGCGTGCCATTCCCTGGACAGGAAGGTTTCGACCTCGTAGCGGAAATAGTCGGGGTCGGTATAGAAGCGGCCGGGCAAGCACTGGGCCTCATGCTCGGGCAGGGCTGCGATTTCGCGCAGCGTGTCGTTCATCGCATTGATCTTGGCAAGGTTTTCTACAGCCATTCGACTACTCCGCCGCCAACGCGAAAGAGCGCTCGAACCCGGCCGTGCGTTCGGCGATGTATTGCATGAAGTCATAGATCGGACGTTCCAGATAGGACAGATGGCCCGGTTGCGCCGCATCGGCATTCAGGCCTCGGAAAACCTTCTCGGTGCAGCCGCGATCTTCGAGGTTCACCTCATCCAGCAAAGTCTTCAGCGACGAGACATATTCTTCCGCGCGCGTATCACCCATGAACTCGGGAGACAGTCCGCCGCCGAACACCATCGCCACCTGTCCGGTCCCCTTCGGATGCAAGGAAAGATACCAGAAATAGCCGGGGGTCAGCGTGATAAGGTGGCTGGGATAGAGGGTCAGCAGAGCCGTCGTCTTGCGCCAGCGTCCTTCCAGACGGGTATTGTCCGGATGCGCATTGCCGATCGCAAGCGAGGCTTCCTTGGTGATCCAGTGATAGTTGAAGTTCCGCAGGCCCGGCGGACAGTCCATCTCTTCCAGCTTCGAATGCCCGCCGACCGTTGCCGCATGGCAGACCGGCAGATGATAGCTTTCCATGAAATTCTCGGCCAGCACCTTCCAGTTCGTATCCCAGACATGGGTTTCGCGGAAGCATTCGACGTAATTCTGCACCTCGTACTGGGCGATCATCTCCTCGACCTCGCGCAGTTCTTGCGCGACACTCGGCCGAGACTCGTCCAGCGTGATATAGATCCAGCCAAGCCATTCCTCGCAACGGATCTGTGGCAGGCGATAGCTCTCTTTGCAAAAGCCGGTTGTCTCGGTCATGAACGGCGCACCGCGCAGTTGTCCGTCAAGTCCATAGGTCCAGGCATGATAAGGGCAGACGAGAACCCGCTTGTTGCCGCTGCCTTCGACGATCGTGGACATGCGATGCAGGCAGACGTTCGAAAAGGCGCGGATCTGTTGATCCTTGTCGCGCAGCACGACAACCGGCTGTCCAGCCAAGTCGTAGGTCATGTAGTCACCCACATTCGGCAAACTGCTGGCGCGACCGACGCAGACCCATTCTTTCGAGAAAATCGCTTCCAGCTCACGCTGAAGGAAGTCTGTGCTGGTATAGACGGATGGCGGCATTGCACGGGCATTTTCCAGCGGGCGGCTGGCAGCTGCGAGCAATTCGTCAATGGGTTGAGCTGGCGACATGGCTGACCTCCTTATTGTTGTTGTCAGGTTTCACTTCGGCCCGAAGGTTTTGGGCGAAGCGGATAAGGAGAGCTTGACCTTTTTTTTAAGAAGGTAAAAATTCATATATCCTATGATAAGGTCGTAAAAATATGGTTCGCTTTACTTTGCGACAATGTGCCTATTTCCGGGCAGTGGCGGAGCAAGGCGGCATCGCACAAGCCGCGCGAGTCTTGAACATTTCCCAGCCTTCCATCGCTCAGGCGCTTGAAAAGCTGGAGGCCGTGACTGGCCTGATCCTGTTTGATCGCCATCACGCCCGCGGCCTGACCCTGACAGTCCAGGGCCGTGCATTCCTTGAACATGTCGTGCGGCTGGAGCATCAGGCTCTTCAGGTCGAGCGCGAGGCGGCGGCATTGGCTGCCGAGCTGGCAGGCGAAATTCGATTGGGCGTGTTCTGGACCCTCACCCCTTTTTTCGCCGCCGACCTGATCCGCAGTTTCGCCGAGGCAGAGCCCGCGCTGACCATTACGCCACGGGAAATGTCGCTGCTGGAACTCGCCGAGGCGGTGCGGGAAGGCTCCCTGGATTTCGCGCTCACCTATGACCGGGGTGCGGACACCGCGGGGTTGAACCTGCTCGAGTTGGCGTCCCTGCCCCCGATGGTGGTCGTATCGGCTGGACATCCCCTGGCCGAGCGTACTTCAGTCAGACTGTCCGAACTGGCGGATGAGCCATATGTGATGCTGGACGGTCCGGGCAGCAGGCATTATTTCGAGGAGCTGCTGTCGGAAAACGGCATGACTCCACGGATATCCTATGTCTCGTCGTCATTGGAAGCCGTGCGCAGCGCGGTCGCGGCCGGATTTGGTTTCACCTTCCTCGTGATGCGCCCGCCATCATCACGGACCTATGACGGGCGCGAGGTCAGGACATTGGCGATCGAAAACGATGTGCGACCCCTTCGCGTGGTTCTTGCATCGCGGGAGGGAGTTCACCGGGGCCTCGTCGCCCGCCGCTTTGCCGAACACGCGCGCAGCTATTTCGAGTCTGCGGTTCGACCGAAGGCGAGGTGACGGCCTATCGCATGAGGGATTTCAGGTCGGTGGCCATGTCGGCCAGAATGTCGGGATCGACGGTTCGACCGGACTCGATCAGCCGCTTGCCGACCATGAAGGCCTTCGGGTCGTTCATTGCGTCAACGGCCAGCAATCGGTCGGACGCGTAGTACCAGATGCTGGTCGGCACCCCCTGCCCGGCCCTGACCACGGTGCGATCATAGCCCGAGTTCAGTCCGGCGATCTGCAGCTTGCAATCATATTGATCGGACCAGAACCACGGCCGTGGCACATAGTCCTTTTCCGCACCCGTGATATTGGCCGCCACCAGCTCCGCCTGATCGATGGCGTTCCCGACGGATTCAAGCCGAACCTGCCGTCCGTCCAGCGGGAAAGACGCGCAATCCCCGGCGGCCCATACATTTTCAGCCGAGGTTCGTCCCCGCGCATTCGTGCGGATACCGTCTTCGATCATAATGCCCGCTGCAGATGCAAGCGCATCGCAGGGAGTTATGCCGATACCCGCAATCACGAAGTCTGCAGGCAACTCACGACCGTCGCTCAGCTTCACCGCCAGAACGCGCGTTTCGCCAAGGAGCCGATCCACGCCGGTCCCCTCAAGGATTTGCACGTCATTGTCGCGATGCAACCTGCGGAAGTAGTCTGCGGTTTCCGAAGCCGCCACCCGCTGAAGGATCCGTGGGGCCATTTCGACGACCGTGACACTCAGCCCAAGCTTGCGCCCGACGGCGGCGGCCTCCAGGCCGATATAGCCGCCGCCGATGATCACAAGCCTCCGGCCAGCGACGAACTCGGCACGCATCCGGTCGACATCCGACAAGGTGCGGACCGTAAAGACGCCTTCCAGATTGCCCCCGACTGCTGCAGGCAAGCGGCGCGGGACAGCCCCGGTCGCCAATACCAGCTCGTCATAGGCCAGATCGGCGTCGCCAAAGCGCACGCGCCTTGCGCCGGTGTCGATTGCGAGAACCGGCTGATCCAGCCTCAGGTTTATACGGTGTTCTGACCAGAAATCGGCCGAGCGCAGCCACAGCCGTTCCTGCTCAATGTCGCCCAAAAGATAGGCCTTGGACAAGGGCGGGCGCTGATAGGGCGGCGAAGGCTCGTCGCCGATTAACGTGATCTCGCCATCGAATTTGAGCGCGCGCAGTTTCACTGCGCATGCCGCGCCCGCTTGACCGGCCCCGATTATGACGACGTGCCACATGGATTCCTCAACTTTCTGGATATGTTGCGGAACCGGTTCCGCATGCCGGTGACATGGAAGGATCGTCATTCATCGCCCGGCACGCCATAAGACGGGGCTTCGCGCGGATCCAGCGCGCGTTGGACATAGGCGCCAAGCTGCGGCTTGTAGAGATCCCATAGGCTGGCGATGGCTTCGATCGGGCAGTCCTCGGTCCAGTCGCAGCGCAGATCGACCACGGGCCACGAGACCTTGTCGACGATCTTTATCCCTGCCGAGTGGACGGGGCCGGCTTCGCCCCCGACAGCAATGCCCGCACGCATGGCGGCAATCAGGCGGTCGGCGATATGGCCGCCTGCGGACAGAAAACCATCGACTATTGCCTGAGGCACACCGTCATTGGCCAACATGTTGCCGCCCGACGCGACGTTCTCAGCCTGTGCCTGGGTCCAGATCCCCAAGGAATTCGGACCGGAATGAATGGCTGTCAGACCATTTCGATCGACTGCCAGCACCTGCCGATATTCGATGAACCTAGCGGTGCGACGCAATTCGGCGACAGCCTCGGCGGCGCTGAGGCCATTCTCCATCAGGTCCAGCCCCAATGGACCCAAGCGGGGATCGGTCACATTCTGCGTTGCGACCGCACCTATCCCCGCACGGGCATAAGAGCAGCGCGCTGCGACTGCGGGGGAAGAGGACGAAATTGCCAGGCCGAGCATCCCCGTCTCGGCGCAGCGGGCGACAATAGAAAAGGTCATGGCGTCAGTCCGGAATGACGGCGGTGCCGTCGATTTCGACCAGCCACTCGGGACGTGCGAGTGCCTGGACCACAAGCCCGGTCGAGACCGGGTGAACACCCTTCAGATATTCGCCCATGGTGCGATAGACGGCCTCGCGGTGGCGCACGTCGGTAATATAGACGACGACCTTGACGAGATGTTCCATGCTGCCGCCGGCTTCCTCGATCAGTTGCCTGATATTCTGCATGACCTTGTGTGTCTGATCGACCGGATCGTGACTGTCGATATTCTTCGCGTCATCCAGGTTCTGCGGGCATTGGCCGCGCAACCAGACGATCCTTCCGCCCTCGGTGACGACAGCTTGGCACAGATCATTGTCGAGCCTCTGCTCGGGATAGGTTTCCTTGGTGTTGAACTTGCGAATGCGATGATGGGCCATGTCCATTCTCCGTGATACAGGGTGATTTGGGCGCAGAAGGCGACGTGCGGTTCAGACGCTTTCGGTCACGCGGGATGCGTGGCGGTGGTAATCCATGTATTTGCGCTGAATTCCGATCTGTTCGGCGACGTGCTTTGCGTCATGCCATACCCCCCAAATGAAGCTGGAGCCGCGGCGCGATTGCCAGGGCAGGCCCAGAAAATAGATACCGGGCACGACCGAGACGCCGCGGTGATGGATCGGTCTTCCTCTGTCGTCAAAACCGTCGACCTTGATCCAGCTGTAATCGACCGAGAATCCGGTCGCCCAGATGATCGTTCCTATCCCTTCCTTGCCCAGTTCCAAGGCGCGGATCGGATGCGTGATGCAGAAGGCATCGGTAACGCGCAGCCTCGCCTCCGGCTCCTCCGGCAGGTCCAGACCGTTTTGCGTGGCGAACACATCCGCCTCGTCAAGAAGCGAAAGATAGCTGGCATCGCCATCGTCAAGATTGCGGGCCAGATCATCGGCAAAGGACAGCGTGCCATTGTCCCAGCTATGTGTCATGCCAAGCAGCGTCATGCCCTGCTGGGCCAGTCGACGGAAGTCGATTGTCTCGCCACCCCGAGCGCCGCTGACCGCGATGGTGACATGCTCGGTGCCGGGCTTCGGGGCCGACATGTCCCATCTTCCCAGAACGCCCAGCCACCAGCAGAAATCCCGACCGCGATATGCACGCGGGGGGCGGTCGTGGGGACCGACCGAAAGATAGACCTTGCGACCTGCACGCATGAGCTCGTCTGCGATCTGGACACCCGACGATCCGGCACCGACGATCAGAACGCCACCTTCGGGCAATTGCCGCGGGTTGCGATATTGCGCGGAATGTATCTGGAGGATGTCGGTCTCTCTCGGGACAACGGGGGGGATAACGGGTTTCTGGAACGGGCCGGTGGCGGCGACGATGCGCGCGGCCTCGATGACACCCTGCGAGGTGGTCACGGTAAAGCCGGGACGTCCGGTGTTTCGCCGGACCTCGCTGACCTCGACGCCACAGCGGATGGGGGCGTCTATCTTTCTGGCATAGGCTTCGAAGTAATCGGCGACCTGGTCCTTGCCGATGAATGCGTCCGGGTCGTCGGAAAACTCCAGACCGGGAAAGCGGTCATGCCATGCCGGTCCATTCGCCACAAGCGAGTCCCAGCGCCCGCTGCGCCAGCGTTCGGCAATGCGATCCTTTTCAAGGACCAGATGGGGCACCCCGGCGTTCCCCAGATGCTCGCTCATCGCAACGCCCGCCTGACCGGCGCCGATCACGAGCGTATCGATCTTCTCCACTGACATTTCAGCATCCTCTTCCGGATTGATGGGGCGCGTTCAGACCGCAGCCCTGTCAATTGGAAAAGCTAGCCGTGCCTCCCCAACGCGAAAATTACGAAATCAAAGAGCAACGGTTAGGCTTGTCCTAAACCCGGTGCTTAGGCTTTTCCGCAGCAACAACATGGAAGAAGCTCTTTTTACTCTGCCAAAGGATAGGGAAAGATAAGGATCGGAAAATCCCAGCCCGGCAGGAGGCCATGACCAAGCCCTATGACCATACACTGGAGCTGCTGGATCGCCTGATCGCATTTCCGACCGTCAGCGCCGAAAGCAATCTGGCGCTGATCGATTTCGTAGAAGATCATTTGCGCCTGTGCGGTTTTCAGATCCATCGACTTCCCAGTCCGACCGAACCCAAGGCCGGCTTGCTGGCCCGGCTGGGCTCTGGGCAAGGCGGTATCATGCTGTCCGCACACAGCGACGTGGTGCCGGTGAAAAGCCAGAACTGGACCCGACCCGAATTTACGCTGACAGAAGACGGCGACAGGCTGTACGGCCGCGGTACCACGGACATGAAGGGTTTCCTCGCCTCCATGCTGGCGCTGGCTGGACGTGCGCGAGGCGCAAACCTGGGACAGCCCCTGATGCTTTGCATCTCGTATGACGAAGAGGTCGGCTGCACCGGCATCCGCGAGATGATGCCCGGCTATCAGGCTTTGGGCTGGAATCCCGATCTGTGCATCGTCGGAGAGCCGACGGGCATGCGTCCCGCCATCGGCCACAAAGGCAAGATGGCCTTTCGCGCCACCTGCCGCGGTAAGGCGGGCCATTCCTCGCTGGCCCCGAAATATGCGAATGCACTGCATCTTGCGTCGGACCTGCTCGCTTGCCTGCGCCGCATTCAGGAAGCCTACGCAGCAAGCGCGGGGCAGGACGATGCCTATGACATACCCTATTCGACCATTCACGCGGGGCGGATGCAGGGCGGCGCGGCCCTGAATATCGTCCCGGATGTTGCGACCGTGGAGTTCGAGCTGCGTCATATCGGCGGAGACGATCCGACCGACTTCATCGCGCGGCTGGCTGCCGAGATCGCGCCTGTGCTTGTGCCATATCGGGAAGTCTGCCCCGAGGCGAATATCTTCATCGAGACGATCAATGCCTATCCGGGCTTCGCCGTCTACAAGGACGATCCGATCGTTCATCGGATCGCAGCGTTCAGCGGGAATCCGGGGCCGATCAAGGTCGCTTACGGCACCGAAGCCGGATACTTCGCGGGGATCGGGATTCCGACAATCGTATGTGGGCCAGGCGATATGGAGGGGCAAGGCCACAAACCGGACGAGTATCTTGAAATCGCTCAGTTGGCTGCCTGCGACCGGATGCTTGATCGTGTGCTTGAAAGCCTTGGCTGAACCCAGCTCCCTCAGACGCGCTTGGCTTCGGTGTTGCAGCGCGGCGGCCGCGGATCATTTACAATTTCATTGTACCGCGACAGGCTGGCATTCGCGGCGGAGTGTGTCCGCCGTGTATCATTTTCGAGGCCATCAATCGCCTCAGGACCGGGATGGACGATGCCCCTTCGCTATACACTGCGGCAACTGGAATATTTTGTCGCCGTGGGCGAAACTGGCAGCATCGCCGCGGCGTCTCAACAGGTGAATGTCTCATCTCCCTCCATCTCAGCCGGCATCTCCCAGCTTGAGGATGAACTGGGGGTAAAATTGTTTGTGCGGCATCACGCACAAGGGCTGACCCCGACTTTGGCAGGGCGCAAGCTGTTGGATCATGCCCAGACCGTTCTGCGGCAGGCGGGCGCATTGCGCGACCTTGCAGGTGATCTGTCGGGAAGGGTGAGGGGCCCGTTGGCGATCGGCTGTCTCAGCACATTCGCGCAAGTTGTCCTGCCGGGACTGCGCCGCAGTTTCGTCGAGCAATATCCCGAAGTCCGGATTTCGCAGATCGAATCCGATCAGGCCGAGCTTTTCAGCCTGCTACGTCAGGCCAAGATTGACCTTGCTTTGACCTATGATCTCGACCTGCCCAAGGATCTGCATTTCACGCCGATGATCGAATTGCCGCCGCTGGTGGCATTGGGCGAAGGGCACCCATTGGCCCATCTTCCGAAAGTGTCGGTACAGGAACTGGCACCCTTCCCGATGGTGCTTCTGGATCTGCCGCTCAGCGCGGACTATTTCCTGTCGTTCTTTGCGAATGAGAACTTGCGCGCCAATGTCGTCGAGCGGACCCGTGATGTCGCCGTAATGCGCAGCCTTGTCGCGAACGGCTTTGGCTATTCCATCGTGAATGTCAGGCCGATGCACGATGTGGCGCCAGACGGCAATCCAATGAAATTCGTGCCCTTGGCCGGACAACAGCGCCCAATGAAGCTTGGATTGCTCATGACGAGGGGAGTTGAACGCAGCCGGCTGCACAAGACCTTAATCGAAAGCGCGAAATCATGGATCGGGACGCAGCGCAGCAAGCTGGTGGGGCAGATCCAGGCTGACTAGATCGCGGGACGCCTGTCACGCGCCCGGCACCTCAAGAACCATTCCGTCCATTTCATGGGTGGCAACGATCTGGCAGCTGAGGCGGCTTGTCGGCGTCCGTCCGGTTTCAACGATATCCAGCATGTCTTCTTCCATTGCGTCCGGCTTGCCCGTCAGTTCGACCCATTCCGGCGGCACGATGACATGGCAGGTCGCGCATGCAAGATTGCCGCCACAATCGCCGAAAATGCCGTCGACATCGTGGTCACGGGCGGCTTCCATCAGGCTTTGGCCCGCCGTGACATTGATGGTGATGCTTTGTCCGGATGCACATTTCCAGGTGATTTGCGTCATTTCGGTTCCTGTCGAGATATTGGCCAGCCCATGCCCGCGACTTGCCCGTTTGCGAACCGGCATCGGGATCCAATGTTCGATGTGGGTGCTGAAATGGCGGGGCACAGTGCATAGGGGCATGATGCTCATGCAAGAAATGACGCCACCCACACGATTGAGAAAGTAGGCTTTGCTTCATTTCAGCTTAGTCGCGGCCGAAGCCCGCCACCCTCGCCTTGCCAGTGGCCGAGAGTGCTGCCCCACTCCCCTGTCCAGCTGGGTCGTTCCGCGGTGCGAATGTAGGCGCCGGGTCGAAAACTGGGCTGATCGCCCTGTGGAACGGTCTGGCGCTTGGCGCAAGCAACATGACCGGGATCGGTGTCGCCACCGCCACGGCTGGCATCGTCGCAGGCACCATCGCCCTGACCGACCCTGGCCTGATGATGACCGAGTTCGTCGAATTCGTCTCGGGCGGGAATGTCTTCGTGGTGCTGATCATGGTGGCGGAGATCAGCCTTGTGCTTGTCCTCGGCATTCCGACGACGGGAAATTGCATCCTGATTTCCAGCCTCACTTCGCAGCCAGATATGTCTGTCCCGCGGCGAAGGCTGCGCCCCCACGGGGCACGAATCCGACAGCTTGCCTGAGGCGCTCTCCCTAGCCCTGGCGCAGCTGCCGAGAGATGCCTGTGCTGCCGCGCATGACGAGCTCAAGATCTATCCGGCTAGACCTGATGGCAGCATGTTCGCCGGTTTCTATGACCCGCAGGATTTCCTGTCCCGCAGAAATACCGATAGATTGCGCGGGAATGCGAACAGATGTCAGCGCGGGCTCCATCTGCGCAGATCCGACAAAATCCCCAATACCGATGATCGACAGTTCTGCCGGCACGCGGATACCCAGACGGGCCGCCGCATAGACAGCGCCCTGAGCGATCACGTCATTACAACATAGCAGGGCCGATGGCCGGTCCGGGCGGTTTAGTATCGAGATACAGGCAGATTTCGCCTGGGCCACGCTATAGGGCACGCGTATCTGCCGACGCGTACCAATTTCGGCCCCGGAAGCGCGAAACGCATCCAGCGCCGCCATCATGCGGTCGCGTGCACGATCATTCTCAATCGTTTCGGGAAATATCAGCGCAACATCCTGATGACCAAGTGCGATCAGGTGTTCGGCCGCGATCCGCCCCGCCTCGCGATTATCTACGCCGATGCAGGGCATGGCTGCGTCGACTGCATGGTTCCAGATTGCAAGACAGGGCACCGGCTGCTCACCAATCAGGCGGAAAACGCCCGAATGGTGGTCAAATCCAACCAGCACCAAAGCATCTACCCGGTGTTCCAGCAGCTTCCGCGCCAGCTTGTATTCCACCTCAAGGTCATAGCCATGCGATGCCAGCAGCAGCGTATAGCCCTGCGCGCTGACAGTCTCGTTGAAGGCCTGAATCACCTCGGCAAAGATCGTATTGGCAAGTGTGGGAATTATCACGCCGATCGTGGCGCTGCGCTTGCCATGCATCGCCGATGCCGCGCGATTGCGGATATATCCCGACTTCTCGATTGCCAGTTCAACCTTGCGCCGGGTGCCCGGACGCACCTGATCGGGATGGTTGATCACACGGGAAACCGTCGCAGCCGAAACGCCTGCAAGTTTTGCAACGAAAACGATATCTGGCTTAGACAATTGGTTTTCCATCTTAATATTACGCTATGATGTTTTTTTATGAAAACATTTGCAACCATATTTTCATGACCTAACCTTGTTGGAATGCGGTCGGAGGAAACCGCGTCTCACAGGAACTCTGCTGCACGCATTCCGCGCGGCCCGTAAATAGAAACCCCTGGCCGTCATGCGGCACAGGACCCAGAGATCATGACCCAGATGAATATTTCGGACGAACTGGTTTCGGTCGATGCCATGCTTGCGCGCGCTCGTGCAGCTCAGGCCGAATATGAACGGGGGGGCAGTCAGTCACGCTATGATCGTGCCGCCCTGGCCGCCGGGTGGGCCGTCATGCAGCCCGAGCGTAATCGAGCCTTGGCCGAACTGGCCGTGCGCACGACGGGCCTTGGGAACGTGGCCGACAAGATCACCAAGAATCATCGCAAGACGCTTGGGCTGCTGCGTGATCTGCAGGATGCCGCGACCCATGGAGTGCTGTCCGACGATCCGCAAACCGGCATCATCGAGCTGGCCCGCCCAATCGGCGTGATCGGGGCCGTCGTGCCTTCGACCAATCCAGTGGCGACGCCCGCCAACAACATCATAAACGCGCTGAAATGCGGAAATGCGATCGTGTTGTCGCCCTCACCAAAGGGGGTTGAGTGCTGTGAGATGTTGCTTGGCTTCATCCACGCGGAATTCGACAAGCTCGGCGAAAGCCGCGATCTGGTGCAAATGCTGCCCGGCCGCGGCAGCAAGGACAAGACGCAGCGCATGCTGGAACTGGCCGACTTGGCAGTCGTCACCGGCAGTCAGGACAACGTCCGGCGCGCCTATGAAAGCGGCACGCCTGCAATCGGGGTCGGCGCCGGAAATGTCGCTGTGATCGTCGATGAAACCGCCGACCCGTCAGATGCCGTGGCAAAGATCATTGCATCGAAAACCTTCGACAATGCCACCTCCTGCTCGTCCGAGAACGCGCTGATCGTGATGGATGCCGCATATGGCGACTTCGCAAAGGAATTCGTGGCGCAGGGTGGTGCGATCATCCCCGAAGCAGGTCAGAATCAGATCGTGGACCGCCTGTGGCAGCGCGGTCATCTTAACCGCGACATCATCGCGACGGATGCAGATTTGCTGATCCAGCGGCTGGGCCTGAGTGACAAGGTTCCCGCCGCTACCCGCGTCATCGCCGTTGAAACGCGGGGCATCGGGCCTGAGCATCCCCTGTCGGGCGAAAAACTTAGCCGGGTCGCTGCATTGTATCGCGCCCGTGATTTCGACGATGCCATGCAGATCGCACAGCGTATTCTGACCCATCAGGGCGCGGGGCATTCCATCGGCCTGCACACCGCCAAGCCAGAGCGCGCAATGGCATTGGCGCGTGACTTGCCGGTGTGCCGGGTGATCGTCAATCAGGCACATTGTTTTGCAACCGGCGGCTCTTTCGAAAATGGCCTGCCGTTCTCGCTGTCAATGGGCTGCGGCAGTTGGGGGGGCAACTCGATCGATGCCAACCTGCACTGGCGCCATTTCATGCAACGCACGCGGATCGTGCGCCCCATTCCCGCCCGCGAACCCAGCTTGGCCCAGATATTCGACAGCTATTGGCAGGAGGTGGGGCGGTGATATTCGATATCCGACATCCTCCGGCAGGCACCGTGCGTGACTGGATCGACGCATTGGCCGACACGCGGGGCGACAATATCAGCCATGTTTTCCCGGATACGGACACGACGATATCATGGGCAGAACTGCGAGATCAGGCCGCCATGATCGCAGAGCGTCTTGCTGGCATGGGCGCGCTGCGCGGCGAAAGTATCGCCATCATGATCCCGAACGGACGTGAAGCCGTCCTGGCCCTGATGGGCGCGCTTTATGGCGGATTTCGCGCCACACCGATCAACCTGGCCGCTGGGGCCGAGGCGATCGGCCACGCCATCACCCATTCCCGCGCACGTATCCTGCTTTGTGATCATCGCCAGCGCATGCTTTTGGACGAGGCATTGAAGGGGCGCGATGCCGCCCCAGTGGTGGTCGAATTGGGTGCGGATTTCGACTGGCCCGCATCCGCGCAACGCCGCGCCCTTGATAGGGTGCACAGCGATGACGATGCGCTTCTGATGTACACCTCGGGCACCACGGGACGACCCAAGGGCGTGCTGCATAGTCACGCCAGCCTTTTGGCGGGTGGATGGAACACCGCCCTGGCCCATTCCTTGACGCCGCAGGATCGCGCCATGTGTGTGCTGCCGATCTATCACATTAATGGGCTTTGCGTGACGATCCTCGCCCCGCTGCTGTCGGGCGGATCAGCCATTGTCTGTGAGCGGTTCTCGGCCAGCCAGTTCTGGCAACGTTGCCAAACCCATGGCGCGACGTGGTTCTCAGTGGTTCCCACGATCATTTCGCATCTGCTGCATGGCGCAGCGGAACCCTCAGCCACTTGTCGCGACGCCATGCGGTTCGGGCGCTCGGCCTCGGCGGCATTGTCCCCAGAGGTGCATTCTGCCTTCGAGGCGCGCTTTGGTATCCCGATCATCGAAACGATGGGCCTGACAGAAACTGCCGCCCAAATTCTGTCAAATCCGCTGCCGCGACATGGCAAGCGGAAGGTCGGATCGCCTGGACGGCCGATCGGCAACGAGGTGGTGATCCTGTCTCCCGATCTGCAAATCCTGCCGCACGGCACCGCAGGCGAGATTGCCGTGCGCGGCGCAAACGTGATGCGCGGCTATCTGGACGATCCGGCAGCGACCGAAGCAGCGATCACCCCTGACGGATGGCTACGCACGGGCGACCTGGGGCGCCAGGACGCTGAGGGCTTTGTCTTCGTCACTGGCCGTTCAAAGGAAATCATCATCAAGGGCGGTGAGAATATTTCTCCGCGCGAAATAGACGAGGCGCTCTACGCCCACCCGGCGGTGGTCGAAGCCGCCGCCTTTGCCCGCCCCTGTCCGCGCTACGGTGAAACCATCGAGGCGGCAGTGGTGCTGCATGAAGGATCGGACCCCGATCCCAATGAACTGATGCAGCTTTGCGAAATGCGGGTCGGCAGGTTCAAGACGCCTGACCACATCCACCTGATGTCCGAACTGCCCAAGGGCCCCTCTGGGAAGATCCAGCGGCTGAAGCTGGCCGAAATGACGACCTCAACGCCGAAAGGAGAAAGCCACCGAACAGGCTGAGAACAAGCCAGCCCGATTGCGCCCATGTCGGAGGAGGACAAGGCGCAACTCCAGGGCGGGATCAAAGGGCTCAATCACAATGTCGGGCATGGTCCAGGGAGGAGATATGCTAAGACTGACGAGAGTTAGAACCACGGACAGGATTCTGTTCGTGATCTGCCTGATGTATCTGGTGACCTATATAGATCGCGTGAACATCAGCACCGCAGCCCCAGCGATGCAGGAAGAACTCGGGCTGAGCAATTTCGAACTGGGACTGGCTTTTGCCGCCTTTGCCTATCCCTATGCGTTGTTCCAGATTTTTGGCGGCCGACTTGGCGACCTGATGGGGCCACGCAAGACGCTGTTGATCTGCGGCACGATCTGGTCGGCTGCGACCATCATGATAGGATTCGTCGAAGGCGCAGTCTCGCTGGTGATCGCCCGCGTTCTGCTGGGCATCGGCGAAGGGTCTGCGTTCCCGACCGCGACGCGCGCCTTGTCCAGTTGGATGCCCGCGGAAAAGCGCGGCTTTGCCCAAGGCATCACGCATGCTTTCGCGCGCTTCGGCAACGCCGCCACGCCCCCGCTGATCGCCTTTCTGATCGTCGCCTTTTCCTGGCGCGATTCCTTCATCATCGTCGGCACGGTCAGCTTTGCCTGGGTAGTGCTGTGGTGGTGGTACTTCCGAGACGATCCGCGCGATCACCCGGGCATCACGCAACCGGAACTTGATGCCCTGCCCCCGCCCAGCGTCGCGGCCAAGCAAAAGAGGCTGCCGTGGGGGCCGCTTTTGCGACGGATGTTGCCGGTGACCGTGACGGACTTCTGCTATGGATGGACGTTGTGGTTGTTCCTGAACTGGATCCCGTCCTATTTCCTGCATCAACACGATCTTGATCTGAAGAAATCCGCGATCTTTGCGGCGGGCGTCTTCTTTGCCGGGGTTGTGGGCGATCTTGCGGGAGGCTGGCTGAGCGATGGCATTCTGCGCAGGACGGGCCGGGTCACGCTCGCACGGATCAGCGTAATCATTCTGGGCTTTATCGGAGCGTTTCTTTGCATGTTGCCGGTCGTTTTTTCGACCGATCTCATGACCGTCGCGATCGCTCTCAGCGCGGCCTTCTTTTTTGCCGAGCTTATCGTGGCACCCATCTGGGCAACCCCGATGGATATCGCGCCGCAATACTCCGGCACGGCCAGCGGCTTCATGAACTTCGGCTTTGGCTTGGCGGGAATGGTTTCGCCCATCGTCTTTGGGCTTATTATCGACCTGACAGGCCGCTGGGATCTTCCCTTTGCTGCATCCCTGATTTTGCTGCTCGTTGGTGCTGCAACCGCGCTTCTCATCCGGCCGGACAAACCCTTCCAGGATCCATCCGTTAACGACGCAATTGAGGAAGACGGCGGACTATCGACAGCCGTGACTGCCAAATAGACCTGCTCGCTGCGGTTGAACGGTTCCGGCATTAACCAAGTTGGGACCGTTTCCCGGAGGACCCGTTGTGGTTCACGACCGCTCAGCGGATTGCTTCGGTATCGGACCTCTCGATCCAGCAGGCATCCAGACAAGTGTTGCAGCCACCACGATCGGGTGTTCGAAGGTGAAGACGAGATCGCCGCCGGGCATCAGTGCACCGTACGTCGCACCCATCAGCCACTCGGAAATTCCAGACATAGTTGAAGATCAAAGCACTATAGGCCAAATCGAAGGCTGCTTCCGGCAGTTCGAGTGTGTCGAGATCGGCAATGCGATAATCGATGGCGGCATCGTCAGTTCCGGCCCGTGCCCGGTCGATCATGTCCCGCGAGAGATCGGGCCCCCGCACTGAGACCGCACCGTTCTCGCGGAGCCAGCGGGGTGCCATGAACCTTCGCACCGCTATCGTAATGTGCTGATACCAGATGGCGTCCAAACGGATCTGGACCCAATAGAACGGCTCTGGTTTCGGGCAGATGGCTGGCTTTTCAGTGACGACTCCGTTGCGGATGCCTTCTTCGCACCCGGCTGCCCGGACATATGTGGACAAGCATCGCGAGCATTCTTTTTGTGCCGATGGATGGAAATTGGTCATGCGGCGGATCCCGTTCACGAGCCCGCCGGCGGTCACGCATTCTCGTCGGAGTGGATCTCGCACTCAAGATGACCGAACAGTTCCAAAGCTCTCGGCCTGGCTTCTCCGGCAACAACCAATCCATCCACATCTCGCCAGTCACCGACTTTGAACGACGAGACCGCGCCGAACTTTTCCGAAGATGCCAGGATGATCGCGGAACCCGATTTCGCAATGATGGCGCGTTTTACCTCCGCCTCTTCGCTGACACCGGTAGTGATGCCCTGATCTGGATGGAGGCCGGTCGCGCCAATGAAGCAGATGTCGGGGCGATATCGATCCAGCCAAGCTATCGTGGCCGCTCCGCTTGTCACCACAGAGTGTCGAAGAAGCCTGCCGCCGACGATCTCGACATCGAGATTACCGTGATTGAGCAGTTCCATCGCCACGTTTGGGCTATGGGTGATGATTGTTGCGCTCAATTGCGCGGGCAGGCTTCGCGCGAGTTGCAGCGCGGTCGTCCCGCCATCGACAAAGACCACCTGGCCGGGCTCAACCATGGCCGCCGCCCGCTTTCCGATGGCGATTTTTTCCGGTGGGGCGATTCCGATCCTTGCTGCGAACGGGGCATTTGCTTCAGCCACCGGCACTGCGCCACCATGCACGCGCTTCAGGCGGCCATCCCTCGCCAGTTCGCGCAGATCGCGCCTTATCGTGTCCTCTGAAACCTCCAGTTCCCGACTGGCATCTTTGGCCACGATGCTGCCTGCATCGGAAAGGATCGAAAGCAAGCGGGTTTTTCGTTCATGGTTCAGCATTGCACGACATTTCTTGACTCTGCACGTTTTTGCACGATAGTCCTCCCGCAAAGATGGAGCAAGGTGCATGACTGAGCACGAGAACTTTCGGCCGATTTCTGCGGAGGTCTTGTCGAGTGACTGGGGAACTTTGACCAAGTATCGCTACGAACTCCGGCGCAGAAACGGAGCATGGCAGCAGCAAACGCGGGAAGCCTATGACCGCGGAAACGGCGCGACCTGCCTGCTGCACAACCCGGACAGCGGATGCATCCTATTGACCCGCCAGTTCCGCCTGCCGGTGTTCTTGAACGGCGGGCACACTTCACTTGTCGAAACACCTGCCGGACTGCTTGATGGGGAAAATGCCGAAGTGCGGATGCGCGCCGAACTGATCGAGGAAACGGGATATCATATCGACGCGCTGACCCACCTTTATGACATCTACATGAGCCCCGGATCGGTCACCGAGTATCTTGCGTTCTTCACTGGCACATATCGCGCCCATGACAGAAAGACGGAAGGGGGCGGCTCATACGCGGAGGGCGAGGATATCGAGGTGCTCGAAGTCCCGCTTACCGATGCGGCGAAGATGATCGAAAACGGTTACATCCGTGACGCCAAGACGATCATTCTGATCCAGCACCTGATGATAGCAGAGCTTCGAAGGACAAAAGGAGAATGCTGATACTCATATCTGGCCCCTATCGCCCAGGCACGAACGATGATCCGGCAAAGATGGCGGCACATCAGCTTGAGTTAGAATGCATCCTGGCCGCGGACTGTTTCTCACAGCGACGCGTCGGGTCCCGATCGACGTCGTCTTGCGGCTGCCAGGCGAGAGTCGTCGCGCACGGCGATCACATCGAGCAGGCAAAAGCCGCGCGCAGCATCGGCGAAATTTGAATGGCGGCCAGGGACCGGCCACGCGGCCCACTGTTGCTTTATCTTGCCAAGCCGAGAAACAGCGCCAGAAAGCGGCTGACGCCGACCATGGCAAGATCACTCGACATGGCCAAACGAGGGTCCAACATTTCAGTCTTCGCCGTCATGGGCTTGTCCAGCATGTCTGGGGCGGTGCGCGAAGCCTGTTGTCCGGCGATGGCTCTACCGTCGGGCGGAGGAGCGGTCGTCGATCAGAATTGAGGTTAGCGGCAGGATCACCACCGATCCGAGATTATCGAATTGATCCGCCTGGATGATCAGCGCCGGACATGGCTTGCCGTAATCCCCCTGAAGGGCGAGCGTCACAAGATCGCCACCCCTCACTGCCAGTCATCCAGATCATTCAAGGCCGCATCTATGAAGTCCGACAGATCGGTGTCGCCCCGATCCGAGGCGGCGAGTATCTGGCACCCAGATTTGCACAGGGCGACTGCGGCCCGGCGGCATCGGGCAGGTTCGACCCTCGCCTTTGGGCCGTTCGTTTGGTGAACGCTGACGCGACAACCTGGTGATCTCGGTCGGGCCGTTGTCTCGTGCCGGGCGCGTCACCGCGCCCATTCGCCCTTGCGGAAGACCGGCACGCGGGTGCCATCGGCGCGGATGCCGTCGATATCGGTATCCGGCCCGCCGATCATCCAGTCGACATGGATCATCGAACTGTTGCCGCCTTGCGCCGCGATCTGCTCGGGCGAAAGCGAGGCGCCCTCAAGGAAGCACTTGGAATAGCATTGCCCCATCGCGATATGGCAGGCCGCGTTCTCATCGAACAGAGTGTTGTAGAACAGCAGCCCGGTCTGCGAGATCGGCGAGCTATAGGGGACCAGCGCAACTTCTCCCAGACGGCGGCCGCCCTCGTCACTGTCGATCATGTTGAGAAGCACGGTCTCGCCCTTGCTGGAGCGCGCCTCGACGGCGCGGCCGTTCTCGAAGCGCATCTCGATATCCTCGATCAGCGCGCCGTTATAGGACAAGGGCTTGGTTGCCCGCACGGTGCCACTGACGCGATGGGCATGCGGCGTGGTGAAGACCTCTTCGGTCGGGATATTCGGGTTGCAGGTGACGCCGTTCTGCGCGACCGAGGCGCCGCCATGCCATTCATGGCCATCGGCCAGCCCGACCGTCAGGTCGGTGCCCGGCCCGGTGAAATGCAGCGCGTCGAAGCGTTCGTCGTTCAGCCAGGCCGAGCGCGCCCGCAAGGCCGCGTTATGCTCTGTCCAGGCCGCGACCGGATCGTCATTCGTCACGCGCGAGGCCGCGAAGATCGCCTCGGCCAGCTTCAGCACGGCCTCATCTTCGGGCAGGTCGGGAAAGACCTGCCGGGCCCAGCCGACCGTGGGATAGGCGGCAATGGTCCAGTTGATCGCGAAATTCGTGATCTTCTCAAGCGCCGGCCTGTAGGCCAGCGAATTGGCCTTGTTGGCGCGCGAGACCTTGGCCGGATCTTCGGCGGCAAGCGCCATCGGATCGGCGCCGGCGATCGCCATGCGCGCCGCGCCGCCCTCGAAAGCCTGCGCCATGCCGCGGTAAAGCCAGTCCGGCGCGCGCTCGAAGCTTGCATCCTGACCATGCCGGAAACGGGCGCGGGCAATGTCGTCATCCGACAAAAGCGGCGTCACGAGACCGGCCCCCGCACGATAGGCGCTCGCAGCGATCTCGCGGACCAGGGGCAGCGCCTCGACCGGCGCGGTCAGGACCAAATCCTGGCCCGGCTGCAGATTGAGGCCGACCCGCACCGCGACATCGGCAAGCCGGGCAAGAAGGACGGGATCGGGTGTGCGGGCAGTCATGGTGGCTCCTTGGATAGGCTGCCCGTGCTGGTCGGGCTGACTTGGCAGCCTGCCGATAACCACGGAGAGATCAAGAGCGACGTCCTGCGGGCTATCCCCCCTCCGGAGGTGCGAGGCGGTCTCAGGGGGAATGGGCATGAACCACGGCGCCGAGGTGAGGCGCCCCGCTGCCAAGTCGATATTCGCCGACGGCATCAGACGATGAACGGCCCGGGGCACGGGCAAGCTGCAATCGGCCCATGGTCCGGCAAGCGACTATCGCGGCTCTGCCATCAGGCCCTTGACCAGTGCGACACAGGCCACAAGCAGGACGATGGCGAAGGGAAAGCCGGTGGACACGGCCATGGCCTGAAGCGCGGTCAATCCGCCGCCCAGCAGCAGCGCAATGGCGACCAGCCCCTCGAACGTGGCCCAGAAGACCCGTTGGGGGATGGGCGCGTTCAGCTTGCCCCCCGCGCTGATCGTGTCGATCACCAACGATCCCGAATCCGAGGAAGTGACGAAGAACACGATTACCAGCACGATCCCGATCAGCGAGGTGATCTCGGTGATCGGCAGATGGGCCAGCATCTCGAACAGCTTCAGTTCAAGCGCCGCGTCCTGCACCGATGTCAGCCCCTGTTTGACGACCTGGCTGATCGCGGTACCGCCAAAGGCCGTCATCCAGATGGTCGAGACGATCGACGGGATCAGCAGAACGGCGATCAGGAATTCGCGCACGGTTCGGCCCCGGCTGACACGCGCGATGAACATGCCGACAAAGGGCGACCAGCTGATCCACCAGGCCCAATAAAATGCGGTCCAGCCATGGCGAAAATTGTCGTCATCCCGACCGAAGGGGTTCGACAGGGCCGGCAGGTATTCCGCATAGGCCAGCAGGTTCTTGAAAAAGCCGGTGACGATCTGCGTCGTCGGCCCGACCGCAACGACGAAAAGCAGCAGCAGGACGGCCAGTCCCATGTTGATCTCGGACAAAAGCTTCACGCCCTTGTCCATGCCCGCGACAACGGATGCGGTGGCAATCCCGGTAATGACGATGATCAGGAAAATCATCGCACCCGTCGTGTCGGGCAGATCGAACAGGAAATGCAGCCCGGCACTTGCCTGCTGCGCCCCGAAGCCCAGCGACGTGGAAAGTCCGAAGATCGTCGCAAAGACCGCAAGAATGTCGATGATATGGCCCGGCCAGCCCCATACCCGCTCTCCGAAGATCGGGTAGAAGACCGAGCGCAGGGTCAGCGGCAATCGTTTGTTGAACGCGAACAAAGCAAGCGAAAGCGCCACGATGGCGTAGATCGCCCAAGGGTGCAGCGCCCAGTGAAAGATCGTCGCGGCCATGGCAAGACGCCGTGCGCCCTCGGCGTTGCCGGAAGCCCCGTCCAGCGGCGCCCAGTCGGTGCGGATGCCGTCGGGTCCGAAGACCGGTCCGCCGAAGGCCGCGGTGTAGTTGCCCATCGGCTCGGCCACGCCATAGAACATCAGGCCGATGCCCATGCCGGCCGCGAACAGCATCGAGAACCAGGACAGATAGCTGTAATCCGGCGTCGCATCCGGCCCGCCCAGACGGATGCGCCCCAGCGGCAGAATGACCAGCGCCAGGCAAAGCAACACGAAGATATTCGCCGTGATCATGAAGAACCAGTCGAGCCTGGAGGTCATGAAATCGCGCAGCCCTTCGAAAAGGGGGTCAAGCGTGTTCTGGAACATCAGGGTCAACAGCGTGAACGCAACCACGCCGATTGCCGAGACGCTGAAGACGACGTTGTGGATGTCCAGCTCGAACACGAAGCGGCGTCGGTAATTGATATTGTCCTGACCGATTTCATAGCCGGTCGAGATGATCTGGGTCGCCCCTTCCGGGGCGGGAATGCCATCGGCTGAGACCGGATTGCCGGGCGGCTCGGACATCTTGGTCAACACTCCATTACTGAGCTGTATCCAGACGTTGCGGATCACGCAGCCGCATCCGCCTTCCATCCTAGCTTGCGGAATGAGGCGAGGCGAGAAAAAGAAACGCCACCGACGACGCCGATCCACGCGATGGCTGACGCGCTTTCAAAAGCCGCGCCGGTCAGACCGCAGGCCCTGCCAGCGGCGCGAAATCACCGCCCGTGCACCGGCTTCGGATCCGAATTCACCGCCAGATATTGCCTGAGCGCGATCACCCCCAGCACCGCCGCCCCGATGAGGGTCGAGATGAGTTCGGGCGCGATCATCAGCAGCGAAGATATCGGCAGAAACACCCGTTCAGGCAGGGTCAGGGGCTTCATCAGCCAGTTCGTGATCGCGGCCGACAGGGCCACGATTCCCAGAACCGATCCGGCAAAGGCCAGCAGGAAATCGGGCAGCGTAAATCCTTGCGTCACCAACAGAAGCGAGGGCGAAAAGACAAAGACGAAGGGCACCAGCGCCTTTCCCATCGACAGCCGGAACGCTGTGTTTCCGGCCTTGAATCCATTGGCGCCGGCAATTCCCGCACCCGCATAGGCGGCCAGAGCGACTGGCGGGGTCACATCGGCCAGAACGCCAAAGTAGAAGACGAAGAAATGCGCGACCAGCGGCTCGACATTCATCATTCCAAGGACCGGCGCGGCCACGGCAACCATGATGATGTAATTTGCGGTCGTCGGCACTCCGCACCCCATCAGGACGCAGACCACCGCCGTCATCAGAAGTGTGAACAGCAATGTCAGGGTCTGCACGCTGAAGATTTCGAACGGCAGGACGGCAAGGACGCCGTGGAACGAAATCGCCCAGCCCTGCGCCAGGCTTGTGACCATGAAGGCGATCTTGAACCCGATCCCGGTCAAAGTGACAATCCCGATCACCACCCCGACCAGAGCGGCCGCGGCCGTTACAGCCAACGACTGCCGGGCCCCGGCGACGAAACCTTCATAAATGCCTTCCGCGGTTTCCCGGATGCCACCTGTCAGGCCTGCCGCCATGACTCGCTGGACAAGATAGACGAACATACAGGCCGTGATCGCCCAGAAGGCGGAAAGGAATGGCGTGCGACCCGACATCAACATCCAGACCAGCAGGACAAGCGGCAAGACCGACAGCCACCCCTCGCGCAGGACGGTGCCCGCCTTGGGCAATTCCTCGCGTCGCAATCCACGAATCCCCAGGCGCTTCGCCTCCAAATGCACCTGAACCAGCACGCCGAAGAAGTGCATGAATGCCGGAACGATCGCGGCGATCAGGATGGTGCGAAGCGGAATGCCAAGATACTCGACCATCAGGAAGGCAACCGCCCCCATGACCGGAGGCGTGATCTGCCCCCCTGTCGAGGAAGCGGCCTCGACCGCGGCGGCGAAATGGCGTTTGAACCCGATCCTGATCATCGCGGGGATGGTCAGGGCGCCGGTTGTGACGGTGTTGGCGATGGACGAACCCGAGATGGTGCCCAGCATCGCAGAGGACACCACCGACACTTTCGCCGGGCCTCCGGCGAAACGTCCGGTCAGCGCCGTCGCCAGGTCGATGAACAACTGGCCCAGGCCGATCTTCTGCGCCATCACACCGAACAGGACGAAGTGGAACACATAGGTCGCGATCACGCCAAGCGCCGTGCCGTATATCCCTTGCGAGGTCAGGTACAGGTGGTTGATGATCGTCGCCCAATCGGCCCCCGGATGGACCAGAATCCCTGGCATGGACCGCCCGAAATAGGCATAGGCGATGAACAAAAGCGCGATGACCGGCAAGGGCCAGCCCATCGACCGGCGCACCGCTTCCAGCAGTGCCAGCAAAAGCACGGTTCCCATCACGATATCGATGGGAAGCGGGTTGCCGACGCGGAAAGCCAGCTGGTCATAGATCCAAGGCACATAGAAGGCGCTGACCGCCCCGCCGATGGCCAACACCCAATCCGTGACGGGCACGCCATAGATTGCGAAACCGTCGGTCTTGTGGCGGTTGCCCGCGCGCGAAGAAAAGCTGAGATAGACGATGAACAGCGAGACGCCCATGTGCAATCCGCGATGGGTCGTCGCGCGCGGAATGCCAAAGCCTGCGGTGTAGAAGTGATAGACCGACAGCAGGAAAAGGATCACGCCGGACAGGATCGCGACGGGCCGGGTCACGGTGCGAAAGCGCGCCTCGGGGTCGTATTCCTCTTCGAGCGCGCGAAGCTCGTCATCGGAAAGCTGGCGTGGATTATCGGTCATGGTTGTTTCCTGCGCATCTGGCCGAGGTCCCGGGACGCGGACCGAAACTCCGCCCGCGTCCTGTCGTCAGGTTGCCAATGGGGTCACTGGATCTTGCCGGCTTCCTTGTAGAAACGCTCGGCACCCGGATGGAAGGGGATGCCCGCCCCCTGGGTGGCGTTGTCCAGGGTGATCAGCTTGCCCTTGGCATGGCCGACGGCAAACAGCTTCTGGGTGTTCTCGTTGTAAAGCGCCTGCGTGATGCCGTGGATCAGCTCTTCGGGCTGGTCGGCGCTGGTGACCAGCTGCGCGCCCACCGAAATCGTCGTTACATCGGCATCCTGCCCCTCATAGGTTCCGGCCGGAACCGTGTCGCTTGCAAAGAAGGTATAGGTCTCGCGAAGCTTGTCCACTTCCGGTCCCGTGATCGGCACCAGTGCGACATCATGCTGGCTGGCCAGTTCCGCGATGGCCCCTGCAGGATATCCGCCGACAAAGAAGAACGCATCCATCGCGCCGTCCCGCATCCTGTCCGCTGCCTGATCCGGCTTCAGATATTCCGGCGAGATATCGGCTTCGGACAGACCGAAGGCTTCAAGGATGATCTTTGCGTCAACAAGCGTTCCCGACCCCGGCTCGTCCAGCGACACTTTCTTGCCTTTCAGATCCGTCACCGACGCGATGCCAGCATCGGCACGCGCCACAAGATGGATGCTTTCGGGATAGAGGTTCGCAATCAGGCGCAATTTTTCCACCGCGGGCTGTCCGTCCCACAACCCGGTGCCGGTCTGCGCCCAATAGGCCACGTCGGATTGGCTGAACCCGGCCTCCATTGCGCCGCCCTTGATGGCGTTGACGTTGCCCACCGACCCGTTCGAGGCCACCGCCGTCGCGACCAGGCCGGGCACACCGCAGGAGCCGCCATCCTCGCAGGGGCGCGATCCCGCGGCGTTCGAGATCGAATTCGCGATCAGCCCGCCGATCGGGTAATAGGTGCCTGCCGTGCCGCCGGTTCCGATACGGAAGAACGACATTTCTTGTGCGGCGGCCGCGTGGCCCACAAGGGCCGCAATGGCAAATGCTGGAACCAATGACCTGAATTTCATGTGCTTACCCCCTGCTTTTTCACAATCGCAGGGTGAGCGTAGCCCGAGGTCTTTGCGCAAAACAACCTTTGCCAAGTGGATAGGCACCATTCGGGCGATAACCTTGGGCGTTCTTCCGCACGCGTTTCGCGCAAAAGCAACGTCGCCATTGCGGGCCGGGCCGCAGCGCAGGATGAACTCGCGAACGGCAATGACTTGGTCCTTCAGCGGCGCAGACGGGTCAGACCTGGGGCCCGCCATGCGCGCTGTCGGCCGCGCGCATCCGGCGCAGCCGCAGGGCATCCGCCAGCCAAAGGCGGGCAAGCCCGTGATAAAGGGGCTCGGGCGACAGCAGCCGCGACACGCCATAGCCCAGCATGGCAGCGGCCATGACCGGCAGGGCATGACCCTGTGTGGCCGTCATCTCCATCACGATGACGAAGGCGGTCATCGGCGATTGCACCACTCCGGCGAAATAACTGGCCATGCCCAGAACCGCAGCCAGGCCCAGCGACGAACCAAACAGGCTGCCCACCACATGACCCATGCCGGCCCCAACCGAAAGAGACGGAGCGAACAACCCTCCGGGTATTCCCGAAACGGTTGATGCCAGCGTGGCCAGCAGCTTTGCAAGGAAGAAGCCCGGAGCCAGCGGTTGCCCCTCGACGGCGCTGCGCGCTTCGGCATAGCTGGTCCCGAAGGTGGCGCCGTTGCTCAGCAGGCCCAATACCGCGACCGCAAGTCCCGCGCCACCGGCCACCATCACCAGTTTCCATATGCCACGCGCAGGTTTCCATCTGCGAATGCGCCGCGTCAGCCACAGGGCCGATTTGCTGAACGCGGCACCCAACACCCCGCCCAGCAGGCCAACGACGCCGACCAGCCACCAGTCCCGCGGAAAGTCGGGCACCACCTTCGGCGTACCGAAATAGGTATAGCTGCCCGAAATGGCCAAGGCGGAAATCCCCGCGATCACCACGGTCGACAGGACGACGCCGTTGGTCCGTGCCTGATAGCTGCGGCCCATTTCCTCGATGGCGAACACGATGCCCGCCAAAGGCGTGTTGAACGCCGCTGCAATGCCCGCAGCAGAGCCTGCGAGGATCAATCCCCTTGCGTGCTGAAGCTTTCCCAGATGCGCGCTGGCGAGCATGATGGCCGCACCGATCTGGACGGTCGGCCCCTCACGCCCGATGGAAGCGCCGAACAGCAACCCCCAAAGAGTCAGCAGGATCTTGCCGGCGGCGATCCTGAGGGTGAGGTACAGGCCCCGGTCGTCCCCCTCAAGCTCTCGTGCGGCCATGGCCTGGGGAATGCCACTGCCCTGTGCGCCGGGGAAATACTTCTGAGCCACCCATGCCGAAAAACAAAAGGCCAAAGGCAGAACCAGGATCAGCCAGGGCGATGTGCCCTGTGCCGAAACATTCCGGAACGTCTCGCCTGCAAGATCGGCCAGCTTGGCAAAGGCCGTGCTGACAAGGCCAACCGTCAGCGCGCCAAGCCAGAAGACCGCACGCGCGCGCCAATGCCTTCGACGTGTGATCAAAGCGCGCGAGCGCCGAAGCAGCGGTGAGTTGTAGCGGATGCCGGGCATTGCGGGCTCGATCGGTTCAGGCCTGGAACCTGCAAGTCTCATGGTTCTGGCTGCGAAACAACCCTTTGCCAAGGCAGCGCAACAAATGGGGACGATCCCCATTGCCCCGTCGGCTGGATCAGGCAGCGGACGAACTGCCTTTGGCCAGCCCGACGCGATCTGATGATCGGCGGTCAGCATCAGATCATGATCCACTGTGGTGCCGAACCGGATGTCGGCTTCACATGATCAGCGCCAGATCTCGGGATCGACCCCTTTCGCAATGTCGGGATGCTGAGACAAGTGGAAGGTCGGCATCTTGCCGGCCTTTCTTTGTGCAAGGAAGTCGCGCGTCAACTTGGCGACCGTGCCGGATAGTGCGACGATGGCAACCAGGTTGATCGTGGCCATTAGCCCCATCGAGGCGTCCGCCAGGTTGAAGACCGTGGCTACGCTTTGGATCGCGCCCCAGATCACCATCGCCACGGCCGCGATGCGCAGCACCGTCAGCCCCGCCTTGCTACCGAACCCCAAATAGGAAAAGGCGTTTTCCGCATAGGCATAGTTGCCGATGATGGAGGTGAAGGCGAAGAAGAAGATCGCCACCGCCACGAAGACGCCGCCCGCATAACCGAAGTGATGCACCAGCGCGTTCTGGGTCAGCACGGTGCCCGTCACGCCGCTGCCCGGCTCCATTACGCCCGACAGGATGATCATGACAGCGGTCGCCGTGCAGACCAGAATGGTGTCGATGAACACCCCCAGCGCCTGCACGAAACCTTGGCTGGATGGGTGATGCGGGTCGGGGGTCGCGACCGCCGCGATGTTCGGAGCCGAGCCCATCCCGGCCTCGTTCGAGAAAAGGCCGCGCTTGATGCCGTTCATCGCCGCCGCCGTGATCGAACCCGCGACGCCGCCTGCCGCCTCGGTCAGCCCAAAGGCGCCGCCGATGATTTCCCACAGCGCGCCGGGCACGGCGGTCAGGTTCATCAGAACGACGATTATTGCCGTCAGAAGATAAGTGCCCGCCATGAAAGGCACCACGATTTCCGCCACACGGGCGACCTGAGGGATGCCGCCGAAGATGATCGCGGCCGTGAGTGCCGCCGTGGCCAGCCCGACCACCCATTTCGGAATCCCGAACGCGCCATTGACCGCCTCGGCGATGGAATTCGCCTGAACCGAGTTGAAGACCAACCCGAACGCCAAGATCAGCGCGACGGCAAAAACCGTGCCCAGCCAGGGCAGGCCCAGCCCCTTTGAGATGTAATAGGCGGGCCCGCCGCGATACATGCCGCCTTCGCCATGAACCTTGTAAAGCTGCGCGAGCGCGCTTTCGGAATAAGCCGTCGCCATGCCGACCAGCGCCACCATCCACATCCAGAAGACCGCACCGGCTCCGCCCAGATAGATCGCCACCGCGACCCCGGCGATATTGCCGGTGCCGACGCGCGAAGCCAGACTGACCGTCAGCGCCTGAAGCGGCGTGATGCCATTCTCGTCCGTACTGCCAGAGCCAATGACGCAGCGGAACAGTTCCGGGAAATGGCGGAACTGGAGAAAGCCGAGCCGGATGGTGAAATACAGCCCGACCGCAAGCAAGCCATAGATCAGGATGTAGTTCCAGAAGATCAGGTTCAGGAAGTCGATCATGGCACTCATGCGGGCGCTCCAGTCTTTGTTGCGGCTTGAACGTCAGATAAAGGTCAGTTTGAGCGGGATGCGGATTCCGGACAGAACAAGGCGCAATGTACAAAAACGCGCGCCTTCAGGCCTGCAATGCCAAGGATCGGCGGTCCCGGGCAGGTTGCACCATGTTCGTCCAACTGTCATCCCATGCGACGGTCATCGCCGCTTGGGTGACTTCGCCCCCAGCGCCTGGACCACCCATTGTCCACCGCCAATCCTGGAACCGGAAGGCAAGGTCTAACGCCCCGATCAGCCAGTTCCTTTCGGATTTTGAGCACTGCTGAGGCATAGATCATCGTTCCATAGATCAAGTTAAGTTGCTATTTTGAGTTATAGGAAAGGTGTCTATAACTCATGCATTGGAACTGGACGCACGCCGACTGGCCAACATTCCGCTATGACAGAAGCGCCATCGAAGCGCTTGAACGGCGGTTCCTGCTGTCGTCCGGCGAGATCCTTGGAGCGGTCCGCCATGTATCGGGCGAGGATCGCGACCAGCTGCGCATCGAGCTTCTGAGCGAGGAGGCGATGCGCTCAAGCGCGATCGAAGGCGAGGTGCTGGATCGTTCCAGCGTCCAGTCCTCATTGCGGCGACAGTTCGGTTTGGCCACCGACAGCGCGCCAACAAGGCCTCGCGAACAGGGCATCGCCGAAATGATGGCCGATGTCTATTCAGACTTTGACGCTCCCATCTCTCAGGACACCCTTTGCCGCTGGCACCGCATGCTCCTGTCCCATGATCGGGGTCTTGAGACGATTGGCGCCTACCGCCGGCACGACGATGCGATGCAGATCGTGTCTGGACGGGCCGAACGTCCAACCGTGCATTTCGAAGCGCCGCCATCCGCTAAGGTGCCGGGGGAAATGAAGATCTTCGTTGACTGGTTCAACCGAACCGCACCCGACAGAGCCACGCCTTTGCCCGCATTGACACGTGCGGCATTGGGCCACTTGTGGTTCGAGAGCATCCACCCTTTCGAGGACGGCAATGGCCGTCTCGGGCGCGCGCTGGCCGAGAAATCCCTGGCCCAGAACATCGGTCAGCCCAGCCTGATCGCCCTCGCCTACACGATCGAGCACGATCGCAAGCGCTATTACGATCGCCTTGAAACAAACCAGAAGACGCTTGACGTCACCGACTGGCTGCTTTGGTTCGGCGAAACCGTCATCAGTGCCCAGAAGGTGACGCTGGAGCGTGTCGCCTTCTTCATCGCCAAGGCCAGGTTCTACGACGTTTATCGCGACCGCTTGAATCCACGTCAGGCCAAGGTTGTCGAACGGATGTTCCGCGAAGGTCCTGCCGGGTTCAAAGGGGGGCTAAGCGCCGAGAACTTCATCGCAATCACCAGCACATCGCGTGCTACCACCACGCGGGATCTGCAAAACCTTGTGGAGATGGGCGCAATGACCCGGTCAGGCGAGCGCAGGCATACGCGCTATTGGCTGAACCTGCCGGGTTCTGGCGAAAAGTAGAAAGGGCCAGGCGGCCTTTCACAGCCCCTGCTTCGAAATCGCCGTATTCGGAACATCGGCCACAATCCGAAGAATGCGCCCCGGATCGTCTGGCACGTTGTTGGCGACAAGGAGCGGCTTGGCGCGGCGGGGCCGCGGCCCAGACCCTCTCACCCCAGATACGCGTCCACGATGAGTGTCGCGCGATCTGTGCGCGCGATGTCTATCTCCACGCCATAGACGCGGCCGGTCGCGGCGTCGTGAAGCACGGCCTCTAGAACATCCGGCCTCCGCCAAGAATGACCTTTTTCGCGCCATGCGGAACCTCCACCGTCCGTCCGGCAAGGTCGGTCACGGTGATTGTCTCTGCGGCAGCGCCCTGTCCCCAGGACAGGGCTGCGATCCCGATCACGGCGGCCAGGCTTTTCACCAGCGTCGCAGGTCGTTCCCGCAGCAGTGTGCGCAAGGTCATCCATTCCTCCATCTGCCGCCGGCTTGCGGTCGGCTCGTCAGGTCAATGTTTCATGGCTTGCTTGCGCGGATCGCGTAGCGGTCCTGGCTTGCTCTTTCTATGCGTTGGACAAATGGCATATGCGCGGCTTGCGCCTTGCGAATGGCCGCGTGGTCACGATCAATGACCACGTCGACAAAACCGGTCCCAATCAAGAGATCCCGAATTTCCTCTGCACGCGCCCCTTCGGAAAAATGCACCCTGCTGACGATGGCGTCGTGGATGGTCCGGTCTCGTCCTGGCAGGGCCGCGGAAGGTTTGATCCGGCGCAGCAGCGCGGCCATCCGACGCAGGGCAATGGATCGTGCCCCGCGCGCCGAGCTGTCCACGTCCACGATCAGCAGCCGCCCACCCTGTTTCAGAACGCGGAACCAGTCGGCAAACGCCAAGGCCGGATCAGGCAAGGTCCAGACGAGATGCCGCGTCATGATCGCATCGAATGCTTGTTCGGGCATCATCGTGCGCTCTGCATCCGCTTCAAGAAACCGGATCGGCAAGGCCAGGTCCTGGGTCTTTTGGCGGGCGCGTTCAAGCATTGGTCCGGCGAAATCGATCCCGGTCACATCATAGCCCATCTCTGAAAGAAGGCGTGAAATGACCCCGGTGCCGCTTGCAAGGTCAAGCGCCTTGCGACCCTCTCCTCGTCCCAGATGTTTGTGAATGAGCGTGTGCCACGCTGCCCGCTCGTCATCAGAGAAAATCTCGTGCCCCGGCGAGAGGTCAAAGGTCGGTGCGCGCGAAGACCAGTACTCTCTGATCTCGTCCTTGAGCGTCCAGTTCTGCAAGGATCGCCCTCCCCAAGGCTTTCCAAAATTCCGATTTTTTTGTCTGTTACTTCACGTTGCCGGGGCGAAAAAGTTTGTTTTGTCCCATCCGCGGATGCGTGCACAAAAATCCTCTGACGCTGGACACTGCTGAGACTCTGGCTGCGAAGATGGGCGACGCCGATGCGCAAGCGCAATTGTATCGCATTTGCCACGCGGCGCCCGTTTACTGTCCTTACCAGCTTGACAAAAACTAGTGTTTTACTCAGGAACTTTTCCCTAATTTAGGAGAAGGACCGATGTCGGTGAATTATTGTTTGCGGGCGCTCGCCAGCACGAGCGTATTGGCGTTGTCGGCAAACCTGTCGGTTGCTCAGGACGCGCAGGTATCTCAATCGGAACCGGTCGTTACTCTTGACGCGGTCGTCCTTACCGCGACCACGGATACCCAAGCTGCCGCTGATGGTTACGTCGCGACCTACAGCCAGATTGCGACCAAATCCGATGTCCCGATCGCCGAAACGCAGCAGTCGATCTCGGTCGTGACCAATCAGCAGATCCGCGACCAGGGCGCTGAGAATCTCGGGCAGGCGCTAGGCTATACTGCGGGTGTTCTGGCAGAGCCGTTTGGCAAGGATCCCCGCTTCGACACTCCCTATGTCCGGGGCTTCAGGGCCGAAGACGCGCAATACGTCAACGGTCTGCGTCAGGGTCGCTATTTCGGTGCGATCGGGCAGGAAATCTACGGCATCCAGCAGATCGAAGTGCTGCGCGGGCCGTCATCCTCGCTCTATGGCGCGGGTTCGCCCCTTGGCGTCATCAACATGGTTCAGAAACGCGCCCAGTCCTATGACTTTGGCGAAGTCGGCGTCGGCTACGACAGCAACAACAGCAGCCAGCTGTTCTTCGACGTGAACCGTGCGCCAAGCGCCGATCTGGCGTGGCGCATCACCGGCATCGGTCGCGATGACCAAACGCAGATCGAGGACCTGACCGACAAGGGCGGCTATCTGGCGGGTGCCTTGCGCTGGACCCCGGACGATGCGACCACGATCGACTTCCTGGCCACCTATACCAAGGATGCGCCAATGCCGCCGACGGGCGTGCCCTTTGCGCTGACCGGCACAGGCCATGACGAATATCTGCGCGAACTTTATACCGGGCAGAAGGACTGGGACGACAGCAACCGCAAAGCCTATAGCTTCGGTGTCGAGATCAGCCACGAATTCGACAATGGCTGGACGCTGAACCAGGGCTTTCGCTACGAAAGTCTCGACTGGGATTATCGCACCACCTATGCGTCCGCGGTAACAGGCCCGACCACCTTCAGCCGCGGTTCGAGCGAGCAGCTGGAGAACAGCGACACAGTCAGCATCGACACCCGCCTGAACGGCGAAGTCGTGACCGGCCAGGCGACGCACAAGCTGCTCTTCGGCGTGGACGTCCGCAAATATGATGCCCATGAAAGCAGCCAGTTTTTCACGGCCGCCGATCTCGACTGGCAGGATCCCGATTACTACATCGACGCGCGGACGCCCTACGGCCCCCCGAACGCGGGACCGTCTTTGCTGCGTCAGGCGGGCATCTATGCGCAGGACGAAATCGAATACGGCAACTGGCGCGGCTCGTTTGGCCTGCGCTACGATTGGGTCGAGCAGACGGGCGAACGCTATGGCACCGTCTCGGAGTACAAGGAAAACAAGGTCACCGGCCGCGCCGGTCTGGCCTATGTCTTTGACAACGGCGCCGTCCCCTATATCACCTATTCGACCTCGTTCGATCCGCAGGCCGGTGTCGATCTCGACAACAACGTGCTGCGCCCGACCGAGGGCAAGCAATGGGAAGCTGGCGTCAAGTATCAGCCGCAATCCTTCGAGGGCCTGATCACGCTGGCGGTCTATGACCTGCGCCAGACCAACGTGAACCGCGCCGTCCAGCGGCCCGACGGCCCCGGCAGTGGCATCCGCCAGATCGGAGAGGTCCGCTCGCAAGGGATCGAGCTGGAGGCGACGGCCGAAATCGCCGAGGGCTGGAAGCTGCGCGGCGGCTATGCCTACAACAAGACCGAGCAGATGGCTCCGGACGGCGATCCGGTGAACGGCAAGGAACTGCCCGACGCGCCGAATCATCTGGCCAGCCTTTGGGTGGATCGCGACTTCGGCAACGGTTTGCGCGCCGGCGGTGGCATCCGCTATATCGGCTCGCGCTTCAAGGACGCGACGAACAGCGCCGAGCTTGACGACGTGACGCTGGTCGATCTGGGCGGCAGCTACACCTGGAACAGTATTGAGACCTCGATCAATGTCACCAACCTGACCGACGAGGTCTATGTGGGTGCCTGCGGATTCTCGTATTGCGCCTATGGCGAAGGCCGTACCATCACGGCGAAGGTCGCCTACAAGTTCTGAGGCGCGCACCTTATGCAGGCGGGGGGCGCCCAAAGGCGCCCCTGCCAATCCAGCTGCCCTGACACAACCTGAAGCACGCTGGTCGTTGAGGATATCTCAGGCCGGGTTACGGAAACCGACTCTCAAGGCGTTCCGGCACGCCGCTTGATCGAGCCAGATTCCGTCGGAAGATCACGGCGCAGGCCAGTCATCGGTAAATCGGGCGACCATCCGTTCTGTCCGCTGCCCGCACGAAGGTCAGCACCCGGTGGTCCTGGGCCAGCCCTCCGCCAACAATTTACCGCTGGCTCAGTCCACAGCAGATTTCAGGCCCCAGATATCGGAAAGCTCTCCTAGAATGGCCCGGATCGCCTGATCGTCGGCACGATCTTCGGCATAGACAAAGGCCAGTCGAGTGGTCGCCACGCGATCGCCGAAAAACTTCACCTCACCCGCGGCTCGGGCTTCCAGAGCCAGCTCTTCGCGCAGCACGCCGACGCCGACACCAGCAGCGACCAGTGCACGCATCAGTTGCTCATGGTCGGCTTCGACCGTCTCGATGGGACGGATGGTGGAGTCCTTCAGAATATCCTGCATGATTTCCTGATGCCCGCTGCGGGGGGCTACACGGATCCATGGCACTTCCGCCAACTGAGACAGAGACCTGCCGTCGAATTCCTGATCCCAACGCGCCGGAATGACCAGCCGGAACACCATTTCATCCAGCACCAGCATCTTGGTGCCCGGCGGCCGGGTCTGGCTTACCAGAATGGCGCCGTCGATCTCTGCGCTGCGCAGGGCGTCCAGCAACCAGCTGGTGCGCCCGACCTGCACGTCAATCCGCAACGCGGGGTGCCGCTGGACCACGCCATGCAGCAATTCTCCCAGACGCAGCGCCGCCGGATCCAGCATCACGACACCGATGCGCAGTTGCCCGTCGACCTGGCCACGCAAGGCTCGCGCCTGATGTACGAAGGCGCCGAATGCCTCGATCGCCTGTTCGGCCCGCGACAGAAGCGCCTCGCCGGATTGGGTCAGCGTGACCGAGGATGTGGTGCGTGACAGCAGCTTGACCTGCAGTTCTTCCTCCAGCGACTTGAGCTGTCCACTGACCGCAGGCTGGGTGATGTGCAGGGCCTCGGCCGCCTTGGTGACGCTAGACAGTCGCGCCACGGTAACAAACGTGCGGAGTTGGCGAATATCCATCCGGTCCTCGGGGCTAAGGTGTTGCAGGCCATGACAGAATACAGTTCAGCACGCGAGCTTATAGAGTTCATCAGCAGATACGATTTCTCCCCGCCCGTTGGTGGGGCCTAGGCTTTGCCCAAGTGCCGCGGCGCGTCGCGCAGCGTGCCTCAACTCCAAGCATGTCAGGAGGATCCCTTGCAGCAAAGCCCCGCAAAACTCGCCACCGCCACCCAGCCCGGTCCCACAGCCCACGGCCTTTGCAGCCTGACCGCATCGCAGGCCGTGGACCTGCTCAAACGTCGCGAGGTTTCGTCGCTGGAACTGGTCGATGCCGCCATCGCCCGCATCGAGGCGGTGGACCCTGTCGTCAACGCATTGCCGATACGCCGGCTGGAGCAGGCGCGTGACGAAGCGCGGGCCTTGCCACCGCCATCGGCCGAACAGGATGATCGTCCCGGCTGGCTGGCGGGATTGCCGATCGCGGTTAAGGACTACAACGACCTGGCGGGGCTGCCCACGACCTATGGCTCGCCCATCTATGCGCAGAACGTGGCGGCGCGTTCCGACCTGACGGTGGCGAACCTGCAGGCGCATGGCGCAATCGCCATCGCTAAGTCGAACGTGCCCGAATTCGCCGGCGCGAACACCTTCAACACGGTGTTCGGGGCGACCCGCAATCCGTGGAACACCGATCTGACTGCGGGCGGATCGTCCGGAGGATCGGCAGCCGCGCTCGCCTCCGGAATGATCTGGCTCGCGACGGGGAACGACCTTGGCGGCAGTCTCCGCATTCCTGCAAGCTTCTGCGGGGTCGTCGGCATGCGGCCCAGTGCGGGGAGGGTTCCGCGCCCGGAATCCGTGGCCCCCTTTGATCCGCTGTGGGTCGAGGGTCCCATGGGTCGCTGTGTCGAGGATGTGGCCCTGATGCTTGATGCGCAAGCGGGGTTCGATCCGCGTGACCCGCTGTCCTATTCCGCACCCGCGCGATCCCATGTCGAAGCGGTGCGGCAGCCCGGCCGGCCGGGGCGCATCGGTTTCTCCCCGAATCTCGGGCTGGGACAGGTCGATCCAGAGGTCGCCGCGATTTGTCAGGCTGCGGTGCTGCGCCTTGCCGATGCCGGCGCTGTTGTCGACGATGGCTGCCCGGATTTCTCGGGCGGGATCGACGCGTTCCAGACCCTGCGCGCCAACCTGATCGCCGCCGTGCGGGGGCCGCTGCTGGACGAGCACCGCGCCCGCATCTGTCCCGAGATCATCTGGAACATCGAGAAGGGCCTGCATCAGTCCGGGGCAGATGTGGCGCAGGCCGAACGCCAGCGGGGCCAGATTTTCCTGCGGCTGGCTGCGTTCTTTGGTGAACACGACATCCTTGCCTGCCCGACCGTCGCCGTTGCGCCTTTCCCGGTCACGCAGCGCTTCCCGACCGAGATCGCGGGCCAACCCCTGCAGTCCTATATCGACTGGATGTATCTGACCTTTGTTCTGACTCTGACCGGATGCCCCTGCATCTCGGTCCCGGTCGGCCTGACCTCCGATGGCCGCCCGGTCGGCTTGCAATTGATGGCCCGGCCACGCGCGGATGCCGAATTGCTGGGGGTGGCGCGGCTGCTGGAGCAGGCCGTCGACCTCAGGACTGGCGTTCCGCGCGATCCTTCCTGAAGTAGCGGACCGACCATGCGGGCGCCCCATCGGGGCGACCGCTCTCGAAGACCCAAAACAACAGAACAACCCACCAACAGGAGCAATATCCATGTCCACGGAGAACCGGGCGGGCACAGGCCTGCTCGCGGGGTCGGGCCCCGCAGCCGAAGACAGCATCCCCTTTCTGGAGCGCCTTGCCCTGCGTGTCACGGCGTGGTGCGAGAAGTGGTATCCGGACGCCTACGTCTTCGTCGCCCTGACCCTCGTGGTCGTGGCGCTGGGGGCAATGGCAATCGGCGCATCGCCCCATCAGGTCTCGGTCGCTTTCGGAGAAGGTTTCTGGAGCCTGATCCCCTTTACGATGCAGATGGCGATGGTGGCGATCACCGGCTATGTCGTCGCGAGTTCGCCCCCGATGACCCGTCTTGTCACTGCCGCCGCCCGGCTGCCGCGGACCGGGCGGGGTGCCGTTGCCTATGTCGCCTTCATCAGCGTCATGGTTTCATTGCTGCATTGGGCGCTCAGCCTTGTTTTTGCGGCGCTGCTGGCCAAGGAACTGGCCCGGCGGCGGGATCTGGCGATGGATTATCGCGCAGCAGGGGCAGCTGCCTATCTGGGCATGGGTGCGACCTGGGCGCTGGGGATCAGTTCTTCGGCGGCCCAGTTGCAGGCCAATCCGGCCAGCATCCCCGCCAGCCTGATGCCGATCACAGGCGTCATTCCCTTCAGTCAGACCATCTTCCTGTGGCAAAGCGTGCTCATCACGCTGGTCCTGGTCACGCTTTCGACCTTGGTGGCCTATTGGACCGCCCCCGCACCGGGGCGCGCCCGAAGCGCAGAGGATCTCGGCATCGAGCTGAACATTGCCGCCGACCCCCTGCCCCGGCGCGAACGTCCTGGCGAATGGCTGGAGTTCAGCCCAGTGCTGACACTGGCGCTGGTTGCGTTGGGGTTGGGCTGGGTCTGGCATGAATTCACCACCAAACCGGTGCTTGTCGCCATCTCCGGCCTGAACACCTTCAACCTGATTTTCATCCTGCTCGGGATGCTGTTGCACTGGACCCCGCGGAACTTCCTCAATGCCGTCTACAAGGCGGTGCCCGTCGCGGCCGGGGTCCTGATCCAGTTCCCGCTTTACGGTGCAATCGCAAGCATCCTGACAGCGGCAGCCGGTCCCGACGGGCACACGCTGACCCACCACCTATCCGATTTCGTGGTCAGCATTGCATCGCACGACAGTTTCGCCTTCCTGACCGGGATCTATTCGGCCGTGCTGGGATTCTTCGTGCCCTCGGGTGGCGGCAAGTGGCTGATCGAGGCGCCCTATGTCATGGAGGCGGCCAATAACCTGCAGATCCATCTGGGCTGGGTGGTCCAGATCTATAACGCCGCCGAGGCGCTGCCCAACCTGATCAATCCCTTCTGGATGCTGCCATTGCTGGGCATCATGCATCTGAAGGCGCGAGATCTTGTCGGGTTTACCTTTGCGCAGTTCCTGACCCACACGCCGGTGGTGCTGTTCCTTTTGTGGGCGCTTGCCGGCACGCTGGATTATCAGCCTCCGGTCATGCCTTGATCGCAGCCACGTGACGAGGTCGGCTGCCTTCCGTTTCAAGGCAGCCTATCTTCAAGTTGCGCGGCATTCTTCGTCCCGATCGCGCGCCTCGAGCCAGTGGCTATTTCGCAGCCCTTGGTCGCCGGACGACCCGCAACCTGCCGCTGTCCCCACCACCGCAGAAGAACCTTTCGCCACCATCGGATTCGAGACCCGAGATGATCTTTCCCGCAGGCATCTCCAGGCTGTCCAGCACGACACCGCTGATTGGATCGATGTGGCGCAACTCGCTTTGCCCATTTTCCCATGTGCCATGCCAAAGCTCACCATCGACCCAGCTGACCCCAGTGACAAAACGGTTTGAGCGGATCTCTCGCTGGACCTCGCCTGTCTCGGCGTCGATCTGGATGATCGCCCGCCCGTCATATTGCCCGACCCAAAGCGAGCCCTCGGACCAGGCCAGACCTGAGGCCCGCTCGCCTCCGGGCGCCGGGATCGTCGCCACCACCCTGCCATCCGCGGTGTCGATCTTTCGGATCAGGGATTGCGCGATCTGATACAGATGCCGCCCGTCGAAGGCCGTCCCGGCATCGGCGAGTATATCGAGCATCTGTCCCGGTTCGCCGCTCTCGGGGTCGATGGCGAGCAAATGATCGCCGGTCGCGACCCAGACGCTGCGGCCGTCGAAGCTGACCCCGTGGATTGCATCGGTCCGGGGAAAGGGACCGTACTCACATAGGATCTCGGCTTGGTGCTTCATGCTGCCTTCCTACTCTCCAATGGAATTCACCGGGAGCAACAATCCTGTCGGGAAACCCGGGACCCCCGCGAATGTCCAGCGCCGCGACCTGCCGTGGCCTAACCATTCGACCTTACCGGACCGGCGCAGCGCATCAAGCATGCGTTGTACCGTCCGTGGACTGACATCCAGCGCAAGGGCGAGGCCCGAACTGCTCCACGCCTCGCCATCGGCAAGAAGGGCCAGAATATCAGCGTGCGGCCCCTGAACCGGGGGTGCAAGGACCACCGGGGTGCCTATTTTCGGCTTCAGCGCATAGCCCAGGCGCGTCGCCCCCACCCCGGCCAGTGGGCCGAGCACCTTGCGCAGCCTCGCAATCTCGACCCGCAGGCGGGCCCGGTGCGAGTCGTCCGCCTGCCGGGCCCGAAAGACGCGCTGCAACAGATGTTCGCGCGGGACGTCGTTCGGCCAGGCCTCGGCCAGATTGCGGAGCAACCCAAAGAGGACCGGCCGACCGCGCAGATCTATGATATCCGGCCCCTGACGCAGCAGGCTTCGGCACGCATCGACCACCAGTTTTTCCGAGGCCAGGATCTTTTCCAACTCGGCAAGGCTGAGGCTGCGATCCTTTCCTTCCGCGATCAGCCGAACCGCCGGTGCCAGGGCGGCCTGACGGGCGGTTTCCACCTCGGCCAGCAATGCCGGAACTGATGCAAGCTGCGCGGCTTGGGCCGCCTCAAGCAGGGCGAGACGGGCCTTGCCGGCCTCGACCCGCCGCATCGCGATGCCGACCGCGACAAGCCAATAGCCCGGTCGCGATACGCTCGGCATCATTGAGGGATCGATCGAGGACAGAAGGTCTTCGGCCTGACCCAATCGACCGAGAAGCAAAGCCAGTCGCGCTTGCAGGTAGGTCGCGTGGGCAAGGTTGGATCGGTCGCCGTGCCTTTCGAGAATGCTTCCCGTTGTCTGCAACAGGTGCATCAACCCGCTCAGGTCGCGCAGCACCAGTGAGATTTCGGCAAATGCCAGATTGCATTTGGCGACCATCAGTGCCGAGCCGGAACCGAAGTCGCGGGCGGCGTCGCGCAGCAGTTCACGGGCACGCGGCAAATCGCCCAGCTGTGCCATGGCAATCCCCCGCAGCGCGCGGGCATGCGGGTCGTCCCGCAGGGCCACGCGCTTCAGGGTCCCCAGTGCGTCGCCCCGGGCAAGGGCGTGCGCAGCAGCTGTAATCACCGGATCCATCGCAATCCCGCCATGTTTGTTACTCACCCGCGGCCCACAACCGGCCGTAGGGTCGTGGTGCTCCATCAACATCAGAGAGGAGGCGAGACATGACAATGGCGAAGGATTACGCCGGATGGCTGTCCCTGACCGCGTCGCCGATCTTTGCGATCATGGCGGCAATGACTGCGCAGGACGGAGGAAGTCTCTGTCTCTCGGCGCCCGGCGCCTCGCCGATGAGCGGCATGACCGGGATGTATCTCTTGATGAGCATTTTTCATCTGCCGCCCTGGTTGCGGCTGATTGCCCGCTCGGCGGGCTCCCCTCGCAATTCCAGCTTCACGGAGAATAACCCATGACACCTTCAATCGTATCGCGCGAAGAATGGCTCGACGCCCGCAAGTCCCTGCTGGCCAGCGAGCGCGCCATGACCCACGAACTGGACGCATTGCGGGCGCAGCGGCGCCAGCTTCCCTGGGTCCGGCTCGACAAGACCTATATCTTCGACGGACCAAACGGCGAGAGATCGCTTGGTGACCTGTTCGAGGGGCGCAGCCAACTGGCCGTTTACCATTTCATGCTGACACCGGGATCGGACCATATCTGCTCGGGCTGTTCCTTCATTGCCGATCACATCGACGCAGCGCGGCAGCATTTCGAGCAGGCCGATCTGTCATTCGCCGCAATCTCTCGGGTCCCTGTCGAGCAGATCCAGGCCGTCAAGAGGCGGTTGGGGTGGACCTTTCCCTGGCTGTCCTCTGCGCGCAACAGTTTCAATTTCGATTTCGCGGTATCCTTCACGCCCGAGGATCGCGAAGCCGGCCGCGCCATCTACAATTACGGGACGGTCATCCGGAACAGTCCGGACATGTTCGGGACGAGCATCTTTGCCAAGGACGAAAGCGGTGACACCTTCCACACCTATTCGACCTATCATCGCGGCAACGAGCTGCAGATCGGTGCCTTCAACTGGCTCGACCTGACCCCAAAGGGGCGCAACGAGACCGACACCATGAGCTGGGTGCGCCTGCACGATGAATACTGACTACGTGGAGCGGCAGAGCGCTTGATCCTGGCGCGACCCACCTGTGCTTCCGCGATCGGTGGGTGGGCTGAGATCAGCTCAATCTGTGTCGAAACAGCCAGGCCGCCAGAGGCAGGGTCACGGTAGCGACGGCAAGCAGCGGCAGGAAACTTGGCGCGACATCGGCAAATGTCGCGCCTTCCAGATAGACCCGGCGCACGATGTCGATGCCGAAGCGCAGCGGGTTTACATAGGTGGCAAGCTGCAGGACATGCGGCATGTTCCTGACCGGGGTCAGCAGGCCCGAAAGCAGCATCAGCGGCATGACCAGCATGAAGGTGTAAAGCATCGCCTGCTGCATGGTCAGCGACACGGCGGAAATCGAAAGTCCGATCCCGACCGCCGCGGTGGTAAAGACCAGAAGCCCGACGTAAAGCAGCCAGACCGAGCCTGCCATCGGGATCCGGAACCACAGGAGGATGATCAGGAAGATGATCGTCGACTGCACCAGCCCGACGAAGATCGCTGGCAGGGCCTTGCCGATCAGGATCTGCGAAGGGGTCAGCGGCGTGACCAGCAACTGATCGAAGGTCCCCTGCTCGCGCTCGCGCGCGACCGAGAGTGCCGCGATCATCAGCGTCTGCAACATGCTGAGCGAGGCGATCATCGCCGGCATCAGGTTCCAGCGGGACTCGAAATTCGGATTGAACCAGGCGCGGCGGGTGATGGTGACGGGCGAATTTCCTCCCAGCGACTGGATGTAGGCAGCAACGATTGCGGCGACCTGTCCGGCCGCCGCACCCGACGTCGCCGAGTTGCGCCCGTCAAGGATCACCTGCATCGGGGACTCGGTCCCGGCTGAAAGGCGGTTCTCGAAATCGCGCGGGAAGGTCACGACCAGCAGCGCCTTGCCACTGTCGATCTGTTCCGGGATCTGCGCAGAACTCTCCAGCGTCGCAATGCGCTTGAAGACGCCGGTGCCCTCGATGCGGGCGGTGATCTCGGTCGAGGCGGCGCCCCGGCTCAGGTCCAGAACGGCGAAGGGGGCATGGGTCAGGTCATAGGTCGCGCCATAACCGAACAGCAGCGCCTGCATCAGCGCGGGTGCAAAAAGCAGGGCGCGGCTGGACGGGTCTTTCAGAAGCGCAAGAAGCTCCTTGCGGATCAGTGCGAGGGTCTGGGCAATGTAAAGCATCACGGCCTGCATGGTCTCAGTCCAGTTTCTTGGCGAGCGTGCGCGTGGCGATTCCGATCAACACCAGCGCATAGGCCGCCAGCGTCAGGTTGGCGCGCAATATCTGCGGCCAGTAATCCCCCGCCATGAACAGGGTCTTGATCAGCCCCATGAAATGCGTGGCGGGCAACACATTACTGACGAGCTGAATGACGACCGGCACGTTTCTCAGATCGAAAACGAAACCCGAGAGCATCAGCGCGGGCATGAAGCTTGCCAGAAGCGCCAGCTGGCTGGCGGCGAACTGGTTCCTGGTCACCCCCGAGATCACCAGCCCCAGCGCCAGCGAGACCAGCAAGTAAAGCAGCGAAGACAGGATGATGATCCAAAGCGAGCCGCGCATCGGCACGCCAAAGACGAATTTCGCGGCGACCAGGCACATGGTCAGGTCGATTACCCCGATCACGAGATAGGGGACGAGCTTCGAGAGCACCATCTCGATCGGCCGCGCCGGGGTGACGAACAGGGATTCCAGTGTCCCCCGCTCCCATTCGCGGGCGATCAGCAGCGAGGTCAGGAAGGCCCCGATCAGCGTCATCACCAGCACGATCAGGCCAGGGACGAGGAACCATGTGCTGTCATTCGCCTCGTTGAACCATGTTCGCTGAACCGGCGTGACGCTGGCCGATGTGGTGAAGGGATCGCCCTGCTGGTCGGCAATATGCGCAAGCGCGGTCTGGATCGCACCGGTGGCATAGCTCTCGATGGCCTGGGCGGTATTTGAATCGACCCCGTTCAGGATCAGTTGCAGGTTTCCCTGACCATGCAGCAGGTCGCGGGTGAATTCGGCAGGCACGCGCAGAATGGCGTCTGCCCGCCCGGCGCGGATCAGGGCCTCGGCCTCGGGCATGGAATGGGTCCAGATCGGGCTGAGGTAATCCGATCCTGCAAGCCCCGCCACGGCGTTCAGGGTGGCGGCGGAATTGTCCTCCATCACCACGGCGACGCGGGCGTCGGTTACGTCGAAGGACAGGCCAAACCCGAAAAGCAGGATCAGCACGACCGGCAGTGCGAGGCCCACGATCAGGTTGCTGCGGTCGCGCAGCATCTGCCGGACTTCCTTGCGGGTCAGGGCAAGCAGGCGCGTCCCCGCGCCGCTCATGCCACTTGCCTTTCACGCCGGGCCCGCGCGTCCTCGACGATCGCGATGAAGGCGCTGTTCATGTCCGTGGCCCCGGCCTTTCCGGCCATTTCGCGGACCTGTTGCGGGGTGCCGATGGCCAGCATCTCGCCCGCATCCTGAATGGCGATGCGGTCGCAATACTCGGCCTCTTCCATGAAATGCGTGGTGATGATGATGGTCGTGCCGCCCCTGGCAAGCGCCGTGATCCGTCGCCAGAAGGCGCGGCGGGCAAGCGGGTCGATGCCGCTGGTCGGCTCGTCCAGAAACAGGATCTCGGGGCGGTGCAGCAGCCCGGTCGCCATGGCGAGCCGCTGCTTGTAGCCCGCGGGCAGAAGCCCGCCTTGCGCCGCCGGGTCAAGGTCGAACTGTTCGAGGGCATCGGAGATGCGTTCGCGCAAGAGCCTGCCGCCCAGCCCGTAGGCCCCGCCAAAGAATTCGAGGTTCTGTCGCACCGAGAGATTGCCGTAGAGCGCGAATTTCTGTGAGACATAGCCGATCCGCGCCCGAGCCTGCGCGCGCGCGACGCGCAGGTTGCGGCCCGCGACTTCAAGCTGACCGCTTGTGGCGGGCAGAAGTCCGCAAAGCATGCGGAAGGTGGTCGTCTTGCCTGCCCCGTTCGGACCAAGAAGCCCGAATATCTCGCCCCGCCCGACCTCAAAGGAGGTGCTGGCGACGGCAGTGAAATCACCGAACTTGCGCACCAGGTCACGGACAAGAATGACCGGCTTGCCGTTGGTGGAGGGATGATCCAGCCCGGCTTCCGCCGTGACGGGTGTTGTTTCGTGATCCTGCTCGCGCAGCAGGATCATGAAGCTGTCTTCCAACTCCTCGGGGCGGGCCGCACTTGGCGCATTCTCCAGCAATTTGGCCAGTCGGGACGGATCGGCATCGGGTTTGCGGATGAAGCGGACGTTGCCGCCCTGCGGAACCGCGTCGATGATGACATCGGGTGCGTCGATCAGCCGGGCCTGCAACTCGCGCGCGGGCCTGCCCGCAGGCGGGGTCGCGACGAAGGTCAGGCCTCGCGCACGTTCCAGCAGCGTGGCGGGCGTGCCCTCGGCCAGCATCCGGCCCTCCTGCATGACATGGACCCGCGCGCAACGCTCGGCCTCGTCCATATAGGAGGTGCTGACGATCACGCTGAGCCCCTCGTCCTCGACCAACGCCTGCACGATCTTCCACAGATCGCGGCGCGACAGCGGATCAACGCCAACGCTGGGCTCGTCGAGCAGCAGCAAATCTGGCGAGCGCACCAGAGTGCAGGCCAGCCCCAGCTTTTGTTTCATCCCGCCTGAAAGCTTGCCCGCGGGACGTTCGGTGAACTGCGCCAGATCGGTCATTGCCAGCATCCGAGCGAAGCGTTCCTTGCGCCGATCCTGCGGCACGCCATGCAGATCCGCGTAAAGATCAAGATTTTCATGCACACTCAGATCTTCATAAAGACCAAAGCGTTGCGGCATGTAGCTGATCCGGTCCTGCACCTGCTGCGGGGCCCGCGCGACATCGATGCCAAGGACCTGCAACCTGCCCTGATCCGGTCGCAACAGGCCCGCAAGCATGCGCATCAGGGTGGTCTTTCCCGCGCCATCCGGCCCCACCAGCGCAGTCAGTTCGCCCGGCCTCACGGTCAGGGACAGATTGTCGATCGCGGTGACAGCGCCCCGGTCGGGATCGGGAAAGACCTTTCGCAGCCCCTCGGCCTCGACGGTCGGGGCCATCACTTTGCCGCCTCTTCTATCAGAGTGACCGTCACCGGCTGGCCAAGGCGCAACCTGTTCTCCTCGTCCGTGACGGTGACATGGACCTCATAGACGAGGCTGGTTCGCAGTTCCTCGGTCTGCACGGCCTTGGGGGTGAACTCGGCGACCGAGGAGATATAGCCGACCTGCCCCGCGATCGGCTGGCCCGGAAAACTGTCGGTCTGGACCCGCGCGGCCATACCCGGACGGATACGGCCGAGATCGGCCTCGCGCACATAGACGCGGATCCATTTCGGGTCGGTCAGCGCCAGCGCATAGACCGGCGATTGCGCAGTCGCCATGTCGCCTGGTTCGCGCAGGCGCGAGCGGATGACCGCATCGGCAGGGGCGCGCAATTCGCCAAGGCTGATCTCGTGCCGCAAGAGTTCCAGCTGCGCCTCGGCCGATTGCAACTGCGCCTGAGCCGAGGCAATGGCCTCGGGTCGCGCCCCGGCAAGGATCAGGTCCAGCGCCGCGACATCCTGATCGACCATGGCGCTCGCGGCCTGGGCTTCGGCTTCCGCGCGGTCCAGATCCTGCTGGCTCGCCGTGCGCGAGGTCACCAGCCGAGCCGCGCGATCACGCTGCAGGGTGGCAAGTTCCGCCGTCGCTCTGGTCGATGCGACCTTGGCCCGCGCCTGAGCAATCTCCTCGGGGCGCGAACCCGCCTTCAGTTCCAGAAGTGCCTGCCGCTCGGCTTCGACGACCGCTTCCTGCGCCTTGGCCTGCAGTTCCAGCGAGCGCGTATCGAGGCGGCCGATCACGTCACCTGCCTTGACCGGATCGCCTTCCTCGACCGCCAGTTCGGTGATCCTGCCGCTGCCATCGAAGGCCAGCGCGACCTGCCGGATATCGACATTACCGTAAAGCGCAAGGTCGCCAGATGCGTCCGCCCCACGGCTCTGCCACCAGAACAGGGCGCCGGCAGCGAGGGCAATGACAAGGATGATCGGCAAAATCTTCTTCATGAGCGTGATCCGGCGAACCATGGCTTCGGTAGAATGCTTAGTCTAAATTGCTTTTAATGTAAATCCAGATTAGAGTTTCCGCTCCCCACGTCACGCGGACCTGTCTTGAAAGGTTCGCACCGCAGGAAAATTCTTGTTCCAATCAGGACCGTTCAGGATGAGCAAGGCACAGACCACGAGACGTCGCATCGGGCGCAGTGATGGCGAAGCGACGCGGGCGCGCATCCTGGCCGTCGCTGGCGAGCGTTTCGCGGCCTCGGGTTTTGCCGATACGACGAACAAGGACATCGCGGCCGAGGCCGAGGTCGACCTTGCCTCGATCAACTACCATTTCCGCGATCGCGCAGGCCTCTACCAGGCGGTCCTGATCGAGGCGCATCGCCGGATTGCCGACCTGCAGGATATCGAACAGATCGTCGCGGGCGATGGGCCCGCCGAGGAAAAGCTGAAGGAGTTGATCCGCTTCCTTCTGGGTGGGCGCGCCAATCCGGCGGAATGGCCGATGATCGTGCTGGGTCGCGAGATCGTCGCGCCAAGTCCGCATCTTCAGGTTCTCCAATCCCGGGAGGTGCTGCCCAAGCTGCAGGCCATCCTGCCGATCCTTTCCGAGATCACCGCGATCCCGCAGCAGACCCCGGATTTGCTGCGCTGCCTGCCCTGCATCGCCGCCCCCTGCGTGGCCTTCATGCTGCTGGGACGCAGCGGGACGCCGGTCGCGGATCAAATGCGCGCCACCTCACAGGATGAGCTTGTCGAGCATCTGTTTCGCTATGCGATGGGCGGGCTCGCCGCGGTCCGGGCAGGGTTTCACGCCCCGCAGTGATCGCCTCCAGAACATCGCAGCAGGGCAACCGTGGCGGATTTTCCGAACGCGGCATCACGGCAAGAATTAGCGCTGAGCGTCAGCAATAGGCCATCCTGCGCCCTATCCGAGCCTGAATCTGCGAACCGGTTTCTGCGGCGTGAGGGTCGTCGTATTTACCCTTCAGCGCCCCGGAGACAGCCTATGCCTTGAGCTTCGCGATCAGCGTCACACGCGGCAGCGCGTTGCAGGTCAAGAGGCGCGAGCCATGCGTCTGGGCCGTCGCGTAAATGATCGCATCCGCCGTGGCCAACCCGTGCACGCGGCAGGCATCGGTGGCAGCAAGCGCGGTTTCGGTATCAAGCGGCACATCCAGCAGCCGGGCGTCGGCATCGGTGAGGCGCCAACCGCCCCTCGCCACCAGGTCGGTGATCACATGCGGCAGCTCCGCCTGTTCCGTCACTTGCCCCCGCTTTCCGCCGGGTGCTGCACCCGGTCGCCGCTGGTGGCATTGAACCAGAGGGCATCATCAAGGTCGAAGCCGATTCAGACGGTGTCCGGCACCGCCGCCATTGCCTGGCGCGGGCTGGCAACGATCAATCGTCCCAGCGCGGTCTCGCAATGCAGGATCACCTCTGCCCCGGAGATTTCCGACAGCACCACCCTGCCCTCGATCGCCGCGCCCTCCGGTCGGTCCGCGTGGACTGTCAGCACCCCCAAACCGATCGTCAGGCCGACAAGATCGCGCGTGTCGGGCAGCTGTTCCGCCGGGAAGAAGTTGATCCCCGGCTGGCCGAGGAAGCCGGCGCAGATACCCGCCCCTCATCACCGCGATCCGATCCGCCAGCGACAGCGCCTCGGTCTGGTCATGGGGCACCCCGCGCCGCAGGAGTTATGGGTCGACGGCCCCTGGTCCGAGCGCCTGTTGCTCGCCGGAAGTGAAACCAGCGCGGCCGAGGCGGGCTATGTGTCGGAGGCTGTCGAAGCTTCAGACCGCGCGGCGTCTCCGCGCAGCCATGGCCCAAAGACGCATCGACCATCTGGCGCTCGCGGTCCACGACCATGAGGCGGCGGCGGAGTTTTATCGGCTCTTGGGTTTTCAAGTCGGCCCCCGCAACCGCCATACTTTGGGAACAGAGAACGGGTTGATCCAGATGCGGTCGGCGGCACCGCATCCCGCGCAGGATATGGTCTGCTTCTTGCTGCGTGAAGGCGGTCGGTTGGAGGTGGTTTCTGATGTGGGTCCGGCTTGGTTTTCGTCCTATCGAGTCACGGTGCCCGATCTGACGCGCCTGTCCGACCTCCTGCGCGATCAAGGGGCTCGACCTCAGACGGATGCGCAGCGCGTGATGATCGACGAACACGATGCCTTTGGGTCGCGATCCGGTTCGCTAGGCCGCCGGAAACGACAGGCTTGCCCGCTCGCCACCACCCTTGCGCGCGGTCAGGGTCAACTCGCCCGCCATACGCTCAACCGCGGCGGCGACGATGGCCAAGCCCAGCCCGCTGCCTTCGCCCGAAGGGCTGGCGGCGCCTCGATAGAAGCGGTCGGTCACATGCGGGCGGTCGGTCTCGGCGATGCCACGGCCACGATCCAGCACCTCGAACACGATCCGCGCGCCGTCCAGTCGCAACGCCACCTCGACCTCGGCATCGGGCGGCGAGGCGAGGATCGCGTTTTCCAGCAGGTTCCGCAGCGCCGCGGACAGCAGGGCGACCTGATCGGTGCGCCAGGGCCCGGCCTCGGACCGGACGGAAAGACGCACCCCGCGCGAGGCCGCCAGCGGGGCCATCGCCTCGGCCACGTCGGCCAGAACCTGCGCGCCATCCTGCGCCGGAAGTTCGGCAAGCGTGGCGCTTTCCGCTGCGGTCATCGCCAGCAACTGGCCGACCAGCCGGTCGCTGCGGTTCACCGCCGCCGCGATCTGCCCCAGCGCCTTGTCCCGCGTCGCGTCATCGGGCGCGATGGCAGCGATCTGCGCCTGTGTCTTCAGCCCGGCCAGCGGCGTCTTCAGCTCATGCGCGGCAAAGGCGGTAAAGTTGCGTTCGCGGTCGCGCGCCTGATCGACGCGGCGGAACAGGCCGTTCAGCGCGCTGGTCATCGTGCGCAATTCCGTCGGCACATGGGTTTCGTCCAGCGCGCCAAGATCGGTCGCGGGACGCTGCGCCAGCGTGGCGGCTAGCTGTTCGACCGGGCGCAGACCACGCGCGACCGCCCACCAGATCAGCAGCGCAAGGATGGGCAGGATCAGAACCGCGGGCGCGATCACCCCCAGTGCGACATCATTGACCAGCATGTCGCGCACCCGCAGGGAATCTCCCACCATGACGCGGATGCCAAGGTCTTCGTCGACATGGCTGTAGACCCGCCAGACCTCGCCGTTGACCGCGCGCTCGCTGAAGCCCGAGCCGCCATCGGCAAGCTGCCCCTGCGGTGCCCCCTGCGAGGCGCTGCGCAGCTTGCCGTCAAAGCCCCAGACCTGACAGATCAACTGGCGGGCATAGTCATGCTGCCCGTCCAGCGCCGGGGCATGGCCGACCATATCCGCCGTATGCGGCGTGACGACGCCCTGATTGCGCCCGATCAACGAGGCGACCATGCGGGCCGATTCCTCAAGCCGCCGGTCCAGCACCTGCCCGACCTGCGTTTCCGTCGAATACTGGATCCAGATCACTGCGGACAGCCAGACCAGCCCGGTCGCCGCCAGCAGGATTGCGAACAGGCGGGTGCGGATCGATCTCATGTCGTCACCTTTTCGTCGGCAAGGCGGTAACCCGCCCCGCGCACCGTCGTGATGAAGTCGGGACCAAGCTTGCTGCGCAGCTTGTGGACATGCACCTCGACCGTGTTGCTTTCGACATCCTCCTGCCAGCCGTAAAGCCGCTCCTCCAGCGCGGCCTTGGCCATGACGGCGCCGGGGCGTTCCATCAGCGCGTGCAGGATGGTGAACTCGCGATTGGAAAAGGTGATCTCCTCGGTGCCGCGCGTGCCGCGCATCCGGGCCGGGTCCAGCAACAGCCCGTTCCATTGCAACACGCTTTCGGCCCGGCCATGGTTGCGGCGCAGAAGGGCGCGCAGCCTTGCGGCCAGTTCCTCAAGCTCAAACGGTTTGCCCAGATAATCGTCCGCCCCGGCATCAAGGCCCGCGACCCGCTCCTCCAGCCGGTCGCGGGCGGTCAGGACCAGAACGGGCATCGAAACACCATCGGCCCGCAAACGTCGCAGCAGGTCCAGACCCGACCCGTCAGGCAGCATCAGGTCCAGCACCATCACCTGGAAATCGCCCGCCTTCAGCGCCGCCGCCGCATCGGCACAGGTTTCCACGGCATCGGGCGAGAACCCCGCCAGCCGCAAGCCGACGCCAAGACCATCCCGAAGGATGTCGTCATCTTCGACAATCAAAACACGCATCGGACTTTCCCGTGAACCTGACGCAGGGCGCATAACCGGCCCACCTTAAGGCTGGCTTAAGGCAGACGCGCGAAACCGACCACGCCGCGCCGGACAAATTCCGGTGCGCTCTTGGCGACAAATGGAAGGATCCGGACATGCAGCCGATCGAAAGACGCAATCTTATCAGGGGTGGGCTGCTGGTGGCGGGGGCCTTTGCCACGGGCGCGCTGCCCGCTATTGCCCGCGACAATCCCATGCCCGAGGACTTGCGCAAGGCGCTGGAGCACGCACCGAACACTCCTGTCCTTGGCAACCCGAAGGGCGATATCACCTTGACCGAGTTCTTTGATTACAACTGCCCGTATTGCCGGACTTCGGTCAAGGACGTGCACGCGTTGATCGCGCAGGACAAATCGCTGCGGGTGGTTTTCCACGAATGGCCGGTCTTCGGCGAGGGTTCGGTCTTTTCCAGCAAGGCCTCGCTCGCGGCGCTGAAGCAGGGGAAATACTGGCAGTTCCATACCGCATTGATGGCGATCGACGGCAAGGCGGATCAGGCCTCGGCCACGGCGGTCGCCAGGCAGGTCGGGCTGGACATGGAACGGCTGCATGCCGACATGGAATCGTCCGAGGTGCTGTCGCATATCGACCAGTCGATGCTGCTGGCCGACCACATGGGCCTGACCGGCACCCCCACCTTTATCGCGGGCGACGAGGGGCTGTTCGGCGAGCAGTCTCTGTCGCAATTGCGCGGGCTGGTGTCGCGCGGACGCGCCACGCTGGCCGAAAGCTGAGGGCTTTCGGGAATTTGAGATGACCAAACTGTTTCTTCGCATCGCATTTCTGGCAATTCATTTTGCGCTGGCTGGTCCGCTTGGGCTGGCCAGCGCGCAGGAATTCAGCTTTTCGGATCGGGGCCGCCGCCCGATGGACCCGCGCGACGCCTTCAAGATCGAACTGCGCCTGGTCAGGGACGGGCGCGCCGAAATCGACTGGCAGATCGCGCCGGGCTATTACCTTTATCGTGACCAGATCGCGGCAAGCGATGCCGACGGGCGCGCGCTGACAGTTGAAACGCCTGCGGGCGTGATCAAGGAAGATCCGAATTTCGGCACGGTCGAGGTCTATTACGATGCGGCCTCGGCGGTCCTGCCACAGGCGGGCGGCAGGGTGCAGGTGACATGGCAGGGCTGTCAGGAGGACGGCATCTGCTATGCCCCCGTCACCAGCGATCTGGATCTGCCTGTGCTGACGCAACCCCCGCCTGATATCGCCGAACCGTTGCAATTTTCGGCGCAGGACGGGCTGGTTTCAGGGCTGGCGCAGCGGGGCGGCACGGCGCTGGTGCTGCTTGCGTTTTTCGGCTTCGGGCTGGCACTTGCGCTGACACCCTGCGTGTTCCCGATGATCCCCATTCTTGCCGCGATGCTGGCCCGGCAGGGTGAAGCGCTGACCCCGGCGCGCGGCGCGCTGCTGTCGGGCACCTATGTGCTGGCAATGGCCGCGGCATTTGGCGCGATGGGCGCGGTGGCGGGCTGGTCGGGCCAGAACCTGCAGATGGTGCTGCAATCGGCCTGGGCCATCGGTGCCGTCGCCTTGCTGTTCGTGGTGCTGGCCCTGTCCAGCTTTGGTCTGTTCCAGATGCAGCTGCCCGCCGCGATGACCGCCCGCCTGTCGGGCGGAACGGGCCGACGCGGGTCGGTTGCAGGCGCGGCAACGCTGGGATTTACCTCGGCGCTGATCGTCGGGCCTTGCGTGACCGCGCCGCTGGCCGGGGCACTGCTTTATATCGCCCAGACCGGAGACGCGGCCTTGGGTGCAGTCGCGCTGATCGCATTGGGTCTGGGGCAAGGCGCACCGCTGTTCGTAGCGGGAACCTTTGGCGCGCGCATCCTGCCGCGTGCCGGCGCGTGGATGCAGCACGCGCGGCAGTTCTTCGGAGTGGTCTTTCTGGCCATGGCGATCTGGCTGGCGGGACGGCTGCTGCCGGGGCCGCTGGTTCTGCTGCTTTGGGCGGTGCTGCTGGTTGGGTGCGGCGTGTTTCTGGGTGCGCTGGACCGCGCGCCCCCAGCCACGAATGCGCGGCAACTGGGCCGCGCCGCGGGCGTGGTCGCCTTGATGGGCGGTGCGGTCATGGGCATCGGCGCCGCCCTTGGCGCGACCGAGCCGCTGCGCCCCCTGTCGCCGCTGGTCGCGACCAGCGCAAGGGCCGACGCCCCTGCCCTCGCCTTTGATGCGATCCTTGACGCGGACCAGCTGCAACGAAAGCTTGGCGGCGCAGACCAGCCCAGCCTGATCTATGTCACCGCCGACTGGTGCGTGGCCTGCAAGGGGATCGAGCGGAGCGTCCTGCCAGACCCAGGCGTGGCCAAGGCGCTGCAAGGGATGCGGCTGCTCAAGGCCGATGTATCGGACGGGGACGATCAACGGCAGGCGCTGATGCGCAAACTGGGCGCGGCGGGTCCGCCGACGATGATCTTTCTGGACGCCAATGGCCGCGAGCCCGAGGGGAACCGGTTGGTCGGCAGTGTCAACGCCGCCCAACTGGTCCATGCGGCGAACCGCGCCAAGGTCGGCGGCTGATGGGTGGGCTGTCAGTGGGGCCGCTGGTCTTTTCCGCAGAACGCGCGCCGGTGCTTGCGGCAATCCTTGTCGCGATGCTGGTCGCCGGATTGCTGGCGCGCCGAGTGGGGGCGGCGCTGAGCACCTGGCTTTTGTCTGCACTGGTCGCGGCGGCGCTGCTGGGCAGGATCGTCTTTGTCGCGTCGAACTGGCCCGGCTTTGCCGGCGCGCCATGGACAATCCTTGCCTTCTGGCAGGGCGGGTTCGACGGCTTCGGCGCGGCGGCAGGCGGGGCGCTGGCCACCCTTTGGCATCTGCGGCGCAGCCAGCGGCTTTGGCTGCCCGCATTGGCCACGCTCGCCTGCGCCGCAATAACGTGGAACACCGTGCATCAACTGGCACGGGGTGGGGATATGGGCCTGCCCGCCGCAATGGCGCTGACGCGGTTGGACGGAAGCGCAGTTCCCGCCTCCGACTGGCAGGGCAAGCCGATTGTCATCAACCTTTGGGCCAGCTGGTGTCCGCCTTGCCGCCGCGAGATGCCGATGATGGCCGAAGTGGCGCAGCAGGAAACCCAAGTGCCGATCCTGTTCGTCAATCAGGGCGAAGGACCCGGGGCAATCCGCCGCTATCTGGCACAGGAAGGCATCGCGATCTCGGCGCTTCAGGATCCGGGGATGCAGATGATGGCGCATTTCCAGACGATGGGTCTGCCCGCGACGCTGTTCATAGACCGCGACGGCAAGCTGCGCGCGGGACATATGGGAGAGATTTCCCGCGCCCGCCTGCTGTCGGGGATCGAGGATCTGCGCTAGCTGCGGCCCCGGCGGGCCTCGGCGATCATGTCGCGCATCTCGTTGCGCGACTGCCTGCCGAACCCGCCAAGATTGCCGACGATCAGGCTGGGGGTACCGACAAGGCCCATCTGCTCGGCCAGCAGCCAGGAATGTTCGACCTGCCGGGCGATCGCGATATCCTCCATGTCGGCGCGCAATCGCGGAATATCCAGACCGACCTGGGCGGCGATGCGGATCGCGCTTTTGTCATCCGCATCTCCCTTGATGCCCAGAAGCGCGGTGTGGAACTGCCAGAACCGGTCCTGTCGCAACGACGCCAGTGACGCGCGCGCGCAGTAAAGCGATCCTGCCCCGAAGACCGGCCATTCCCGCAGCACGACGCGAAGGTTCGGGTCATCCGCGATCACCCGGTGCAGGTCGCCAACCATGCTGCGGCAATGTGGGCAGTTATAGTCAAAGAACTCGGTCAGGGTGATATCGCCCGTCGGGTTGCCCAGCACGGCGCCCAGTTGCTCCTGCTCCAAAGCCCGCCGTAGCGGCGCAGGCATTTCATTGTCTTGCGCGGTCGCGGGCAATCCGGCCATCGCGGCGATGCCGGTGGCCAGCCCGATCCGCAGGAAGTTCCGACGATCATGTGTTTCGGTGCTGCGGGATGCCATGTCTGCTCCTTTTGGTCGTCCGGGGGGACGATTGGACCCCGCGCCTTAAGCTGGGCTTAAGCCGTGTCGGACATCTGGGCCGCCAAGGCATTTCGCCCCGAACGACTGGAGCAATTCACAATGGACCAGCATGTCCAGCACGGCCCGCGCCGATCCCGCAATGACAATCGCCCCGACACCGGCGCAAGCAGACGCGCCTTTCTGGGCGGGATGCTGATGGCGGGGTTTGCCCTGCCGCGGCTTGCATCGGCGCAGACCGTCGATCCGACGACCGGACAGCTGGTCCACGGCACGGCCAGCGCCGGGCAGGCACCCGATGTGGGCGTCTATCAGATCGACCCGACGCAGGACACGCGGCGCAACCTTTCGTCCTTCCGGACCCGGCATTGGAGCGAGTTCTATCCCAGCCTTGGCCAGGGCGTCATCCTGGCCGATGTCACCTCGCGCGCGCTGCATTTCTGGTCCGGGGATGAAAGCACCTATCTGCTTTTCCCCTGCTCGATCCCCGTTTCCGAGGAATTGACCAAGCGCGGACGGACCGAGATCGTCCGCAAGGCGCAACGCCCCTCCTGGACGCCGACCCCCAGCATGCGCCAGCGCGACCCGACCCTGCCGCAAAGCGTCGCCGGCGGCAGCCCGGACAATCCGCTGGGGGTCTATGCGCTGTACCTGTCCTGGCCCGCCTATCTGATCCATGGCACCCATGACACGCGCAAGATCGGCCGCAAATCCTCCAGCGGTTGCTATGGGCTTTACAACGAACATATCGCGCAGCTTTACGCGGTGGCGCAGGTCGGCACGCAGGTCACGATTTTCTAAACGACAACAAACATTTCCGGGCGGAATTTCAACCGCCCGGATCGTCTGGCGGGGTCCTATAGATCCGCGACCATTTCATGCCAAGCCATGCCGCCATGGTCGCTGGGCGACGGTTGGACATAGGTATATCCCAACTTCTCATACAGCCCGACATGCTGGTCCTTGCACATCAGGTGGATCGTCTGCTTGCCCATTGCACCCATCCGGGCAGTGAATTCCTGCATGAGTATCTTGGCATAACCCCTGCCTTGATACTGCGGATCGACGACCACCGACATGATGACGACATTGGGCGCTTGCGCATCATGGCCGACCAACTCCTTGAACGCCTCATCCGACATGACGACATCAAACGCGCAGCCGCTGTTGATAAAGCCCGCAATTTCGCCGTCGGCCTCGAGGATCAAAAACCCTTCAGGATATTGGGAAATGCGCAATCTGATTTTTGCAAGGGTCGCGGCCTCATCCCCTTCGTAGGACGCGACCTCGATCTGAAAGCAGCGATCGGCATCCTCCTGGCGGGCCATTCGAAAGGTCAGATCGGTCATTCTGGGTCTCGCAGTAGCTAAGAATACTCCACACATATACTTGCTACAAAGCCTCAGAAAGTATTCGTGAACTTATGCTTAGTCCTGCGACACGCTCATGTGGAGGAGGGTCTGTGAACAGTATACTGATCGGTGTGGACTTGGATGTTACCTATCCACGTTGGCGCCTCAGTTAAGGATACTGAAAGCACCATTGGTTTGCCCTGATCTGTCCCAGTCATGTCGAGAATGCCGCGCTCAGGGACGAGTGGCTGCTTTGGCCAATGCTGCGGCCGCAACGCCGCCACCCACAGACTCCTTCCCACTTCCGCAGCATGCGCCTTAGCGACCGGTCTCACACTTCTCCTGCGGTTGCTATGCCGTACCACCGGCGGTCGGCTTTCCGCCCGTTAGGGGCGATTCAGCTGTGGGCTGGGACTTAGCGCTGCGGTGCGGCGAACAGCAGATTTGTCCGCACATGGATGAACGCTGGCTTGGTCCAGCACCGCGGGTCGTGCGGCCGCTCGACGCACTGAGCCCTTACCCAACGTTTGGTGCGCATTCGACGATATGAGTTATACGATAGGAGAGGTTCATTTCTAGCTCTTGGTCGTAAAGCTGTGTCGGACCACCAGACTTGACCCCTCGGAAATCCCGCAGCTCTTGACCCAGCGCGGCGCAGGCCGCTGCCGCACGTCTGTGGCAGATAAAGGGATCTGTCAGTGACGCTGGAGAACACAACAGATAACCTGTTATTTTCCCATCCGTTGAGGTCTGAGTGAAGCGAAGCTGGTCGTCATACCAAGTGCATGCCGTTTGAATAACCATGAAGACCATCCCAACCAATCCAACGAGCCTGGATGTCATGCCTCGCCTCGATCTCCGGGCCATCACCTTTGAGTTCTTTACTAAATAACGCAACAAGCAGGTGTAGGGAATGACCGCTTCGCTGCCGACAAGACTGCGGCTCCGTGGCCGTCGCCGTAGCTCCGCGAGCCTCCGGTTTGTCCGCTTCGCGTCGCCCGTCATTTCGAACCCTTAGCGGTCCTTCCGGTCGAGATCGCGAGCGTACATCCAGTTGGCGGCCGCGTGGACGGCGGCACATTCATCGGCGGAGAGATCTTTCGGACATGATTGGGGTTCGTCATTTTTCAATCGCTCAACACGCATCCGAAGGTGCGCTTTGTCTAACGGATCACCCGGATCAAGGACGGCGAGGTTAGGCAATATGGCTTCGACCTCTTGCTGAAGCCGTCTCCTCAACATTACAAAACACTCATCTTCGGAATTTTCTTTAGTCGCTATTTCGCAGTAGCGGATGGCAAGGCCTGCGCAATCAGAATCCATCGCCGCGGCCAGCACACTGCTCTGTGCCGTGTTCCCAGCACAGGCATCAAACCATCGAACGACATCTTGTGACTGATCGCTACCCGGCTCTGCAGTAAGTGCCCCGGCGGAAATGAACGTGAGCACGATGCCGCCAAGAACCTTCATGTTCACACCGTCGGAATGAGCCGATGGTGCAAACTGTAGCAAAACATACTTCGGGGGCAATGACCGCTTCGCCCGCATCGCAGACGCTCCTCAGCCAAAAATGCTACGGGACGTGTAGTGCGGCTGCTTCGGGGAATGCTGTCGTGCGGCATTATCAGGATGCGACCGTCGGCAAAGGGCCGGCCAAACCTGTCGTGGCCAGTGGCACTGTAGAGGCCGCCAACCTGACGGTTGCTCTACCGCAGCATGTTGCTCGGAGCTCATTGCAGACATTGGCTGCTCATACATGGTGGGGTGAGCTGTAGGCCTATAGAAGGAGAGCTTATGCGCAAACCGATTCTGATGTTCTTGAGTACGGCTGCCATCTTGCTCGGAACTTCGGCACACGCAGAATTTAAAAACGACGGTTCCATATTGGAGGATCTCATCAATGGTAACCGAATTCCTCTGAGCGACCGGCGGTTCAGAGAATACACGCAGATTTGCCTGGTAGGATATGACTTGTATGGAATAAGGCCGGAGCAATGCGAAGAAGCGCAAGAAAACAGCGTGATCGCCATTTCAAAGGAGAACGCGGCTTGCGTGCCTCTCATTAAACGCCGCGATCTCCGCGAAATTAACCTAAATGTCCTTTTGGACGGTGAGATACAATGTGTGGATGTGCTTCCCGGAAATTCGTTGTTTGTCGTTAAAGGAGTGCTGGGGATTAGATACGACCGCATCGACGCGCAAGTAAGTGGCCGTTGAGCACAAGCGCATCAGCGCTCTCTGATCCCACAACAGGCGTATTTTACCAACAACAGCTAAGTGACCGCCTGGTCCGCAAGACAGCATAAGCCCCGCTCCTGTTCTTCACCACCTCGCGATCGATTCACCGAGTGCACTCAACAGAGCTTCCACGCCACAACCTCCACAGATCCTTGAGCAGCCGCAAGACGACGATGTGCGAACTGTGGCTTTGTCCGCGTCGCGCGGCCCGAGACGGCCGCGGCCATCTCTGAGAGCCCTCAGCTGACGATCCTTGTCATCGAAATGCAAAGCTGCCAGGAGTGCGAGCGCCGAGCACTTCGATTGTCGGGACAATGCGGGCGCTGCCCGTTTCAGAAGGCAGTTTTGGTCCCACAAACGTCAGAGTGCGGGTTTCGTTCGGACTTAGGTTACCGGAGATGTTCGCAGTGCTAAAGGTGCGGGCACCATCGAATCCCGCCTCGATCAATGCAGTCTGCTCGCCTTCGATGAAGTAGCGAATACCATATTTCACAGACTCAATAGGTTCTTTGGAACCGTTGTTCACAGTGCATTCGATCAGGCCAAAATTATGCGCCCTCGCGGACTTCTCCCCGCCCGGGAATGAGCAGGCAGAAACTTTCACATCCTGTTTGAGGGTGGGCGGCGGCTGATAGTCGAGGCTGCAGTTGCTGGACCGATAGGAGGCGCTCCCACCCGACGGTAGACAGCCCATAAGCGAAGGGGCGGGGCCGTTCGCAAACGTCGGTAGTGCAGCAGAGGCAAAAAGTATCAACAAAACGGCGCGCACGGCGGCTCCTGGATTTGAGTCGTCAAGAGTTTTCTCGGCACCTAAACCGGAACGCGAGTGCTCATCAATGACCGCAATGTCCCGCATCGCGCACGACTGGCGGCAATGGGCTCTGAGAGACGGGCGCGGCCGTCTCGGGCCGTGCGATGCGGACGAGGCTGCTGTTGAGCAGGGGCCCGATTGGTAAAGCTAAGTCGATAATCACAGGAAGGAATCTGCTTAAGAATGCCGACATTTCCGCCTTTGCGACGGCTTGCCTCCATCGCTGCAACTGTGGTTTGTATTGGTAACGCCCAAGCATCAGCGCAGGGGTCCGACCTACCGGGCGGCTTCCGGTTGGGCAGTTCACTTGATGAAGCCAAGCGACAGGCCGCTTCCCAAGGTTGGGAGCTTGTTCCGCTTTCGCCAGAACCACCTTCCTCTTGGCACGTTAATAATCAAGATATAGGTGTCCACGTTTGCGGCGATAAAGTCGCCAGTGTCTCTCGCACAGTGCCAGGAAATCTTGATGACTTCGCCCAACTGGTTTTTGACCGTCAAGTTCGATTAGGCGAGCCTGAGCTTCAGGTCGTAACATGGAATGCTGGTGCTATACGGATCTCCAACATAGACGCGCGCTTTCCGGAAACAAATGGGCTCGGTCTTACCATACAGTTCAGCAGCACCGCGGGCAAACTCGCTATAAATACACTATATTATTCACATGCGCTCTGCCCAGAAGCGGGTGCCGACTGATGGCTATGGGCTCCGAGCAACATGCCGCAAACCAGCAACCGGCCATTGATCGGATGGTCTGGCGCGGTCCCCGAAGCGAGCGAGGCCGGCCCATTGCTGCCGCTTGCCCCTCTGAGATGCCGGACCACGGCTTTCCCGAAACAGCCGTTCGAACTGCAATGCAGTGGAAACCCTCGTCGTCATAGTAGACGAAGCTGCCCATTTGCGGGTGCCGCACATCTATTCAGGCCACCACCTGTCGAGCACCCGGAGGGCGAAAAGGGGCATGACAGCAATGCTGCACGGCATTGGCGGCGAGGCTGAGGAAGCGGACATTCGTGCGCCGCGTAGCAACTCATCGGGGGCGGGCACATCATTAAGGCTCTTGTCGTATTTCACCGACCTCGCCTGCGATTTTCCCCTCAGCGGCGTCGCTCACCAGTTTCGTCATGATCGGGGTGAATATGACCGATAGTTTCGGCATAGATCTCTGACATCTGCTTCATCCGGTCCACGACCTGCGGGCCGAGCAGGTTGAACACTTCATTGATCAGCAGGCTGCTGAGGCTGACGAAACCGGAACTGGAATCCATGAACTGATTGAGGTCGGTGGCGACCTCCAGCACGTCATCGACACTGTCGCGCCCCCAGTCGCAATGCTGGTCGGTCAGCAGGATCACGGACAGGCCTGCCGCGCGCGCCCGTTCAGCGAGTTCCCTGGTCAGTCGCGAATAGCGCCGCATATCCATGATCAGGATGCAGGAATTGTCCGGGGCATCAAGCAGCACGTCGGAGAAATGCCCGGACCGGCTGTCGACCAGCCGGACCCTCGGGCGCAGATACTGCAGCAGTCTGGCCATGTAGACCGCGTGACCTTCCTCGGGCTGAAAGCCGGTGATGAAAACCTCGGCGCAATGGGACAGGCGGTGGGCGACGCGGGCGAATTCGGGACTGCGCGCGATCTCGTAATTGCGCATCACCGCCGCGATCTCGCGCTCCATGCCGATGTTGCGCGCGGCGGGGCCGGATTGCATCTGCTGATGAAGAGCCTTCAGCCGGTCTCCAAGAAGAAAGGCTCGGTCTTGGGTCTTGCGGTCCAGCTCGTCGCGCAGCGCGGCCTTGAGCTCGCGAAAATGCCGATAGCCTAGCACCCGGCAAAAACGCCCCACCGAGGCTTCGCCGACGCCCAGCTTCTTCGCCAGGGACGCCGCCGTTTCATAGGAAAGCGTTCCAAGATTGGCCTGCATATGCTTGCCGATAAGGGATTCGGTGGGCGTTGCCCGCTTTAGCGCCGCAAGGATGCGGCTTTCGACCGGACCTTGGGGGGCGGCTGGAGTCTTGGTTTCCGGATCGCCCCGATGCCGTTGCTTGCTGGTCATCCCGCCTTCCCCTTTTCCCCATCCTTCCGGCCGGCCCGCGCGAAGGCAGACGCCATCGGTTCTTGACAGAAATATTCCGCATATTAACACTTGCAATAAAACTATCACACCAACTTTGGCGCAGAGCCGCCGATGCGAAGGAAAGGCAATCACGATGCTTGTTGAGGTGGAATGGCAAAAGCTGCGCGCCCCGGAAATTCGCGCCATTGCGGCCAGGCCGGGGGCACTGGCAATCCTGCCCATCGGCTCGTTGGAACAGCATGGCCCGCATCTGCCGGTGATCACCGACACCGCCAGCGCCTCGGCGGCGGCGATCGCGGCGGCGCGGCTTGTCGCCGATGAGGTGCCGGTGGTCGTCCTGCCCGGCCTGTGGCTGGGCATGAGCGAGCATCATCTGCCCTTCGGTGGCACCATCACGCTGGATTATGCGACCCTGCGCGCCGTCCTTGGCTGCATTGTGCGCTCGCTAGTTTCGGGCGGCTTCGGGCGGCTTCTGATCGTGAATGGCCATGGCGGCAATATCGACCCGCTGGCGGTCGCGGTACGTGAGCTGGCGGTGGAATATGACATGCCGATCGTGGCCTGCCTGCCTTGGGACATGGCCCCCGATGAGGTCGCATCCATCATGGAAACGGCGCCGGGCGCGGGCCATGCCTGCGAGGGTGAAGCCTCGCTGATGCTTGAGATCATGCCGGACGCCGTGCGCCCCGAAAACTTTGCCGCGGCCTTGGGCAACCAGAAGGACGACTGGCATCTGCCGCGCGGCGCGAGCCGTTTCTATTCCTTCTCGGAACGGCGTCCGGTGACGGGGACCATGGGCGATCCACGCCCCGCCACGGCGGCGAAGGGCGCGGCGATCCTGACCGCGCAGGCCCAAGCGGTCGCCCATCTGATCCGCGATTCGGCCGCATGGACTCCGCCCGATCAGATCTGGGCGCCGGGGCGTGGTCAACGCAGCACGATGGGCCGGGACCAGGCCTGACCAACCAGCAAGAACATCAGGGAGATGACCGTGACACTGCGCCTGAAACTGCCTTTGTTTGCTTTGACCTGCGCCATGGCGCTTGGCGCGGGGGGCGCCATGGCCAAGGATTTCATTTATTGCTCGGAAGGCGCGCCCGAAGGCTTCGACCCCGCGCTTTACTCGACCAACTCGACCTGGGATGCCTCGGCGCAGACGGTCTATGACGGGCTGACCCGCTACAAGCGCGGCACCTCGGACATTGAGCCGGCGCTGGCGGAAAGTTGGGATGTGTCCGCCGACAACCGTGAATACACCTTCCATCTGCGCAAGGGAGTCAAATTCCACACCACTTCGGACTTCACGCCGACCCGCGATTTCAACGCCGATGACGTGATCTTCAGCTTTGAGCGCCAGATGTCCAAGGACGGCCCCTGGGCGGAATATGCGGGGGCCTCTGGCTGGCAGATGTTCGACGCGATGGGGATGCCCGACGCGATCAAGGAGATCGTCAAGATCGACGATCAGACGGTCAAATTCGTGCTGAACGCACCGGATGCCTCGTTCCTGGCGGCGATGGCGCTGAATTTTGGCGCGGTCCTGTCAAAGGAATATGCCGACGCTCTGAGCGCGTCGGGGAAACAGGTCGAACTGAATCAGAAGCCGGTCGGCACCGGGCCCTTTGCCTTTGTCGCCTATCAGCAGGATGCGGCGATCCGTTATCGGGCCAATGCCGACTGGTGGGACGGCAAACCGCCGATCGACAATCTGGTTTTTGCGATCACCCAGGACCCAACCGTGCGGATCACCAGGCTCAAGGCCGGCGAATGCCTCATGGCTGCCTATCCCGCCCCCGCCGAGGTTCCGGCGCTCAAGGCGGACAAATCGCTTAATGTCATGGAGGCGCCAGGGCTGAACGTCGCCTTCATGGCGTTCAACACCCAGGTTGCGCCCTGGGACAGGCCCGAGGTCCGGCGCGCGGTGGCGATGGCGATCAACCGCCCCGCTCTTGTCGATGCGGTCTATCAGGGCATGGGACAGGTTGCGGAAACGCCGCTGCCGCCAACAATCTGGGGATATAACGACCAGCTTGCGCCCTATCCCTACGATCCGGGCGCTGCCAAGGCCGCGCTGGAAGCAGCAGGCGTGAAGGACGCGAAACTGAACATCTGGGCGATCCCGGTCAGCCGCTCCTATATGCCCAACGGGCGGCGCGCGGCCGAGATGATCCAGGCCGATCTGGCGCAGGTGGGCATCACCGGCGAGATCGTCAGCTATGAATGGGGAGAATATCTGAAACGCGTGCGCGCGCTGGATCGTGACGGCTTCGCGATGTCGGGCGGATCAAGCGACAGTGCCGATCCCGACAACCTGCTGGGCTTTTTCCTGAACTGCCCCTCAAGCTCTGGGAATACCGCGTATTGGTGTAACGCCGAGGTGCAGGACCTGCTGAAATCCGCGCGCGCCGAGACCCAACAGGACAAGCGCGCCGAGATGTATGAACGCATCCAGCAGATCGTGCATGACGAGGCACCCGTGCTGCCGCTGGCCAATTCCCGTGTCGTCCTGCCGATGTCCATCAAGGTGAAAAACTATGTGATGGACCCGCTGGGCGCACATCGTTTCGACAAGGTTGACCTCGAATAGCCGGGCAGTCGGGCGCCGGTTGAAAGGGGCAGCCGCGAAGGGGACTTCGCGGCGCCCGGGGCTTTGCAGGCACTCTCTCCAAGGGTGGCGGGATCAGGGATGACAACGACAATCGTTTTGGGTGCGGGCATGGTGGGCGTGTCCACGGCGCTTGCCTTGCAGGCCATCGGCGACACAGTGGTTCTGGTGGATCGCAAGGGGATTGGCCGCGAGACCAGCTTTGGCAATGCTGGCGCGATCCAGACCGAGGCGGTCGAGCCCTATGCCTTTCCGCGAGAACCGCGCCGCCTGCTTGGCATCGCCCTCGGGCGCGGCGGCGAGGTCAATTGGCACTTTGGCGCGATGCCCGAGCACCTTCGACCCTTGCTGTCCTATTGGTGGAATTCGCGCCCGCAAAGCCACGCGCGCCTAAGCCAGCACTATCACGCCATCGTGGGGCAATCCGATCTTTACCACGCCCCGCTGATCGCGGCCGCCAAGGCCGAGGAACTTGTCGAACGGCGGGGCTATCATGTCATCTTCCGGACCGAGAAGGGACTGGACGCAGCATGGAAGGACGCCCGCCGCCTCAACGGGCAATGGGGGGTGGCCTCGCGGCGTCTGGACGGCGCAGAGCTGACTGCGCTGGAGCCAGGGCTGAAACAAAGCCTGCCAGGCGCGGTCCATTTCCAAGATGTCTGGACCTGCCGCAGTCCCGGCGGATTGTCCGCAGCCTATGGCCGCCTGTTTCAGGCCCGTGGCGGCAACTTCGTTTATGGCGACGCGCAATCGCTGGAGCAGACCCGCAGCGGCTGGCGGCTGACGACCGAGGTCGGCAGGGTTGACGCCGAACGGGTGGTGCTGGCGCTGGGGAGTTGGTCGACCCAAGTGACAGGGCGGCTTGGCTACCGCATCCCGCTGTTTCGAAAGCGCGGCTACCACCGGCATTTCGACGCCGCAGGCGGCCCCACGCATCCGCTTTATGACGCCGAGCGCGCGACCTTCATGGCACCGATGACCCAAGGATTGCGGCTTTGCACCGGCGCCGAGTTCACCCGGTTGGACGCAGAAATCGACTGGCGCCAGATCCGCCGCTCAGAGGCGTCGGCCCGCGAATTGTTCGATTTCGGCGACCCGGTCGAGGCCGAACCCTGGTTCGGGCATCGCCCCTGCCTGCCGGACATGCTGCCGGTGATCGGAGAGGCGCCGCGGCACCCCGGCCTGTGGTTCCACTTCGGTCACGGCCATCAGGGCTTTACCGCCGGTCCTGCCTCTGCCCGGATCCTCGTCAGCGCGATGACCGGTCAGCCCCTGCCGGTGGTCGCGGCCCTCGGGGCGGCCCGTTTCGGCTGACACTTCGCTCTCATGAACCAATGCGCGTTCAGGCATTCCGACCGGTGCTTGCTGTTGAAGGTGAGGCAGGATCAGAAAACAGTCCGGAGGACCGTTTTCCCGGACGATGCGGCCCTCGAAATTGAGGCCAACGACGTCGAGGTCAAGAAAGCGCGCGGCATTCTCCTGCTGTATTTTCAAGGACGGGAGTCCTTGGACTCTCAGTTTCGGGTCATTTGGAAGTCTGGAATCCGCACGTTCAAGGCATTCAGGAAGTCGCCTGCATCGAAAACCGCGCCCGGCGCCTGCGCACCACTGCCCCGGCTTCTCCCGTCCAGCAGCCGCACGACAGCCTCGCAGATAAGCGGCGCGGAAAAGGCATAAATGTCCCGGCCCGTTGCTGTGATCCGGCGGGTTTCGCGACCCTTTCGGATCACGGCGTTGATCGCAAATCGCTGAGGCGAGCGGCCTGACTCGTCGGCAGCCGTCGGCGTAGGCGTATCTACAGCGCGGACATCGCTGAGTGCCGTTCGGTTTAGGAATGAATGCAGTTCCTTCGGCCGAAGATGACGTGTGATGACGGGGATTTCGGAAAAGGGCAACGCGACGACGTCTTGGCGACCAAATGGTTCTGGAAAGTTCAGCGTCAAGTCGTCAGCAGCGGGCACTAGCGGCGCCAGCCTGCCGTTTGACACCACCAGCCGCTGCGCCGTGTTGCGCGCGCCGGTGATCCTTGTGCCCCTGGTCGGGTGCCAGCTATCGAGGGCGATACCGATGCGGATGTCGTCGACATCCACCCAGTCGTCCATGGCAGCAGAGACCATAAGATCGCCAAGACCGCCATAGAACCCCATCGCCGGAAGAACGAGAACGCCTGCCGCGCGCGCAGCCTCATCGAAGGCCTCGAATGTCGCCATCGCGCTCGGCTGCTCGGCGGTCACATCCAGATAATGGGCACCAGCGCGAATGGCTGCTTCTGCAACTGGTGCGGCCGTATCCAGGAAAGGGCCGGCGCAGTTGATGACCGCCGCTACATTGGCAAAGGCGATGTTGAGCGACGCAGCATCATCGATCGCGGCTTCGCGCAGATCAATCTCCGGACCGAAGACGCGCTCCTGCGCCAGCTTCGCATTGTTGCGAACGACGACCACAGGCGTAATGCCTCGCCGCTTCAATTCCGCCACCACGAAACGGCCTGTATGACCGCCTGCTCCAAAGATTGCCACGGCCTTTGCCGCGCCACCATTCATTACATCCCCCGTCTGGGCCTCCAAGCGCCTGCTCATCTCTTCCCTCACCGCTACAGACCTGTTTGTAGTGTTACGCTACGTACAGGTCTGTAGCGTGTCAAGCGCGATGGTGTTAAAGTGCGCTCAATGGAAGTGACCAGATGGTAAAGACGACAGTCAGCACGATGAAAAACATGGCAGAAAATGGCGCGGATTTGCGCGAACGGGTATTGGAAATAGCTTCGAAACTTTTTTATGAACGCAGCGTGCGCGCGGTCGGTGTCGATCTTGTCGTGGCCAAGGCCGGAGTGGCCAAGACCAGCCTCTACCGCCATTTCCGCACCAAGGATGATCTCGTAGCCGCCTTCCTCAGTCGCGAGGATAAGGATTTCTGGAATATTTGGGACGAGGTCGCGCAGATGCACACCTCGGACCCAGCAGCCGAGCTGGACGCACATCTTTTCTGGATCGGCGAACGTGTCGGCCGCCCCAACTACCGCGGCTGCCCCCAGATCAATGTCGCAGCTGAATTTCCGGAAAGCGATCATCCGGCGCGCAAGGTCGCACACGATCACAAAGCGGAACTGCGCCGCCGCTTGACTGTTCTCGCCGAACGCCTGGGAGCAAGGGAGCCGGAAGAGTTGGGCGGACAGCTCGCCGTGCTTGTCAATGGCGCTTTCGTCAGCTCGCAGATGTTGACCGGAGAGGAGGCGGCACCACTGCTTCAGCACATGGCGCACGCACTCGTCGAGTCAGGCTGCGCGCGCGAAGTCAGGACGTTGGAGCAACCAGGCCAAGGCTAGAAGCCGAGCGCGGAACTCCTTTCGAGACGCTCCCGCGAACAACTCCTTCCTCAGGCCGTGCGATAGGGATAGGGACCTCGTGATGTCCTGAGCCTTCTCCAAGCAAGGGCCCGATCAGGGTACCAGCTTTCAGGATCCCGTGGTCCCGCCAAGGGGACACGCCAAATTCGGCTGTTTAAGAACGGAAGGCGCGAGCTAAAGCCGAAATACATGCCGCTTGATCCTCCTGCACGCTGCGAGCCGCTAAAGCAGTCATTGCGTCGCAAGTCTTGATAGGCAGACACTGAAGCACCGCTCGCGAAAAATGCCCTGCCCGTGGGTAACGGACAGGACCGAAGGTCGTATCTGCCCCTATCAGAAAGCAACGGTTTCCGGGCCTTTCAGCGCCAGAATCTCACGTGCCTCGTCAGGCGTGGCTATTTCCAGACCCAGTCCTTCGATGATCTGGCGCGCGCGGGCGACCTGCTCGGCATTGCTCCGCGCCAGACGGCCGGGGCCGTTCCACAGCGAATCCTCGAGGCCCACGCGGACATGCCCGCCCATCGCGGCGGCCATGGCGGCGATGGCCATCTGGTTCTTGCCCGCGCCCAGCACCGACCAGCGGTAATTGTCGCCGAACAGGCGGTCCGCCGTGCGCTTCATGTGCATGACATCCTCGGGGTGGGCGCCAATCCCGCCCATCAGGCCAAAGACCGTCTGGATGAACAGCGGACCCTTGACGATGCCCGCGTCGAAGAAATGCTTCAGGTTGTAAAGATGGGCGCTGTCATAGCATTCGAATTCGAAGCGGGTGCCATTCGCGCCCAACGTGGTCAGGATATGCTCGATATCGCCGAAGGTATTGCGAAACACGATGTCGCGGTTGCCAAGATAGTCCTTTTCCCATTGGTGCTTAAGTTTGCCGTCAAAGCGGTTCAGCATCGGGAACAGGCCGAAATTCATAGTGCCCATGTTCAGGGACGCGACCTCGGGCTTCCAGGTGGCGGCGGGGCGGATACGTTCCTGAATGGTCATCGTGGGCGCGCCGCCGGTCGTGATGTTGACGACGCAGTCGCTGCGCTGCTTGATGACGCGCAGGAAGGGCTCAAACGCCTCGGGCGTCTGGTCGGGCCGCCCGTCCTTGGGATCGCGTGCGTGAAGATGGACGATGGCCGCGCCCGCCTCGGCTGCGCCGATGGCCGCCTCGGCGATCTCGGCCGCCGTCACCGGCAGGTATTCCGACATCGAGGGCGTGTGGATCGCGCCGGTGACGGCGCAGGTGATGATCGTCTTGCGAGGCTTGGCCATTAGTCTTTCCTTTCGCTGCGGCTGCGCAGATGGCGGTCCAGTGCCGCCAGTTCCCGGTCGCGCCAATCCTGGCGTGCGCGGATTTCGGTGTTGGGGAAGGCGTCGGCGACGACCTGGCCCGCGGCTTCGGTAAAGGCTTCGCCGCGCGCCGCATCGTCGGTCAGGCGCGCCAACATCGGGCCATAACGGCGGACGTAATCGGGCACGCCGCCGGGCGCGTTCAGCAGGATGGTTTCCAGCGGCCCCATGAAGGCCCAGCGGCGGCCCAGCCCGTGGCGGATGGTGTCGTCCAGCCCCTGTACATCGATCACGCCGCGTTCGACCAGGCTTAGAGATTCCGCCAGCAGCACCGCCTGCAAGCGGTTCAGGACAAAGCCGTCGATTTCGCGCGTCAGGCGGGCGGGAACCTGTCCGACCTGCCGGAACAGCGCCTCGGCCCGGTCCATGACCTCGGGCGCGGTTTGGGCCGAGGGGCAAAGTTCGACGATGGGCACAAGATGTGGCGGGTTGACCGGATGGGCGACAAGGCAGCGCGCGGCGCCCGCCAGCCCCTCGGACCAGACCGAGGGCATCAGCGCCGAGCTGGATGACGCAAGAATGGTGCCCGGCGCGGCCAGCCGGTCCAGATCGGCGAACAGCGCGCGCTTGATCGCCGCATCCTCGGGGCCGTTTTCCTGCACCCAATCCGCGCCGTCCAGCGCCTTGGCCAGCGTGGCGCAAGGCGTGACCAGCGCCGCGATGCCCGCATCACCGCCCGCGTCGCGGATCATGGCGCCGATGTCGTCGGCCAGCCGGTCGAGCACGGTCGGGTTCGCGTCCCAGACCTGGACGGGCAGGCCCGCACGGGCAAAGACCAGCGCCCATGACCGGCCGATCAGGCCAGCACCGATGATAGCGATTGTGGTCATGCATTCTCCCTTCACAACCAAAGCACCTGGCGGCGCAGATCCAGATCCTCGGCCAGCGCGCGGGACGGTCCGTCATGGAACACCCGGCCCATTTCCAGCGCCACGGTCCGGTCGGACAGGGCCAGCGCAAGATCAAGGTTGTGGTCGACGATCACGATGGACAGCTGGTCCCGCAGCTTGTCGAAACTGTGGAAAAGCTGCTCGACCACTGCGGGGGCCAGCCCCTCGAAGGGTTCGTCCAGCAGCAGGATGCGGGTATCGCCGGACAGCGCGCGGGCGACGGCGGCCATCTGCTGTTCGCCGCCCGACAGGCGGTCGGCCTCGGTCTCCATCCGCTCGCCAAGGCGGGGGAAGAATTCAAGGATCTGCTCATCGCTCCAATGGCTGCCCGCGCCGGTCCGACGCTTCAGGCGGCCCAGCTCCAGGTTCTCGCGCACAGTCATTCCGGCGAAAAGACCCCGGCCCTGGGGAACATAGCCGATGCCCGCCCGCGCGATGGTGGCGGGGTCAAGACCCGCCAGTTGCTGGCCGTCCAGCCGGATCGACCCGGAACTGGGCGTGGCGATGCCGATCATCGACTTCAGCAGCGTCGATTTCCCGGCGCCGTTCCGTCCCAGCAGGGCCAGGATCTCGCCCTTGCGGATGTCGAAGCCGACGTCGTGCAGGATGTGGCTTTTGTCGTAATGGACGTTGACCTTGTCCAGAACGCAGATGGTTTCGCCGACCTTGCCCTGATGGACGCTGGCGGCGACCTCGGCGGTGCCCGAACCGATATAGATCTCGCGTACCTTGTCCGAGGCGCGGGCATCGTCGACGGTGCCGTCCAGCAGCACCTTGCCTTCGTTCATCACCGTGACGTGGTCGGCCAGGTTGAAGACCCGGTCGATGTCATGTTCGACCAGCAGCACCGGAATGTCGGCCGAGACTTGCTTGATCAGGTTGCCGACCCGCTCGCGCTCGGCCACCGACAGGCCCGCCAGCGGCTCGTCGGCCAGCAGCACCCGCGGATGATTGGCCAGCGCAAGGCCAAGGTCCAACAACCGCTGCCCGCCATAGGACAGCGAGCCCGCCTTGGCCCCCTCCATCCCGGCAAGGCCGACCCAAGCCAGAATCTCTCGTGCCTGGTCATTGATGCGCGCGATGCCCTTAGCCGGGATCCACGGGTTCATGCGCAGGGGATCGCCCGCCTGGATCGCAAGCCGGACGTTTTCCTGAACCGTCAGGTCGGAAAACAGGCTGGTGATCTGGAACGACCGGCCCATGCCCATTTGCGCGATCCGGTCGGCAGACAGTCCCGCGACCTGCTGGCCGGCCAATGTCACATCGCCACTGCTGGGGGCAAGGATGCCGCTGAGCAGGTTGAAGGCCGTGGTCTTGCCCGCGCCGTTCGGGCCGATCAGGGCGTGAAGGGTGCGGTCGCGCACATCGATGCTGACGCCGTCCACCGCCTTGAAGGCACCGAAGCTTTTCGTGATCTGCTGCGCCTTCAGCACCGATCCGGCGGGTTGGCCGGTCGCGCGCAGCATCTCGGGCAAGGGCAGTGCCTCGACCCGACGCTCGGCCATGGCGGCGGCCAGATCGGGGCCCGGGAACAGCCGCCGGATGACCTGACGGCCCATGCCGATCAGGCCGTCGCGGGCGAACAGGACGAATCCCATGAACACCAGCCCGAACCAGAACAGCCAGTTCTCAGTATAGATCGACAGGTATTCGCGGAACAGGACATAGAAGACCGCGCCAAGTGCCGGCCCCAGAAAGCCGCGCATCCCCCCGATCACCGTCATCGCCAGCAACTCGCCCGAGAAGATGATCGACATCGGCTCGGCCGAGGTCATGCGGTTCTTGTAAAGCAGCAATGCCCCCGCCAGCGCCGTGACGCTGGCCGAGGCGACAAAGGCCGCCAGCTTGTAGCGTCGGGTGCGATAGCCAAGGGCGGTGGCGCGGGTTTCGTTTTCGCGGATCGCCTCCAGCACATGGCCAAGCGGCGAATTGACGAAACGCCACATCAGCGCCGCGACGCCAAGCGCCAGGACGGCGGTGACGATATAGAAGTTCATGCTGTCGTTCAGGTCGAACCCGGCGATGACCGGACGCTCAATCCCGCCAAGGCCGTTCTCGCCGCCGGTGACGCTGGTCCAGCGAAAGGCGACGGTGAACCCCAGCGCCGACAGCGCCAGCGTCATCAGCGAGAAATAGACCCCGCGACGGCGTAGCAGCAGCCAGCCGAAGCCCGCGGCGATGATCGCGCTCAGCACCACGGCGGCGACCAGCGGCAGGACGATGGCATGGCCGGGCATCGCCAGCGCGACCAGCGCCGCGACATAGGCGCCCAGGCCGAACCAAGCGCCATGACCGAACGAGACAAGGCCGGTATAGCCCGCCAGCAGGTTCAACCCCATGCAGGCCATGGCGAAGATGACAAGTTCGGCCGCCGAGGTCGTGGTCAGCCCGATGGAGTTCATCAGCCAGGGCAACAGGACGGCCGCGACGCCAGCGACCGCAAGCGGGTGAAGAAATGTGTTTCTGGACATCAGGAAATCACTCGAAGCGCAGGATGCGCTCTCCCATCAGGCCGCGCGGGCGCAGCAGCAGGACGACGAACATCAGCAGGTAGATCGCGGCCAGCGACCAGGATGGCAGGCCAATCGCGATGACCAGCCCCTTGACCAGCCCGACCAGCAGCGCGGCCAGCACCACGCCCCAGAAAGAGCCAAGCCCGCCGATGACGACGACGACAAAGGCCGCGGTCAGGACCTCGCCCCCCATGGCGGGATGGACGGGGACGATCGGCGCCATCAGGACGCCCGCCAGCCCGGCCAGCCCGATCGCGATCCCCGCGACCGTCGACAGGTAGGGCCGCAGCGAGATACCCATCGCCGCCAGAATGTCGGGGTTCTGGATGCCCGCGCGAACGATCCGGCCAAAGGCCGTGCGGTTTAGCAACAACCACAGCCCGCCCACCGCCAGCACGGCGACGACGATCAGGAAGATGCGATAGCGGGAATAGATGAAATCGCCCAGGAATACCTGCCCGCGCAGCGCGCCGGGGATGTTATAGGCCAGCGGGGCCGAGCCGAAATGCCAGCGCAGCGCCTGTTCGATCACCATCGCCAGACCAAAGGTCAGAAGCAGGGAATAAAGCGGATCGACGCGGTAGAAGCGGGTGAACAGCAATCGCTCGGTCACGACGCCCAGTGCCGCCACCAGCAGCGGCACGATGATGACCGCACCGAAAAAGCCGGTATAGGGCGTGATCGCGATGGCAAGATAAGCGCCGATGGCAAAAAACGCCCCATGCGCCAGATTGACGATCCCCCCCAGCGAAAAGATCAGCGACAGGCCGATGGCGATGAGCAGGTAGTAAAAGCCATCCAGCAGCCCGTTCAGAAGTTGCGACAGGAACAGGAACATGTTCATGCGGTTTCCCCCCCTTGGTTGGTCGCGGGGCGCGCGCGCAAACCGGCGCGCGCATCCCGTCCTGATGGTTACGAGGAGAAGCTGCAGGTGCCGCCCACCGCATCAGCGATCAGCGTTTCCAGCGGCTGGTCCGGCTGGGGCAGCGGACCCGAGGTGGTGAAGATGTCCCACTGGTTCGCCGCCTCGCCCGAAGGCAGCGCGGTGATCGCGTAGATCTCTTGCAGAAGCTGGTGGCTCTCGGGGTGGAAATAGCCATCCCGTGTTTTCATCATATCGAACTTGGTGGCCGGATCCTCGAAATAGTCGATGATCGCGGCCGGGTCGGTTCCCTTGGTGTCCCGGATCGCCTGGGCCAGGATCTGGATCGCCATGTAATCGCCCCAGGCCTGGTTCTCGGGCGGCTTGCCGTATTTCGCGGTGAATGCCTTGACGAAGGCCTGGGATTTCTCGGTCTGGATCTGGTGGTTCCAGACGCAGGGCCAGGTGCCGCGGAAATTCTCGGCCCCGGCGGCCCAGGCGGACGCCGTGTCGAAGCCGAAGCCGCCCAGCGGAAACTCCAGCCCGAATTCCCCGTATTGCTTCAGGAAACTGGTGATCTGGGTCCCGGCAAGGTTCAATGCGACAAGATCCGGCTTGGCGTCCCGGATCTTCAGCATGAAGGACGAGAAATCGGTCGCATCCGTCGGGATCAGGTCTTCGCCCGCCAATTCGCCGCCGTGACGGCCAAGGAAGGCATGCGCGCCCTTGGACAGGTCATGGCCAAAGGCATAATCGGCGGTCAACAGGTACCAGCGCTTGCCCTCGACCAGCCCGTTCTGCAGCAGGTGCTGGCCTTCGGCGTTCACATACATGACGTTCTGGGTTTCGACATGGAACATGTGACGCTTGCAGTCGCTGCCGCGCAGGGTGTCCGAATTGGCGCCGGTATTGATGAACAGCCGCTTCGCGCGCTCGGCGGTCTGGGCGATGGTCAGGGCCGAGGCAGACGAGATCTCGCCCACGATGGCCATGACATTGTCGCGTTCGATCATGCGCTCCGCCTTGGTCGAGGCGGTCTGCGGGTTGACGGAATCTTCCTTGAGGATCTGCAACTGGCGTCCGTCGATGCCGCCGGCCGCGTTGATTTCCTCGACCGCCAGATCGACGGCCATGACGGCATATTCTCCCAAGGGCCCCAGAAAGCCGGTGCGTGGCGTCAGGTGCCCCAGGACAATGGGGCCGTCCTGGGCCCGCAGGATCGACGGTGCGCCAAGCGCCCCAGCCGCAAGGGCGCCGCTGGTCAGCAGAAATCTGCGGCGATCAATTCCAGATAGGCTCATCGAACACTCCTCCCTTTGTTCGGTGGCAGTCGCAGGCGATCTCCCCATCACTGCGATCTGAGATCACAGTTGAAGCCAGAAAAGCATTTGTCAATTTTTTAATGGGCCATGCACTTGCAAACTGAGATCACAGTTGGCAGCATGATGGGGAAAGGTTCTGCCATATGCCTGCTGGTCCCCCGCTTTCCGCATTGCCCGAACGGCCCGATTCGCTGGCCCGTCAGGTCCATGACATCCTGTCCGAAATGCTGCTTTCGGGTCAGTTGCGCCCGGCGGATCGCATGTCGATGCGGGATCTGGCCGACCAGCTTGGCGTCTCGGTCATGCCGGTGCGCGACGCGGTCAGCCGGCTGGTCGCCGCCGGGGCGCTGGAAAGCCGGCCCAACCGCGCGGTCGCGGTTCCGCTGATGACGCGCGCGGGCTTTCGCGACCTGACCGAGATCCGCATCCATAACGAGATGCTGGCCGTCCGCCTTGCCACGCTGCGCATGTCGGTTCCCCAGCTTGACCAGTTGCGCCAGCTGGAGATCGCGTTCTGCATGTCGCTGGAAGGCCCCGACAGCCGCGATGCCGTGCGCGCCAACAAGACGCTGCATTTCCACATCTATGAAAGCGCGGGTTCGCCCGTGCTGCGCGACGTGATTGCCGGGATGTGGCTGAAGGCCGGGCCGGTCATCACCCTTGACCTGGGCGAGGCGTCGCGCCGGTCGCGCAACGCGGCCTCGGTCAGCAACCATGCCGATCTGGTGCGGGCGATCGTGGCGCGCGAACCGGACGCGGCGGCCCATGCGCTTGAGGCAGACATAAGGTCCGCCGCCGAATTCATCCTGTCGCGTGACGTACTGCGCGACTGACACCGAACTGCGAGGGAATGCATGGATCTTGATTTGAGCGGACACCGGGTCATCGTCACCGCAGGGGCCAGTGGCATCGGGCGGGCCATCGTCCAGGCCTTTCTGGACGAAGGCGCGATCGTCGCGACCTGCGACATCGACGATGCCGCGCTGGCCACCCTGCCGGAGGGCGTGTTCCGCCAAAAGGTCGATGTCGGTGACAGCACGGCGCTGCGCGGCTTTCTGGGCATGGCGATGGCGCATCTGGGCGGGCTTGACTGCCTGGTCAACAATGCGGGCATCGCCGGGCCTACGGCCCGTGTCGAAGACATCGACCTGACCGCCTGGCACCAATGCATCGACATCTGCCTGACCAGTCAGTTCATCGCCTGCGCGGCCTGCACGGACGCGCTTCGCGACAGCGCGAATGCCTCGATCATCAACCTGTCATCGGTGGCGGGCCGCGTGGGGTTCCGCCTGCGCACCCCCTATGCCGCCGCGAAATGGGGGGTGATCGGCCTGACCAAGTCGCTTGCGATCGAGCTTGGCCCCGACGACATCCGCGTCAACGCCATCCTGCCGGGACTTGTCGCCGGAGACCGCCAGCGCCGCGTGCTGGAGGCCAAGGCGCAGTCTCAGGGCCGGAGCGTCGCTGAGGTAGAGGCTCAGGCGTTTTCGTTCACCTCGATCCGTCATTACGTCGAACCCGGTCAGATTGCCGATCAGATTGTCTATCTGGCCAGTCGGAGGGGCAGTTCGGTTTCGGGGCAAGCAATATCGGTTTGCGGCGACACGCAGATGCTGGCCTGAACGTCCTTTGGGTGATGTTCAAAGCGAGAATATCGGAACGTTGTCGTGTCTTCCTGCGGCATCCGGATGTTGATTTCAGATCTTCATTCAGTCTCTACAGCCGTTGCATTGACCACAAACGCGTATCGTCTCACTTGCGCAGGGCTGGCAAACCTCCAACGGCCAAGATCACCCCGGCAGGCCAAGAGTTTGCGCAAACGCACCCCACAAGACAGGGTTCAGCAAGCAAGAGCCCCCGGATCTCGGCACATTTATCGATCTGAAGGAAAGAACATGAACCCCCTGAAGCAGCGCATCCTTGCGGGAGAGCAGATCGCCGCCGCCTGGGTCCAACTGGGCAGCCCCGACATTGCCGAGATCATGGTTCATCACGGCTGGAAGGTGCTGGTCATCGACGGCGAGCATGGCCGTGGCGGCATCGAGGATTGGGTCGCCATCGCGCGCGCCGTCGAGGCCGCGGGCGGCGAGGTGGTGCTGCGCGTCCCGGATGGATCGGACACGATCCTGAAGCAGGTGCTCGACCGCGGCTTCCGCTCGTTGATTGTGCCATTTGTGAACACGGCCGCACAGGCGCGATCGATTGCCGCCGCCGCGCGCTATCCGGGCCTCGGAAATCGCGGCTATTGCGCCCCGATTATCCGTGCTTCTGGTTGGGGCACTCGGGAGGGATATGCACGGCAGGAGGCCTCGGATGAACTCCTGTTGATCCTGCAATGCGAGCATATCGAAGCTGTCGAAAACCTTGCGGAGATCGCCTCGGTGCCGGGGGTGGATATGGTGTTCATCGGGCCGAATGATCTGGCTGGCTCCATCGATCACCTGGAACGGTTGCTGGAACCAGCCCCACAAGTGCTGATCAAGCGAATTGAAGCGATAGTAGCCGAGGCCGGCAAGCCATTGGCCACGATCGTAGGGGCGGGACGCAACTGGAGCGATCTGTGGGCGCTTGGATACCGTTTCGCCGTCGGACCGAATGATGTCTCGCTGGTCATCGAGGGCGCACGCCGGACGGCCTCTGAGCGTGATCGCCTGCCTCTCCCATCTCAGGTCACAGGCTACTGAAAACGCCAAGCTGCATATGTCGCAGCACGCTTCGGATTATTCTGTTCGGCCCCGCATCCGCTGGACGCATCCGATATCGGGACCACGGTCAAGAACGGCATGGTCACGCTGCAGGACCAGATCGACAGCCGCTAGGCAAACCGCCGGGCCGGCGGCTGCACACGGCCCCCCGCCTGCGCGACCGGGAACATTGCGCCCGCGGGCGACGTTCCCTGTAGATAGCAGGAGGCTTTCATGCCCGAAGACAAGGACCAGACGACCCGGCCGTCCGAACGGGACAAAAGCGCGCCGCCGCCGGATCGGCCCAGCACCGCGCGGCAGCCCCGATATACCGGTCAGACCACCCCCGCCTCGGCCAGCGACGATCCCAGCGAATAGACGACAGTCTGCATTCACGGCCAGCCGATCGCAGCCGACGATCAAGATTCCGGCGCGTCGCCCGGACCACAAGGGCCTTGGACCGGCGCCAGCAACAGTTTGCGACAATTCCGTTTCTGCGGTCGCAAAAAACACGCTTAGCTGCTAAACTTGGGCGATGGACCATACGGAGGCCGCGATGACCGAAACCAGAGACGTTCCCGGCATCGATCCGGAACTGGACAAGGCCCTTTCCGAGCTGCTGGCGCAGACCGGGAAGGAAGCGATTTCTCCGCGTCTGAGCGAGTTGGCGCAGCGGCTTGAATTGGCGCTGGCCGGGGCCAAGGCGCGTCGGGGGGGAAGCGCCCCCTAATCCCTGCCGCCAGCGGAACCCCGCGTCCGGCGCCCGCGTTGACCTGCAATGCCGGCTCAAGCAGACGAAGGGGCTCCATGTCGGACGACGTTCTGTGCCACATTCCAGCGCTGCGGGCCTATTCGCGCGCGCTCTGCCGCAATCGAAGTGATGCCGAGGATCTGGTGCAGGAAACGCTTCTGCGCGCGATCGAGCATGCAGACAGCTATCGGCCGGGCACGAATATGCGGGCCTGGCTTTTCACCATCATGCGCAATCGTTTCTTCACCAATTGCCGCAAGGCCGCGCGCGAGGCCCCCGGAGCGGCCGATTGCGCATCGGTTAGACCACAGGTCGGCCCCGATCAGGAATGGCACATGATGGCGATCGAGCTTCATGCCGCCCTGCAGGCCATGCCCGCCCATTACCGCGAAGCAATCGTGCTGGTCGGCGCGCTGGGGGTCACCTATATCGACGCCGCCCGCCTGCTGGATTGCGACATCGGCACCATCAAAAGCCGCGTCAACCGGGCCAGAGGACAACTGCGAAGGGTCCTGGAACCAGAGATCTAGGAGCGTTCTCAGCCGTCCCATCGCTGGTTCAGGAACAAATACATCCTGCAGGCGTTCACTCCCGCGGATTCGCGGCCCTGCGCATCTGCGCCTTCCATGAAGGCGTCCCCGGAACCCACCTGACATTGGAGGGTGGCCTGAACGTATCCGAAAGCAAAGACAGCTTCCTGCTGCGCCTCAGCGATCGTCTGTGGTCGATGTCCGACGCCCAGGAAATGGCCGTTCTGGCCACGGATCTCGTCGGGAAATATCTGAAGACGGATCGCATATTCTTTACGGAAACGCGCGATGTGCAGCCCGCGGCGCGCGGGGCGGAACAAGCCGAGTGGGCGGGTCATGGGCGCGATCCACACCGGACGACGATCGCGGGCGACATCGCGGCGGACCTGCGGATACCAGCCTCCGTGCGCCAGGACCTGCTCGACACGGGCATCCAGGCCTTGCTGGTCGCCCCGGTCCTTCAGGACGGAAACCCGGTCGCGCAGCTGTGGCTGGAGCAGCACCAGATACGGTCCTGGCAAGAGGATGAGATCAAGCTGGCCCGGCTTGCCGCCAAGATGGTCTGGAAAGCGATCGAGCGGAACCGGCTGGAAACCGGCCTGCGCGCCTCCGAGCAGCTTCTGCATCGCAACCAGATCCTTCTCAGCGCGCAGAAAGAGGCGTTCCGGGCCGCGATGGACGGCGCGCCGCTGGCGGACTCGCTGGGTATACTAGTCGCTGCCGCCGTTCAGGGCACCGATACCGGGCTGCGCTGCGCCTTCTATCTTGCCGATGCGGATGGCGCGCTAAGCCATGTCGTGGGCATGCCGGAATCCTATGCCGCGCGCGTGAGCGGGTTTGTCGTTTCGCCGGAATCGCTGGCCTGCGGGTTGGCGGTCGCCTCGGGCGAACCGGTTGTCACGGTCGACATCCTTGAGGAACCGCGCTGGGAATCCTGGAAATGGCTTGCCGTGAATTACAACTATCGCGCCTGCTGGTCCTTCCCGGTCGAGACTGCCTCGGGGAAGCTGGTCGGAGCGCTGACAATGTATTTCCCAAACCCGCGCAGTCCCGCAGCCACGGATGTCGCGCTGGCCGCGGGGCTGACCCAGACGGCAGCGATCATCATTTCGCGCACCCAGTCCGAAGCGGCATTGCGCAGCACCGAAGGGCGGCTGGCCAAGGATCTTGCCTCGATGAGCGAGCTGCACAGCGTGGTCCGCGATCTGGTCGGCAGCAGCGAACCCCAAGCGCTTTACGACCGCATCGTGCGCGCCGCCGCCCTTCTGATGCGCGCGGACGCGGCCAGCCTGCAGGTTCTGGGCCCGCAGGACAAACTGCTGCGACTGATCGCCCATCGCGGAATCCCCCCGTCAGCGGTCGGCCAGTGGGAGCAGGTAAGTCTTAAGGACGCCGGCGTGGCGGGGCGCGCCCATGCCGCTGCCGACCGCGTATGCGTCGAGGATATCGACACGTTCGCCGCGCCGCCCGGCGAAACGCTTGTCTATCGCCTCGCCAATTTTCGCGGCGTCCAGTCCACCCCCCTGTGCACGCATCAGGGCGTGATCCTGGGGATGCTGTCGACGTTCTGGCAGAACCCTCGCCTTGCCAGCGACCGCGAGCTGAGGTTTTTCGATCTTCTGGTCCGCATGGCCGCGGATCTGGTCGAGCGCATGCGCGCCGACGAGCTTCTTCGTCTCAGCGAGGAACGGTTGCGCCAGTTCGGAGAGGCTTCCCGCGATGTCCTGTGGATCCGCGATGCCCGGACAATGCAATGGCAGTATCTGACCCCCGCCTTTGAAAACGTCTATGGCATGACGCGCGACGAGGTGCTGAAGGGGGACAATTTCCGCAGCTGGCTTCGCACCGTGTTCCGCGACGACCGGCGGCGCGCCATAGGCGCAATGCGGCGCGTCCGTCAGGGCGAGCATACCCACTTTGACTATCGCATCCGGCGGCCCGCCGACGGGATGGTCAGGTGGCTGCGCAGTACCATTTTCCCGATCCGCGATGCCTCGGGCGCGGTTGCCCTGATCGGGGGCATCGGGCAGGACCTCAGCGAGCTTCGCAGAACCGGCCTTCGCCTTCAGACCTTGATGGAGGGCATTCCGCAACTTGTCTGGCGCGCCGTGGATGGCGGGCAATGGACCTGGTCAAGCCCGCAATGGACGAAGTTCACGGGCTTGAGCGGCAAGGAAAGCCACGGCCACGGCTGGGTCGCGGCCATTCATCCCGACGACCGCGAAGCCGCGCTTCTCAGGTGGCGTGAGGCGATACAGACCGGGAATTTCGCGATCGAGGCGCGCATCAAGGGCACCGGGACGCAATATCGATGGTTTCAGAACCGTGCCACGCCGGTCCGTGACGAACTGGGCGAGATCGTCGAATGGTTGGGCACGTCGACGGATATCCACGACCTGCGCGAGCTGCAGGAACGGCAGCGGGTGCTGGTGGGCGAACTTCAGCACCGGACGCGCAATCTGTTGGGCGTGGTGAGATCACTGGCGGACAAATCGATGCGAAGCAGCACCGACCTGACCGATTTCCGCGGTCGTTTCAACGACCGGATCGACGCTTTGGCGCGGGCGCAAGGGCTGCTGTCCCGCCTGCACGACGACACCCGCGTCACCTTCGACGCCTTGCTGAAAAGCGAACTGGGCGCCCTGGGTGGACGGTCCGAACAGATCACCCTACGCGGGCCGGCGGATGTCTTCCTGCGGTCATCGACCGTCCAGACGCTTGCGCTGGCGATCCACGAACTTGCGACCAATGCCGTCAAGCACGGGGCGCTGGCTCAGGCACCGGGCCACCTTCACGTGACCTGGCGCATGGACCACGCCGGCCCGGAAGGCTCACCAAGGCTTGATATCGACTGGCGGGAAAGCGGCGTCACGATGAAGGCGCGGGACGTTTCGGATCTGGCGGTCGGCAGCGGCCGCGAACTGATCGAACGCGCGCTGCCCTATCAGGTCGGGGGCGAGACAAGCTTTCGCCTTGAAGCGGACGGCGTGCATTGCAGGATCCGCATTCCCGTCTCCTCCAGGCATCCGGAAACGTCCGGCAATGGCTGAGACGGCCCGCCTTTTGCGCGTCCTGATCGTCGAGGACGAGTTCCTGCTGGCCGACGAGATGCGCTCCGCCCTTCAGGAAAGCGGGGCGGTGGTCGTGGGTCCTGCAGGCAATGTGCAGGCCGCGTTGAACCTGATTGCCCGGAGCGAACTTGACGTCGCCGTCCTTGACGTGAACCTGCGGGGGGAAACGGTTGTCCCTGTCGCGCGCGAGCTGCTGGCGCGCGCAATCCCCTTTGCCTTCGTGACCGGATACGACATTGCCGCAATCGATGGCTCACTTGCCCAGGCCGCGCAGTTCGAAAAGCCCGTCAATCTCGCGGCCCTGACCCGATGGGTCTGGGGTTTCAGTTCAGATGATCCCCATGCCTCGTCTGGAACTCGCGGGTAAGAAGCTCCATCAGCCAGCTTTTCAGCTTGTGCGGACTGTCGTCGCGCTCGGTCGTCTCGATGGCGACCTTCAGCGCCGCTTCCACCAACCGCTCGGCCGATGCCTTGTCCGGCATCATCCGCCGCGCCTGGACCAGCATTTCGCGAACCACGGACTCGATGGTCTCGGCCGGGGGGGTGCGCCCCTCCTCTTGCCGGGAACGCAGACCGCTCAGCAGCCAGCGCGCGTGGCCGGGCTTGTTATACACATCGGTCGGGCAAAAGCGCGACGGCACAAGCTGGGGGTCGTAGCCGGTATAGAACAGGAAGGGGATTTGCAGCGCCTGCAAACTGTCCGCGATATGAAAGGATGTGCCGTCGCCCAGCCGGACATCCAGAATGGCCGCGTCCACGTCATCGAAGTTCATCGCGCCTTCTTCAAGATTGGCATATGGGCCGACGACCACCTCTCCCAGTTCAAGGATCTCGCGAGCCAGTTGATCGGCCACAAGATAGTCGTCTTCAACGATGAGAATGCGCATGGTGTCGTCCCTTTCTTGCAGGAAGGTCAGCCCGGACCGCTGCACAAGGCCAAGCCCGGTAGGGAAGGATCGCCGATGATCGTCACGACTGTTTTCGTGACTGGCGGTCGTCCCATTGTCGCCCAATGCGCAGGATGACACAACAGCTAACTGGGAAATCGTGGTGTGGCCGCAGTCGAGCGGCCCGAACCTGCCGCCCGGAATTTGCAGGTTATCGATGGCAGGACACAGGTGCCGGTCGCGGGTCTTGCAATGCGCGGCCGCCGCCTCGCCTTTCAGGCAAGTATATCAACGCGGCGGAAATGATTTGCTATTAATCTGCAAATTTAAAATGTCGTCGTCAAAAGAAGGGGCCGCGAAAGCGGCCCTTTCCTTGTCGATCAAAATATCCCGGTGACATACAGCAGGATAATCACAACGATCGGAACGCCAAGCAACCAGGCCAGAATTCCTTTCATGATACGCGTCCTCCTTATTTGCATCGAACGAACGCCAAGAAAATGACTGTGGTTCCAAAGAACCGACAAAGAATGCAACCTTTGCACGCGGATGCAGGACAGCGGCTGGCCCAATGATCCTGCGGAAGAAAATCAAAAAACTTCGGGAACATTTCCGATGTTTGGCTGTTGGGGCTGCCCTGATGGCGGTCAGGGTGCCAGTCGCAGGCACCTTCCTGCCGCGCGGCCCCAAGAAGCAGAAGGGAGCAGCATGAAACACTATCCCAAACCCCCGTTCCCCAAGCAGACCCAGGAACTGCCCGGAACTTTCCAGGTGATGGACCCGAAACCGGATCACGGAGAGACCTCGTGGCAGGGAAAGGGCAGGCTTGAAGGCCTTGTCGCGCTGGTGACGGGTGGCGACAGCGGCATCGGGCGGGCCGTGTCGATTGCCTATGCCCGCGAAGGTGCGGATGTCGCCATCGCCTATCTGAACGAGGATCAGGACGCGCGTGATACCGCGCGCCTGATCGAAGAAGCCGGAAGGAGATGCCTGCTGATACCGGGCGATCTTGGCAGTGCCGAGCATTGCCGCAACGTGATAGAACGCACGGTGGAACAATTCGGCCGCATCGATGTTCTTGTGAACAATGCCGCCCATCAAATGAAATTCGACAGCATAGCGGAAATCTCGGACGAAGAGTGGCGCAGAACATTTTCGGTGAATATCGACGCCATGTTCTATCTGATCAAGGCGGCGCTGCCGAACATGCCCTCGGGCAGTTCGATAATCAACACCGCGTCGATAAACTCTGACAAACCGAATCCAGAACTTCTGGCTTATGCGACGACAAAGGGCGCAATCCAGAATTTCACCATGGGCCTTGCCCAATTGCTGGCCGAAAAGGGCATTCGCGCCAATGCGGTTGCGCCGGGGCCGGTCTGGACCCCCCTTATCCCCGCAAGCTTTCCTGCCGAGGATGTCGCGAAATTCGGGCAATCCTATCCGATGAAGCGGCCCGCGCAACCGGTGGAACTGGCCTCGGCCTATGTGATGCTGGCCGATCCGATGTCCAGCTATGTCTCGGGCGCGACGATCGCGGTCACTGGCGGCATGCCGATGATCTGAACTTGCGACGGCCGAAGGGCCGGACGCAGCACATTGAAATCAACTTCGGAGATCGGACATGAACGCAATCCCTGTGCTTGCGATGGCGGTGGTCTTTCTGGGCGGTCCGGTCCTTGCCCAGCAGGCGACGGACACGACCAGCATTCCCGCAGGCAGTGATGCACCGGGGGCCACGGATGCGCCCGTGACGAAAGTGCCGGGCACGGCCGAAAGCGCCGCACCCACGGTCGCCCCCTCGGCCGGAAAGGGCGCCGCGACGGGATCGGATGAACCGGCAGGCCCCTTCGGCTTCGATTACGCGCCAGCCGCGCAGGACATCTCGGCCCGGACCTTTATCGGCAAGCGGCTTTACGCCACCCCGACCCCGCCCGAGAAAGGCGCGACCGTGACCAAGGCGGATGCCAGCTGGAAGGACGTTGGCGAGATTGACGATCTCGTCATCGACAGCGAAGGCCGGGTCAAGGCCGTGCTTGTGGATGTCGGGGGATTTCTTGGTCTGGGCGAGAAAACCGTGGCCGTAGCCCTTGAACAGTTGCGGGTGATCGGGGACCGGGACACCAGCAAGGATTACTTCATCGTCTTTACCGCGGATCGCACGGCGATCGAGCAGGCGCGCGCATTCGAATGGCCGGACGCGGACTAGCCGCCCCCATCGCCGCACTTGACCTTGCGGCAGTTTGCGTTGACGACGTTGGCTGTCCTTAACGGTAGCACCCGCATGTCCCAGCCCTATGCCTCGATCGCCGACGAAATCGCGACTGCCCTGACCCGCTTTGCCGACCTGACGGCGCTGAGGGACCGGCGACAAAGCATGACCTATGCCGAACTGGGCGGCTTCATCGCCGCCGCGCGGCCCACTCTGGCGGAACAGAAGGCCGTGGCGGTCTATGGCGTGCCGGGGACGCTGTTTGGCGCGGCGGTCACCGCCTGCGTGGTCGATGGGCGTCCTTTCGTGCATCTGGACCCGGCCATGCCCAAGGCGGTTCTGGAGAATATCGTGGCAGAGCTGGGGATCTCGCTGATCCTGACATCGCAGCCGCCAAGGCCGGACCAGTTGCCCGCCGGGTGCCGCGTGGTCGATGCCGCCGGGTTCCTGGGCGCCGCCCCCGCTGACGTCACGGCGGCACCGGTCAGGCCCACGGATGCGATCTATCTTGTGGCGACATCGGGCACCACCGGCCGCCCCAAATGCATTCCGGTCACGCATGACGCCGCCCTTCTGTCCTATCACTGGCGCGAGGAATACGCGCCCTATACCCCCGGCATGAAGGTCGGCGTCTATATCTTCGCGATATGGGAGATGTTTCGCCCGCTGCGCTTCGGCTCGGAAATCTGCTTCCCGACGCTGCAGGAGCTGCTGTCGCCGCAGGGGCTGGCCGCGTTCATCACCGACCACGGCATCCAGGAAATGCTGTTCACGCCGTCCTTCCTGGAAAAGATCCTTGGCCCGGTCGATGCGGCTGTCGGCGCGGCCCTGCCCCTTGCCCGCGTCATCCTGAACGGAGAGGTCGTCCACGACCGCCTGATCGCCGAGATCCAGACCAAGCTGCCGCAGGTCACGCTGTGGAACCTTTACAGCATCTGCGAAACCCATGACATCTGCATGTCCAGGGTCACGGGCCTGCGGGACAAGGCCGCGGGCACGGCAGTCGGCAAGGCGATGCCGCATCTGCGCGCCGTGGTGCTGGACCATGAGGACCGGCCCTGCCCCCCCGGCACCGCGGGCCTGCTGCATTTCGAAGGCCCGCGCATGCTGGGCCCCGGCTATGTGGACCGCCCCGAGGAAACCGCCCGCCGGTTCCGCGAACTGGTCATCGACGGCCACGAGATGCGCCTTTACGACACCGGCGATCAGGGCATCGTCGCGGCCGATGGGCAGATCACCGTCCTGGGCCGCGTCGCCCATATGCTGAAGCTGCGCGGCCACAGCATCCAGACCGCAGAACTGACGCAGACCATGGCGGGGCTGCTGGACTTCGGGCAGGCGATCCCATGGGTGCGCGACATTCAGGGCGGCGGTCAGGCGCTGGTCTTCTATTACACCGCCGATGCTGAGCAGGCGGCGCGGAACGCTTCGCGCTGGCAGGGTGGCGGGCCGCGGATACCCGCCGCGCTGGCCCATGCGCTGCGGCAGGTCCTGCCCGCCTATTGCATTCCGTCCTATCTGGTCCGGTTGCAGGAAATTCCCATCCATCAGGTCTCGGGCAAATGCGACTTCAAGGCGCTGCCCGAGATTGCGATTCAGGCCGATGCGGACGGCGAATTTGCGGTGCTGACGCAGGTGGCGCGGATCATGCGCTGCGATGCCGCCGCTTTGGACCCCGACCGCTCGTTCCACGATCTGGGCGGCGATTCCCTGATGTGCGTGGATCTGGTCCTTGCGCTTGAGGAAAGCTATGGCCGTCGCGTCGATTTCGACTGGGCGCTGAACCTGCCGCTTGCGCGCCTGCACCAGTTGCTGACCGATGACAGCGGGGCCAGCGTGGCGCGGGTGGATCGCCCCGGCCTGTTCCTGACCGGCGCGACGGGATTTCTGGGCGGGCATGTGCTGGCGGCGGCGCTGGACCGCCTGCCCGCGGATCAGGTCGTCTATTGCCTTGTCCGCCCCGGCAACCGCGATCCGCAGACGCGTCTTCAGGGCGTCGTGCCCGCGCAACACCAAGGCCGCGTCGTCGTCCTTGCGGGCCAGATCGATGTGCCGATGTTCGGGCTGGACGCCGCGACCTATGCCGGCCTCTCGCATCAGGTCAGCCACGTCATCCACTGCGCCGCGACCGTGAACCTGGCCGTAGATCGTGAACGGATGGAGGAATGGTCCCGCGCCGGGATCAGCAATGTCGTGCAATTCTGCCGCGACGCCGGGGCGGATCTGCGCTTTTCATCCTCGACCGCGGTCTTCCCCGAAACCGGCGGACCCTTTGCCGAAGGCCCGGCCCGGCTGTTCGACGGCTGTTCCGGCTATGGCGCGGCCAAGATCGCGGCCGAGGCCGAGATCGCCAGCTCGGGCATTCCGGCGGCGATCGTCCGCCTGCCCTCGCTTTACGACATGGACGCGCCGAACCCGCGCGACATCTGCGAAATCGTGCTGGCAGCCTGTCGCGAGGCCGGGGCCATTCCGCGCGGGCTGACCTTTCCCATGACGGATGTGCGGGCGGCCGCGGCCTTTCTGACGGGGTTGACCCCGCCCACAGGGGTGGCGTGGTTCAACCTGATTGCGGATGCGGCCATTGCCCCGGATGCCAACCATATGGCCGTGCTGGACCGCGCCGAATGGCTGGACCGCGTCCGGCTGTCAGACGGGGTGCGGCGCCTGATCGAGGCCGACGCGCAGATTTTGGCGGCGGATGCCCGCTTCGACAATGCCGCCGCAAAGGCCGCGTGGCGGGGCGACTATGCCGCAATCTGCGATGCCCCCCGCCTGATCGGCCAGCGGCTTTACCAAAGCGAGCCGGCGTTGATCTGATAATCGGCCATCGTCACCCCCCGGGCGGCGTCGCTGGCCAGATAGGCCACCAGCTCGGCCACCTCGTCGGGCTGGACCAGCTTGCCCTGCGGGTTCGAGGACTCATACTTCGCGCGGACCTCGGCCAAGGGGGCACCGGCGGCGACTTCGGCATCGATGAAGGTTTTCAGCATCTCGGTTTCCACCCAGGTCGGGCTGACGCTGTTGCAGGTGACGCCCGCCGCCGCGCCTTCCAGCGCGACGCAGCGCCCCAATCCCAGCAGCCCGGCCTTGGACGCGCAATAGGCGCCGTTCTGCGCCATGCCCTGATGCGCCGCGACCGAGGCGATGTTGACGATCCGCCCCCATTTCTGGGCCATCATGCCGGGCATGACCTCTCGGATCATCTTGAAGGTGCCGGTCAGGTTGGTGTCGATGGTGTCATCCCACAGGCGGTCGCTGTGCCCCGCGACGGCGCCCTCTTCATAGACCCCGGCGGCGTTCACCAGAATGTCGACCCGCCCGTGACGCGCCAGCACATCCGCCACAAAGCCCCGGCAGCCCTCGGTATCGCGCACGTCCAGCTGGCCAAAACCGATGCGGTCGCCAAATTCCGCGGTCAGGTCGCGCGTCAGTTCCGGCGCTGCCCCGCGCCGCGCACCAATGGCGACCGTCGCGCCGCCGCGTGCCAGCCGCATGGCCACCGCGCGCCCGATACCCGTCAGGCCACCCGTGACAATCGCAACCCGGTTTTCACTTTGCATCATCTCATCCGTCGTTGATTGACAGCTTCGCGGGGTGCAGTCGCACGATTGGGGGCGGCAGGTCCAGCATCCAGAAGACCGGGACGGGCAAGGATGCGCCAATGGCCCGCCCTGCCCGACGGCGCGGAATGGCGCTTGAACACATGGCCATGCGCTCAATACAGTCCTGATCTGCGCGGATCTTCCATCGCCCGCGGCCGCAAGGGAAAGGGGGACTGCATGCAAACCCTGACTGCCGTTCTTGGAGGCATCGGGATCTTCCTGCTGGGCATGACGGTCATGACCGACAGCCTGAAAGAGCTTGCGGGAACGGCGCTGAGAACGATCCTGAGCAAGGCCGCCGCCACCCCGATCTCGGGCACGTTCTGGGGCGCGGTCGTCACGCTGCTGGTGCAGTCGTCTAGCGCGGTCACGATGACGACGATCGGCCTTGTCAGTTCGGGACTGCTGACCTTTCCGCAAGGGCTTGGCCTTGTCTTCGGGGCGAATGTCGGCACCACCGGGACGGGCTGGCTGGTGGCGCTGATCGGGGTCCGCGTGTCCCTGTCCGCCTTCGCGCTGCCGCTGATCTTCCTTGGCGCGCTGGCGCGATTGCTGGGCTCGCAAAGGATCGCAGCCGCGGGCGGGGCCGTCGCGGGCTTTGCCATGGTGCTGTACGGGCTGACGACGCTGCAACAGGGCATGGGGGGACTGGCGGACAGCCTGCAACCCTCGGACCTGCCCGCCGTACTGGGTCAGGCGGGTGTCGGCTGGATCTCGGGCGCGATGGAGCTGGCCGCGCTGATTGCGATCGGGCTGGCGATGACCGCCGTCATGCAATCGTCGACGGCCGCGATCGCGGTCACGATTTCGGCCTTTTACGCCGGTGCGGTCAATCTGGAGCAGGGCGCGGCGCTGATCATCGGCCAGAACATCGGCACCGCGACAAGCTCGGCCCTGGCCGCCATCGGGGCAAGCATCACGGCCAAGCGACTTGCGCTGGCCTATGTGCTGTTCAAGCTGATGGCCGCGATCATCGCGCTTGTCACCTTTCCCTTCGCGGTCAGGCTGATGCGCGGGCTTGAACCCCTGGTCAGCGGCGTGACGCTGCTGGCGGCCTATCACACGGCATTCAATGTCGTGGGTGTCGCGGTGCTTCTTCCGGCCACGCAATGGTTCACCCGGACGGTCGAACGCATCCTGCCCGCGAAGCAGGGGCCGTTTCCCCAGGCGCTTGATCCCAGCGCGCTTGCAAATCCCATCGTCGCCATCGAAACGGCGCGCCGCGCCATTGCCGAAGTTCTGGCGCAGACGACCGGGCGGGTCATCTCCGCGCTTCAAGGGGATGCCGATCGCGTTCCGGGGGATCTGGCCCAGCAGGAGGCCGGGCTTGATCGGGTCAGGGATTTTCTGTCCGAACTTGAGGAGCCGCCCGCGACAGGGGCCGAGCAGTCGCGCATGACCAAGCTGCTGCACGCGCTGGACCACGCCTCGCGCCTGATTCAGGCCGTGAAGGGGGGCGGGCTGGATCAGGGCGCCGCCCCCGCGCCATATCGCGATCCGCAGATCAACGGGCTGTGCCTGCGTTCGATGGCGGATGCGCAGACGGTTTGCGCCACCATCACCACCGAGGGAGGGCTTGGCGCGAAAGCCGCCCCCATCGGGTGGACCATCTCGCCCGCTGTCGGCGCGACGCTTGCGGCGCTTGCGGATACGGCCGGCGATCTCGACGCCCAGGCGCGACGGACCCGTGCCGATCTGCTGGCATCGGTATCGCCCGGAAACCTGACCGCGGCGGATGCGTTTGCGCAGGTCGAGGCAAACCGGGTGCTGGAAAGCCTGGGCCACCATGCCTGGCGCGCGGCCGCGTATCTTTACGGCGCCGATGCCCCCGATCACCGGTCCTTGCAGAAGGCCTCGTAAAGCGCCGCCATCAGGATGCCGAGGTCGGGGTCGCTGATGCGATAAAAGATGGTCTGACCCTCGCGGCGTGTCTCGACCATTTCCGCCTCGCGCAGCTTGGCAAGGTGCTGGCTGAGCGCGGACTGGCCAAGGTCCACGGCCACCTGAAGCGCCCCGACCGAGCGTTCGCCCTTGGTCAGCTCGCACAGGATCAGCAGGCGCTTGGCATTGGCGACCAGCGCCAGCCGCGCGGCGACGTGATCCGCGCGGTCCTGCAGGGCGGCGGTCGCCTTGTCCGGCTGCGATATATTAGCGTTGACTGAATTAGACATTCTTAATATATACGGAGCGAATGCCGGCAAAGGCAAGCGCCTCGGCAAAGTCGGGAAATGCGGATGGATATCGGGATCGAAACGCAGTTCACGCCCTGGGCCTCGCTGCTGGGCGGTGTGCTGATCGGGCTGAGCGCGGTAATGGTGATGGGGCTGTTCGGGCGCATCGCAGGCATTTCCGGGATCACGCAGGGTGCGATCGGCGCCGTGGTCCCCCTGCCCGGCGCGCCAAGGGATCGCGACTGGCGACTGGCCTTTCTGGCCGGGCTGATTTTGGCGCCGCTGACCGTCATGGCCCTGGGCGGAACGGTCGCGCAGACGGTGCCGGGCAACCCGCTTGGCATGGCGCTGGCGGGGCTGCTGGTCGGCACCGGCACGGCGCTTGGATCGGGCTGCACCTCGGGGCACGGGGTCTGCGGGTTGGCGCGCTTGTCGCCCCGCGCGCTGGCGGCGGTCCTGACCTTCATGGCGGCGGGCCTTGTTACCGTCTTCCTGCTGCGCCACTTGCCGGGGGGCGCGTGATGCGTGCGGCCTGGGGCTTTCTGTGCGGTCTGGTCTTTGGGCTGGGGCTGGTGATCTCGGGGATGTCGGACCCGGCCAAGGTGCTGAACTTCCTGGATGTGGCGGGAAGCTGGGATCCAAGCCTGGCCTTTGTCATGGGCGGCGCCACGCTGACCGCCTTCATCGGCTATCGGCTGGTCTGGCGCCGTAACACACCGGTGCTGGAGCCAGCCTTTGACATCCCCCAAAATCGCAGGATCGACCGGCCGCTTCTGGCCGGGGCGCTGCTGTTCGGGATCGGGTGGGGCATTGGCGGGTTCTGTCCGGGTCCGGCCTGGACCGCCCTGCCCCTGCTTGCACCCGGAACCCTGATCTTCCTGCCCGCGATGCTGGCGGGATTGTGGCTGGGCGCGCGGATCAAATCCGGCAGGCGCCCCGGCGGACCGAGAACCGCCTAGGCCCGAACCTTGGCTGGAACCTCATGTCCAGCCGCACCCTTCGGATCTCCCTATCCCCCGAGGTGATCGGAAGGCACGCCCGCGGTCGCCTTGGCGGACCCGGCATCCGCCTTGCGAAGCGCCTCGGGCAGCCTGACCAGGACCAGCTCGGCAAGGATGGCCACGACCGATCCCACCACGATCGGGTGATGCACCATTTCCGCCAGCAGAGGGTAAAGTGAGGGCGACAGCGCGTCGGCCAAGGGTGGCACCCCCAATCCCGCCATGATGCCCAGAGGCGCGACCAGATTCTGCGCCGGACCCCGCCGCTCGATTCCGGCCATCTGGATCCCCGCCATGATGACCGTCGCGGCGGCGGGAATGAACAATCCGCCGATGACCGGTGCGGGCGTCGATACCAGGATCGCGCCGAATTTGGGGATGAAGGCCAGGACGATGAAGATGATCCCGGTTACCCGCACCACATGCCTGCTGGCGATGCCGGTCAGCTTGACCACGCCAAGGTTCTGGGCATAGGCGGTCGTCCCGAAGGCCCCCAGCAGGGCGGACAGCATCGAACCGCCTGCCTCGCCCGCGATGCCCATGTTGATGCGCTTTTCGTCCAGCTCGGTCCGGGCCAGGATCGCGGTCGCCTCGTACATGCCGACCGCTTCGACCACCGCGACGAAGAAGACGATGATCATGGTGATCGTGATGCCGGGGTCAAAGCTCCACGCCCCATAGGGCAGCAGCTTCGGCAAAGCCAGCCACGGCGCGGACCCGACGCTGGAGTAATCCAGAAGCCCCGCCATGGCCGCCGCGACATTGCCGACGATCAGGCCGAACAGGAAGCCGAAGGTCCGCATGCGCCCGCCCAGCCCCGAACACAGGACGACCGTCCCCATGGTGATCGCAGCGATCAGCAAGCTGTAGCCGGTACCGAAATGCGGGCTTCCCGGACCGCCGAAGAACTCCATGAAGGCGAATCCGGTCAGTGAGATCCCGACCAGCGTGATGATCGCCCCCGACACGGATTTCGACAGGACCGCGCGGATTTTTGCGAATTGCCCGGTGATCGCGGCCAGAAAGATGATTGCCGCCCCGATGAACAGCCCGAACCCCGCCGCGGCGATCGAACCGGCCTTGTAATAGCCGATCGCCAGCGGAGAGAAGGCCGAGGAAGGCCCCTGCACGATTGGAAGCCTGACCAGCCGGGTGCTTTGGACAAGCGTGACAAGCCCGGCGGCAAGAAAGGTGGCCGAGACCAGATTGGTCGCCAGCCCCGCCGAGAATCCCGCGACCGAGGCGATGAAGATCGGGTCCAGCCAGGCGTTTGACACCATCGCCTGCTGCGCCCCCAGGACAATGCGTTTGGGAAGCGGGATGAACTCCTCGACGCTTCCGACATCCGTTGACGTATCTTGACTTGCGTAGATCTTGCTTGCTGCGGTCATGACGGTTTTCCTTTCCTGACCAGTCCGCGATCCAGGCTGTGATGGGTTACGGGTGCAGGCGCTGTATCCGCCGCGCCTGTTTCAGGTGCTCTTTCAGCACGTCGTTCAATCCGGGCAGGTTAGGCTGGCCGTTTTCGACCAGAGGAACACCGTTCACGATGGTCGTTCCCGCCGTGGCGGGTCCGCAGCGCAGCAGCGCCTCGACCGGATCGGTCAGCGCGCCCGCAAGCGAGACATCGGGCATCTGCCAGATGACCAGATCGGCACAGGCGCCGGGGCGAAGATGCCCGATCTCGTCTTCCCAACCAAGGCAGGCGGCGCCACCCCGCGTGGCCGCGTCCAGCGCATCGCGCGCCGACATCGAATGCGGGCCGTTCTTGTAGCGGCCCAGCAGCAGCGCGGTGCGCGCCTCAAGCCACAGCGACGCGCTGTCGGTCGAGGCCGATCCGTCGCAGCCAAGCCCGACCGGCATGCCAAGCGCCCTTAGCCCCATCAGGTCCGCCGACCCCCCGCCGATCAGCATGTTCGAACAGGGACATTGCGCCGTGCAGACACCCGCATGGGCCAGCCGCTTGATCTCCTCGTGCTTGGGATAGATGAAATGCGCCACCCACGACCGCGCCGAGGCCCAGCCCACGCGTTCGAAATATTCGACCGGCGTGCAGCCATAGACCTCGCGGCAATAGGTGTCTTCCTCGGGGTCTTCGGCAAGATGGGTGTGCAGGCGCAGATCGTATCTGTCGGCAAGCCGGGCGGATTCGGACATGATCCGCTCGGTCACCGAGAACAGCGAACAGGGCGCCAGCGCCACGCGGTTCATCGCCCCGGCCGACGCGTCGTGGAATTTCGCGACCAGGCGGACCGAGTCCTCAAGAATGACATCCTCGTCCTGGACCACCGAGGCGGGCGGCAGGCCCCCATCCTCGACCGAACGGGTCATCGAGCCGCGCGTCGCGTAGAAGCGAAAACCGATCTCGTTGGCCGCCCTGAACTGGGCGTCGATCAGGAAGGGCTTCGGATGGACATACATGTGATCCATCGAGGTCGTGCAGCCGCCCAGCAAAAGCTCGGCCATGGCGACATAGGTCGAGGCAAAGACGGCTTCCTCGTCCAGCCCGGCCCAAAGCGGGTAAAGACCCGTCAGCCATTCGAACAGGCTGCCATTCGTGACCGGGGCATAGGACCGGGTCAGGTTCTGGTACATGTGGTGATGGCAGTTGATCAGCCCCGGCGTCACCAGCTTTCCATTGGCGGAAATGCGGCGCCTGGCCGGGGGCGCGGCGCTGCCGCTGTCGCCAACGGCCTGAATGCGCCCGCCCGCGATGGCGATCCAGCCCGACGGAATTTCCCAACCGCGGTCGACATAGATAAACGCGTCATGAATCAGAAGATCGGCAGTCATGCCCCCTCCAGGTGTCACAGTTGAACCGGCCTGCGGCCAGCTTCGCTATGATCCCTGTACCAGGAGGCGCGAACTCCGGATCGTCATCAACCTGGGTTGAGCGGGGTATGAAGGATGCCGGTTTGACCCGGGCATCTTCGGTCAGACTGGCGAAAAGGCGGACCACCTGTCAAGAATTTCGTGGGGCTGCGGTTTTGCGTGCGGAAAAGAACGGCAAGCCGCGACATGAAATTAATCAATTACAGTTTGTTATGATGAATTATTATAAAGTTTCGACCTGATCGTCCGACGCAAGCACCCCGCAGTCCGACGCGATGATCCGACAACCCGCCATGCGCGGACGCCACCGGATCGGGCGCAAGGCAGAGGCCCGGGCGCGGAAATCGTGACGACGGACAAGGGCGGGAATGGACATGAAAAGAGGCCGGCCCCCTCCCGGACCGACCTCCTGTCGATGCAGAATTTCCCTCTAGGCTTTCCTCAGTAACAATAGGATGCACCCGTTCGCCTGTTCCGCCAACTTGTCGAAAAGATCAGGTCCGGCGCAGCCGAAAAAGCGGCCCCGACCTTTCCAAATCCTCTCCGATGTCACGCAAGAACGACCGCCCTAGCCCTTCAGCAGAAGCGCGGCGCCGCTGACGATCGAAAAGATCAGCACCGCCATCCGCAGGCCCGGCCCGTTGGCGCGGGAATGGACCGTTCTTGACAGCATGCTGCCCAGCAGGACGGCGGGGGTCAGATACAGCGCCGCCAGAAGCTGCCCCTGCCCGACCCGACCGGCAATCATCAGGATCACCAGCGAGATCACCTCGCCCACCAGAAAGCAGGTCGCGACGGTGGCGCGCAGCACCGGCCCCGGTGCGTGCTGGTAAAGCAGCGCCAGCGGCGGTCCCCCGATCCCGGTCGAAGTCTCGGTCACGCCGGTGAACAGCCCGACGCCCAGGGACGCACTGCGCGTGGGTGCGAAGGGCGGCGACAGCAAGGCCACGACTGCGGCAAGAATGGTCAGCAGGCCGACCGCGATTTCAAGCTGCCGCACGCTCAGCGCGAACAGAACCGCCATGCCCAGGAAGGTGCCAAGGAAGCGGCCTGCGGTAATCCAGCGCGTTCCATTGCGGTCGATGGTGCGCCGCTCGCGCCAGGCGACCAGGAAATTCAGCGGCAGCATCAGGATCAACAGGGTCACCGGCAGATAGCTGGCATCGACGAAGCCAAAGACCGGCGCCATGATCAGGGCAAAGCCGATGCCGACCGCCCCCTGCACAAAGGCAGAGGCGCCGACCAGCAGGGACAGAAGAACGAAGGCGGAAACAGTCACAACGACCTCGTGGCAAGCAGGCTGTCAGCCGTGGGATGGATGCGCTGGATCGGCGCGGCGGCGATGGCCGGGGCGGCAAGGTCGCGGACCTCTTTCAACAAGGCGCGGGCGTCCCAGTCAACCGGCCAGCCCTGCACCATGCGCAGGCGACCATTGGTGAACACGGCGTCGATCTGGTCGCGGCTGCCGTAACGGACCAGCTCCCATCCCAGATCATGGGATGGCGTGAATTCCGGCCGATCCAGATCGACCAGCAGGAAGTCTGCCGCCAACCCTGGAGCGATGCGCCCCGTGACCGCGCCCAGCCCGCTGGCGTCGGCGGCCATGCTTGTCGCCGCGTTCAGCCAAAGCCCGCCACCGCCGCAGGAACTGTCGCCCGAGGCAAGACCATAGGCGATGCGCTGCAGCGTCTCGCCCGCGTCCATCAGCCGGAACCCGTCGGCGCGGGTGCCGTCCGTCCCCAGCCCGAAGCGGATCCCCAGCGCCTGCATCTGCAGCGCGGGCGCGACCGCATTGCCCTTCCAGGTCGAGGCGACGGGGTTATAGGCGACGGCCGCGCCGGTATCCCTCAGCAGGTTCAGCTCGGACGGGGTGACCAGCGTCGAATGGGCCAGCAGCGTCTGCGGACCCAGCGCCCCGACATGGTCCAGATGCTGCAGCGGGCGGCGGCCATTGCTGACCAGCGAACGTTCGACCGCGACCAGATGTTCGTTCACATGGGTCTGGAAGGTGACGCCCGCCGCCGCCGCCATGCCCGAAATCTCGCGCAGCATGGCGTCGCTGGCAACTTCGGGGATCGAGATCGCCAGCGAGGCGTGGATCAGCGGGTCGCCCTCATAGCCGCGAAGATGGCTTTCGGCATCGCGCAGGATCTGGGCGCGGTCGGGCACCACCGCCGCGCCGCCAAGGTCGTTGCAGATGCGCGCGACGACAAGGCGCAGGCCGGTCTCGCGCGCGGCCTCGACCAGCCGGTCCAGATGCCCGGCCGAGCGCGTTCCCGCGTCGACCGCGGTGGTGAAGCCGCCGCGCAGGCATTCAAGGGCCGACAGCTTCGATGACAGATAGACCATGCGCTCATCCAGGCTGCCCTCCAAGGGCACCCAGATGCGGCGAAAGATCTCGGACGGCTCGCCAAAGACCAGCGACTTGCCCAGCGACTGGGTCAGGTGCGTGTGGGTGTCGATGAAGCCGGGCATCATCAGGTGGTCCGGCAACTCGACCACCGGCAGGCCGGGGTGAAGGGCGCGCAGGGCCGTCAGCGTATCGACCGCCTGAAAACGCCCGCCCCGCAGCAGCACCGCCATGCCGGGCCGGGGGCCGTCCTCCAGCAGCATCCGGCCGGGGGCGACAACCAGGTTTTCGGTGACGGCAAAAGCCCGGCACAGATCGTTCATCGTGTATTTTCCTTCGTCTGGACAATTTGCGGCCAACTGAATTGAAACAGGGCGTTGACCACCGCCGCTGTCAGCGTGCCCATGGCAAGCCCGTTGCCCAGGATCATCTGGGACCATTGCGGAAACTGGCTGTAGACGCCGGGCACCAGGATCGGGATCAGCCCCATCGCCAGCCCCGAGGCCAGCGTGAACATCGCGCCATGCCCGCGCAGGTCGACCCGGCTGAGGACATGGATGCCGATCACCCCGATGATCGCAAAGACGATGATCGCGGTGCCGCCGATCACGGGGCCGGGCAGCAGGCTGGCCAGCCGCGACACCGGCGCGATCAGCGCGATCACGACAAGGATCACCCCCGCCATCGCCGTGACCAGACGCGAGCGCACGCCCGTTGCACGCACGATGCCGACATTCTCGCCCGAGGTGATGATGAGCGAGGTGCCCAGCATCCCTCCCAGGATCGAGGCGACGGCATCGGCGCGGATGGTGCGCGGGACGATGGCGTGGGCGTCGCCCTTGCGCCCGACGATCTCGGCGGTGGCGATGGTCTGCCCGGTCGCCTCGGCCATCGAGATGATCGAGAAGATGATCAGCGGCAAGGACGCCACGATGTCGAATTTCGGCATTCCGAAGGGGAACAGGTGCGGCAGCGCGATGATCGGGCCCGCCATCACGCCGGTCAGGTCCAGCCTGCCAAGCGCGGCGGCCAGCAACGTCCCCGCGACCAGCCCCAGCATCACGGAAATGCGCTGCAAGGTGCCCGTGAACACGCGCGAAAAGATCACCGTCAGGGCAATCGTCGCCAGCGCCAGCCCGACATTGACCGGGTCGGCAAAGCCCTCGGTCCCGGATTTGCCGGTGATGGTGCCGCCATAGATCTTGACCAGGTTCACCGCGACCAGAAGCAGCATGGTCCCGACCACGATGGGCGGGAAAAAGCGCAGCAACCGGCGAAAGACCGGCAAAGCCAGGAAATAGAATGCCCCGGTCATAAGCACCGCGCCCACCGCCGTCTGCACGTCGGTCTGGCTGGCAATGGCGATGAAGATCGCGATCGGCGCGCCGCCGGGCACCATGACGAAGGGCAGTTTCGCCCCCAGCCCCGCCGGGCCAAGGCTTTGCAGGATCGACCCGATCCCGCAGACCAGAAAGGTCGCGCTGATGATTGAGACGGTCAGGCCGGCATCGAAGCCCAGCGTCTGGGCCACCAGAAAAACCGCCGTGATCGGTGAGGCCGCCATGACCAGCACATGTTGCAGGCCGAAAAGCACCAGCTCCCTTGTGGGCAGGACCTGGTCCACCGGATCGGCGACAGTGGAAGTCTTCGCATCGGAATTCATCGTCGTTCCCTGTTGTTAAGCCATGTTCGCATTCATGCAAATCGTTTTGCTATCCGTTTGCGTATCACCTCCGCCGATTCGTGCAAATCGTTTTGTTGCATCGGACGGCAATGCTGCTAGCTTGGCGCGAAGACTGTTTGAACGAGAGGCATGGGTGGCCAAACCGACGATTTCGGACCTTGCGAAGGCCGCGGGCGTATCCGTCACGACCGTGTCCCATGCCTTCAGCGGCCGCCGCCATGTCGACCCGGAAACCCGCAAGCGGATCCAGTCGCTGGCCGAGCAGATCGGCTATCACCCCAGCAGCGCGGCCGTGGCCCTGCGCAGCGGACGGACCGGAACGATCGCACTGGCCTCGTCGATGCCCTTCGCTGTCGCCGCCGGGCCGTCGCGGCTGGGCTTCCTGATGGAGATCGCCGCATCGGCCGCGATGTCCGCGCTGACCCGCAACCTGGCGCTATGCCTGATCCCGCCCCACCCTTCGGCGAAAAGCTATGTCTCGGCGGGCTTCGACGGGGTGATCCTGGTCGAACCGATGCGCGACGATCCGGTGCTGGCGCATTTCGAACAGCGCCAGACGCCGATCGTCTCTATCGGCACGGTTCCGGATCGCCCCGACATTCCCGCGGTCGACCTGCGCTCGCGTGACACTGCCAGCCTGCTGCTGACGCATCTGGAAGAACAGCGTTGCCGCAATGTCATGGCGCTGGTCGGGGCAAGCCAGCGCACCAGCCAGATCGAAAGCCGCGCGGCCTATGGTGCCTTCGCGCAGACCCACGGCCATGCCCCAAGGCTGCTTGCGCTGGACGAGGAAGAGGGCGAGGAGATCGCCTATCGCGCGACGCTGGCGGCCTTGCGCGACGATCCCCGGATCGACGGCATCTTTGCCGCCGTCGACGCCTTTGCCAGCGGCGCGGTGCGGGCCGCGCAGGAACTGGGCCGGCGCATTCCCGAAGACCTGCGGCTGGTCACGCGATATGACGGGCTGCGCGCCAAGCTGTCGCGGCCGCCGATCACGGCCGTCGACCTGCATCTGCCCGACATCGCCGAACGCGCGGTCGAGCTGCTGCTTGACCGGATCGACGGCAAGCCCCGGATGATCGAGGCGGCGATGCCCGAGCTGGTGCCCCGGCGCTCCTCGACCCTCTAGCCCTTTCGGACGTCGGCCGACCGCCTAACCATGCTTTTCGCGCGTGTCGGGCAGAAGCACGGTCAGGATACCGATCACCGGCAGCACCGAACACAGGTCGAAGACGAAGGTGATCCCCTTCCAGTCGGCCAGCCCGCCCAGCAGCGCGGCCCCGATCCCGCCGATCCCGAAGATGAAGCCGAAGAACAGGCCCGACACCATTCCCACGCGCCCCGGCATCAGGTCCTGCCCATAGACGACGATGGCCGGGAATGCCGAGGCGATGACGAAGCCGATGATCCCGCTGAGGATGATCGTCGCGGTCAGCCCGACATGCGGCAGCAGCAGCGTAAAGGGCAGCACGCCCAGGATCGAGGCCCAGATCACCGGCTTGCGCCCGAAGCGGTCGCCGATCGGCCCCCCTGCGATCGTGCCCGCAGCCACCGCGCCGAAGAACACGAACTGGCACAGCTGCGCCTGCTGGGTCTGCAAGCCGAACTTCTCGATCAGGAAGAAGATGTAATAGCTCGTGAAGCTGGCAAGATAGATATACTTGGAAAACAGCAGCGCGATCAGCACCGACATCGCCATCGCGACCTTGCCCCGCGACAGCACGGCGTGGCGCGCGGGCGGTTTGGCGGGGCGGCGGGCATGGCCGTTCACCTGATACCAGCGGCCAAGTGCGCTCAGCACGATCATCCCGGCCAGCGCCACCAGCGCGAACCACGCCAGCCCCTGCTGTCCACGCGGCAGCACGATGAAGGCGGCGGCCAGCGGCCCGACCGCCGATCCGAAATTGCCCCCGACCTGGAACAGCGACTGCGCCATGCCATGCGACCCGCCCGAGGCCAGGCGCGCGATTCGCGACGTCTCGGGGTGGAAGATCGAGGAACCGATCCCCAGCAGTACGGCCCCCGCAAGAAGCACCTGATAGCTGGGGGCATAGGCCAGCGTCAGCAGCCCCAGCATCGAGGACGCCATCCCGAATGGCAGCGAATAGGGCAGCGGCCTGCGATCCGTATAGGCGCCGATGAACGGCTGCAGCAGCGACGCCGTCACCTGATAGACGAAGGTCAGGAAACCGACCTGCGCAAAGGACAGCGAGAAATTCCCCTGCAGGATCGGATAGACCGCCGGCAGCAGCGCCTGCATCATGTCGTTCAGGAAATGGCACAGGCTGGCTGCGCCAAGCACCGGGTATGAGGCCGCGCCACTGCGGGGCGGGGCAACGGTTGCTGCGTCTGACAAGGGGCATCTCCGAGATTCCGGGCAGGCGTCTTGCCCTGCCGATGCCCGAGGGCTACAGATCGGGAAATCTGCCCGCCACCTTGTTTGGGCCTGATTGTTACGCAAGTGGGCCAATCATGCGCGACATCCATATCGACACGGTCGACCACACGCCGCGCCCCATCGTCGCGATCACCAACGACTATCCCGACGGCTTCCGGATCCCGCCCCATTGCCACCGGCGGGGGCAGCTGATCTCGGGGGCGACGGGGCTGGTGGTCATGACGACGCCCCACGGCACCTGGGTCATGCCCCCGCAGCGCGGCATGTGGATCCCCCCCGGCGCCGTTCACAACGTCCGGATCGTCGGCGCGGTCAGGATGCACAGCCTGTATATCGAACCCGAGGCGGCACAGGGCATGCCGGATCATTGCCAGGTGGTCGGCATCCACGGCTTCATGCGCGCGCTGATCGTCGAGGCGTTCGAGCTGCCGCTGGAATACCCGCTGTCGGGCCGTCCGGGCGCGCTGATGGAGCTGCTGGGACACGAGATCGCGCGCCTGACGGCCCTGCCGCTGTCCCTGCCCTATCCGCGCGACGAACGCCTTGCCGCGCTGTGCCGGCGCTTCATGACAGCGCCCAACATCCATGAGACCATTGATGACTGGAGCGGGGCGCTGGGGATGAGCCGGCGGGCCTTTACCCGGCTGTTCCGCAGGGAAACCGGCCTCAGCTTCGTCGGCTGGCGGCAGCAGGCCTGCCTGCTTTCGGCCTTGCCCCATCTGGCCGCGGGAACGCCCGTGACGGCGGTGGCGATGGACCTGGGTTATGAAAACCCCGCAGCCTTCACGATCATGTTCAAGAAGGCCTTCGGCCTTGCGCCGTTGGCCTATCTGGGCCTGCGCGGTGTGCCGGGAACGGTCGATATTCCCGCGCAGGCCGCGGCCATGTCACCGAAGCTCAGGTCAATCGACGCGCCATGATCATTTCGTCGATTTCCTGACCCTCATGGATCATTCCGGCCGGGATGATCCCGATCCGGTCAAAGCCGCTGCGTTCATAAAAGCGGATCGCGCGTGGGTTCCGGCAGCTGACGTTCAGCTCGATCTGGGAAATCCCCGCCTTGCGCGCCTCTGCGATAAGGGCGTCCAGAAGCGCCTGCGCCGCCCCGCCTCCGCGTTCCTCGGGGCGGAGATAGACCATGATCAGCGTGGCCCGGTGCTTCATCTTGCTGGCCTGCTGCGGCAGCAGCCCCATGATCCCGACCGGATTGCCCGCCCGGAAGGCGACAAAGACCGGAATCTGCAACCTGCCGCGCCATTCCTCGTCGGAAAGCCTTGCCCAGTCGCCCGCGCTGCTGGCATAGGCCGCGGGTTCGGAGCCGAGCGCTTCAAGGCGGATCGCCTTGAAGATCGGAAATTCATCCGGGGTCAGTCTTCGGATTTCCATGTCGCGCATCGGCAGGCCCTCATCATGGCCCGCAACCTTGGCCATAGGCGGGGCAAGCGCAACCCCGTCGCGGGGCGCGGCATCTGGACGCTTCCGTCCGGGGCGCTCTGCGCTTAGCCTTGGTCCGATCCCACCGCGGCCACATTCCGGAAAGGACCACATGAACAAGATTGCCCTGCTTTTCATCCTCTTGGCGACAAGCGCCTGTTCCTCGGGCGGCTCGGTCCAGGGGAAATCCCTGTCGGAATTGCGGGCCGCTTGCGGTCAGGGAAATTCGGCCGCCTGCCGCACGGTCAAGCAGCACGACCAGTTGCTTTAGGCGCGCCACGACCTGCGGGCCGGTCTGGCCCGCATCGCTGTCAAAGGGACCGGCGCGGAAGATCGCCGCGCCGGTCTGTCAGGTCACTTCGTCGGCTGCGGCAGCAGGTCGGTGATCCGACGAACGGCGGCACGGCGGTTTTCACGCACGTCGCCTTCCTGACGGATCCGCGGGAACTGCTCGCCATAGCCCTGCACGACCATGTTTTCAGGCGGAACCTTGAAATACTCGGTCAGGGCAAGGGCGACCGACTCGGCACGGCGGTCCGAAAGCGCCAGGTTGGCGGCGTCCGAGCCGACGGTGTCGGTATGCCCCTCGACCAGGAAGATCTCGCGCGGATTCGCGGCGACCGCTTCGCGGATGACCGCGCCAAGCGCCGAAAGCTGCTTGGCCTGATCGGGCTGGATCGCGGCCGAGCCTGTCTCGAAGGTGATGGCGTCGATGTTCACCGGGGCGACAAGTGCACGGACCTGCGCGATGTTGCGGATCTGGGACAGGGTGAAGCGGCGTCCAACGTCGGATTCGCGCAGCAGCGCGGCACGCAGATCCTCCTCGCTGGTTTTCCCCAGCGCAATGCCGGTGCCGGCGACCGGAGCGGGCAGGCTGGCGACATCGACCGGATCGACCCGGACCGTGTCGTCGATCAGCTGCGTGGTGGTGCCGTCGGCTGACACGAGGCTGCGGCGCAGAACCCGCAGATCCGCATCCCGCACGGTGATGATCTTGCTGCCATCGGCGCGCGTGACGATCGTGCGCGACGAGCCATCATTGTAATTCTCGGTCGCGACGGTCGAACCGGGCTGGCGCAGCAGGGCCACCTCATCCTTGATGACCTGCTGGCTGCCATCGCCGCGCGTGACCACGACCCGGTCGGGGCTGCTCAGCGCAACCTGGCGGTTGTTGTTCAGCATCGCGCCGACCGCGACCCCGCCAAGGCCGAACAGCAGCGCCTTGGCCAGATCGCTTTTATTGTCGTCGTCATCATCCTTGGCCTCGGTCCGGGCCTGCGCCGGCGCGCCGGTGGCGGCGGTCATCGCATTGGTCAGGTCGGTCGCGAAATCCTCGGCCGAGGAGCGGCTGTTTTCCTTGGTGACCTTTTCCTCGGTCACTTCGCCTTTGCCCGCCTCGTCGCTCAGCGCGGCGACCGGGGCCACCTCGGGTGCGGCGGCGGCCTCTTTCGCGGCTTCGGTTTCGCTGGCGCCCTGTTCGGGCGCGGGGGCGGCGGTCTCGACCTGGCCCGGTTTGGCGGGCTGGGTCGCAGGCTGCGCCGGATCGGCCTGACCCAGTGCCTGCGGAGCGGCCGTGCCCTCGGGGGTTTCCGCAGGGGTCGCGGCCTCCCCGTTCTGCTTGGCAAGCGCCGCGGCAAGGGCGTCGGCGTCGGTTGCCGGATCGCCAGCGGGTGCGGTGGGGGAAGCCTCGGCCGCCGTGCCGCCGGCCGCGTTGCCGTCGGTCTGGGCGGCACCCGGCTTCTCAGTCGTCGCGGCTTCGGCCGGGACTTGCGCGGCGGGGGCGTCACCACCGGCCGCCGGGGCGGCGGTCTCGGCCGGGGCGCTTTCGGGCAGCGGGGCCGGTTCGACCTGCTCGGCCGCGGGCTTGCCGGTCACGTCGCCTTCAGCCGGCGCGGCAGGTTTGTCAGCTTGAACGGGCGCGCTTTCCTGAGCCGCGGGCGCGGCCCCGTCCGCTTCCTTCTTCAGCGCATCCGCAAGGTCGTCCTGCGTCGGCACTTCGGCCTGGGGCGCGGGATTGTCCAGCGGCGCCGGCTTGGCATCCTTCACGGGCTCATCCGGCGTCACTGCCTGATCGGCCTGGGCCTTGGCGGCGGGTGCCTCAGCAGGGGCTTCCGCCGGGGCTTCAGGGGCTGCCGTCGCCGCGGGGGCAGGCGCTTCGACCGGCGGGGCGGCCTGCGCTTCGGGTTGCGGGGCCGGGGCCTCGACAGGGGCCTCTGCCGGGGCGGTTTCCGCCGCCTGCGGCGCGGGGCTGGCGGTGGCCGCGTCCGCGCAAGGCGGGGCTGAGCCATCGTCGCAGTCCGCGGCGGGCTTGCCCTTCGCCTTGGGCTGCTGTGCCTGTTCCGGCGCGGCCTGTTCCGGTGCGGCGGGGGCCACCTGTTCCGGGGCCGCCTGCTCCGGGGCCTGCTGTTCCTGGCCTTGTGCGTCCTTCAGGGCATCCGCGGATTGCGCAAGCAGGGCATGTGGCGCCAGAAGCGAGATACAGGCCGCAATCGCGGTCGTTTCATTGAAAATTCGGCGCATGTCTTGTCCTTTGCCGTTTGGCGTTCTGATTGGCGGACCAACAGGCGGTTCGAAGACACGGTTCCTCTACAAGAACGTGATGGGCGTCCCGCCGCCGAAACCGCCCGCGACCAAGACCCGCGACGCAAGCTAAGCACCTGTCATGCGGGCACTTTCGCTTGACGCGCGGCGCACATCGCGCTTCCCTGCCGCACCGCGGCAAAAGGAGACGGGCATGGAACAACGACAGCTGGGCACGCGACAGGTCGGCGCCATCGGCCTTGGCACGATGAGCTTTGGCGGAATCTTCGGCCCCACGGACGAGACGACGTCGCTGGCCTGTCTTGACGCCGCCGCGGACCGGGGCATCAGCCATTTGGACACGGCCAACATCTATGGCATGGGCGTGTCCGAACAGATCCTTGGCAAATGGGGCCGGCAGGACATCCACCTTGCCACGAAATGCGCCATCGTCAGCGGCCCCCCGCGCGAGGTCCGCAATGACGAGCCCTATATCCGCCAATGCCTTGAAGAATCGCTGCGACGGCTGAAGCGCGATCACATCGATCTTTACTATATCCACCGCCGCCAGCCCGCCATTCCGGTCGAGGATCTGGCCGGGACCATGGCGAAGCTTGTGCAGGAGGGAAAGATCGGCGGCTATGGCCTGTCCGAGATCGCGCCCGCCACCCTGCGCCGCGCCCATGCCGAACATCCCGTGACCGCCGTGCAAAGCGAGTTTTCCCTGTGGACGCGCCTGCCCCAGCTTGGCCTGATCCAGGCCTGCAAGGATCTGGGCGTGGCCTTCGTCGCGTTTTCGCCCTTGGCGCGTGGCATGCTGGGTCGCGCTCCGCTGAAGCGCGATTTCCGCGCCGGGATCGATTTCCGCGACACCAACCCCCGCTTTGTCGAGCCGAACTTTTCGGCCAACCTTGCGGTGATCGCGCCCTTCCGCGCGCTTTGCGCCGATCGCGGATGGACGGTCGCGGGGGCCGCGCTGGGGTGGGTTCTGGCGCAGGGGGACCACATCATCCCGATCCCCGGCACGCGCACGGCCGACCATCTGGGCGATTGGGACCCTGCCCCACTGACCGCGGCGGACATCGCCGAAATCGACCGCATCCTGCCGCCCGGATTCGCGCATGGCGACCGTTACGGCGACCACCAGATGGCCTTTATCGAGCGTTATTGCTGAAAAGGCCGCTCGTCCGCCCCGACCCTTGGGTGCAGCGCGAATTCGGGGCCGCCAAAGCGGGGCTTGGCGAACTGCTCCTGATGCCAGTGCGGATAGATCATCGGCGGGCGGCTCAGCTTGTCCAGGCGGGCAAGCTGGTCCCCGGTCAGGCTGATCGCAAGGGCGCGGGCATTGCGTTCCAGCTGGTCGCGGCTGCGCGCTCCGACGACCAGACTGGCAATGCCGGGGCGCGTCAGCAGCCAGGCCAGCGCCACCTGCGCCGCCTCGACCCCGTGGCTTTCACCGATCGCCGCCAGCTCGTCGACGATGGCCCAAAGCCGGGCGGGATCGCGGATCGGGGGCTCGGTCCAGCCATTGGCTTGCCGGCTTTCCAGCGCGATCCGCCCCCCGCGATGCTTGCCGCTGAGAAGGCCCGCCGCCAGCGGGCTCCAGACGGTGACGCCGACGCCCTGGTCCAGCGCGATCGGCAAAAGCTCGTATTCCGCCTCGCGCGCCTCGATCGTGTAATGGATCTGCTGGGTGACGAAGCGGGTCAGGTTGTGCCGCTCGGACGCCATCAGGGATTTCATCAGCTGCCAGCCGGTATAGTTCGAGCAGCCCGCGTAGCGGATCTTGCCCTGCGCGACCAGCATGTCCAGCGCCGCCATCGTCTCCTCGACCGGGGTCTGCCCGTCCCATTCGTGGATGTGATAGATGTCGATATGGTCGGTGCGAAGCCGCGTCAGGCTGCGTTCGCATTCGCGGATCAGGTGCCAGCGGCTTGCGCCCTGATCGTTCGCGCCCTCGCCGATCCGCATCCGCGCCTTGGACGAGATCAGGACCCGGTCGCGCCGGCCCGCCAGCGCCTCGCCCAGGATCTCCTCGGCAAGGCCGGTCGAATACATGTTGGCGGTGTCGACCATGCCGATGCCCAGGTCCAGCGCGCAATCGATCAGCTCGCGCGCCTCGGCGACGCCCTGCTGGCCGACCATGCCGAACGGCCCCGCGCCGCCAAAGGTGAAGGTCCCCAGCGTCAGGACGGGGACGCTCAGCCCGGATCTGCCCAATTGACGATAGTCCATCTTTTCCCCCTGTTCGCGCGCCTAGGCCGCGGCCGTGTCCCGCATGGTTTCGATCAGCATCACGGCGACCGTCGCCCCGGCATCGGGCAGGCCACGGGACTTTTCGGCAAAGGCGGCGGCCTTGCCATGCTGGGCGACCATGTCGCGCGTCGCCTGCAACGCCGCATCCGCCACCGTCACCGCCGCGGCCAGCGCATCGGTCAGGCCAAGACCCTGCCGGGCGGATGCCTCAAGCGAGGCCGCGACCGGTTCCAGCACGTCCAGCACCGTCTTGTCGCCGGGCCTGGCCTTGCCGCGTTGCGCGACGCCATCGGCAAAGGCGCGCCAGAAACCCGCAAGCTCGGTCAGGTCCAGAGTCCCGGCACCCTCGACCGCCTTCGATCCGCGCAGGAAACCCGTCGCCATCAGCGTGCCCATCGTCGAGGGCGCGGCCTTGGCCAGCGCCGCGCCCGCCGCCTTCATCTGCCCCGCCGGAACCGGCGCAGCCAGATCGGCGACGGCGTCGTGGGCGGCGGCAAAGCCCTTGGACATGGTGATGCCCAGATCGCTGTCGCCGACCTTGCCATCCAGCGCGATCAGCGCCTCGCGTTCCGCGGCGAAGCGCCGGGCGAAGGCATCGAACAGGCGGGTGATGTCATCGGTGGTGAAGGCCATCCGCGCCTCACTCGCCGAAATGGCGGAAGAAGGGTGTCTGTGCCCCGGCCGCGATCAGGGGCTCGATCTCGTCGTCCAGATGCAGGATCGAAACCGAGGCCCCTGCCATCTCCATCGAGGTCGCGAATTCACCGACCCAGACATGGCGGATCGTCACCCCGCGCCCCTCCATCACCTGCGAGACGCGGCGGAAGATGATGTAAAGCTCTTCCAGAGGTGTCGCGCCCAAGCCGTTGACCAGAACCGCAACCTCATCCCCGCGGGCGTAATCGGTCTCGGCAAGGATGCGATCCATGATCCGGTCCACCACCGCGTCGGCTGGCAGCAGCGCCTCGCGCGAGATGCCGGGTTCGCCGTGGATGCCCATGCCGATTTCCATTTCCTCCGCGCCGATCTGAAATCCGGGGCGGCCGACTTCGGGGATGATGCAGGGCGACAGGGCGACGCCCATGGTCCGGGTGCGGCTGCGCACCTTGTCGGCCAGCCGCGCGACCTCGTCCAGCGGCAGCATCCGCGCCGCCGCCGCCCCCGCGGCCTTGTAGATGAAGAAGATCCCTGCGACGCCGCGGCGCTTGTGTTCCTCGCCGACCACGGACGAGGCGACGTCGTCATTGCCGATGACCGTGCGGATCTGGATATCCTCGATCTCGGCCAGCTCGCCCGCCATGTCGAAATTCATGATGTCGCCGGTATAGTTTCCGTAAAGGTAAAGAACGCCCGCACCCTGATCGACATGGCGCGTCACCTGCAGGATCTGGTCCGAGCTGGGCGACTGGAACACGCCGCCCACCGCGCAACCGTCCAGCATCCCCTTGCCGACAAAGCCAAGGAAGGTCGGCAGGTGCCCCGATCCGCCGCCCGTCACGATCCCGACCTTGCCCTTGACGGGTGCCGCGGTGACATAGCAGCGCAGATCCCCTGCGACATGCGTCACCTCGGGATGGGCGCGATAGATCCCATCCAGCATCTCGTCGACGAAATCTTCGGGTTTGTTCAGCAATTTCTTCATGATGTCACTTCGCGATATGGGATTGCAGGTGACGGCGGCGCTTTACGAAAAAGGCCGCCGCAAGAAGGATGAAGGCACCGACGACGACGCGCTGCCAGCTTGACGGGATGCCGACCAGCACCAGCGAGTTGCTGACCACGGTGATCAGCAGGACGCCCACCACCGTGCCAAAGACCGAGCCGGTCCCCCCGGTGATCCGCGCCCCGCCCAGCACGACGGCGGCGATCACCCCGATTTCGGTCCCGACCAGGTCAAAGGGGTTCGCCATCCGGTTCGCGCAGACATGGATGATGCCTGCCAGCCCGGCCAGCGCGCCGGCATAGGCAAAGACAAAGACATGAACCAGCCGCTGGTCATAGCCCAGCCGGGCCGCGACCTCGGCATTGCCGCCGCTGGCAAAGATCGCCCGCCCCATCAGCGTGCGGGTAAAGATCAGCCAGGTGATCAGCGCCACCGCCGGAAAGATCAGGAAATAGACCGGCAGCGTCACCACCGCGCCATTGGCCGTGGTGATGTCCATCAGGGACGCCTTGCCAAAGGCGACCATCTGCGGGGGCAGCTCCATCAGCCAGACCGTCCCGATGAAGGCCAGCAGGATGCCCCGGAACAGGTATTGCGTCCCGATGGTGACGATCAGGGACGCGACCCGCAGGCCGTGGACCAGAAGCCCGTTCACCGCGCCAAGCGCCGCGCCGGACAGGATGGCGACCGGAATAATGACCCAGACCGGCGTTTCGGGCGCAAGCCGCAGCACGAAAAGCGTGATCGAATACATGGTCAGCGCCGCGATGGCGGTAAAGCTGACATCGATGCCGCCCGCCGCTAGCACGGCAAAGACCCCCAGCGCGAACAACCCGGTCACGACGCTGGCGCGCCCCAGATCGATCAGGGACGAGGGTTGCAGGAAGGCCGGGTTGATCGCCGCGACGATCACGCAGATGCCGATCAGCAGGCCCAGGCTGACAAGCTCGGGGCGGCGGCCGAACAGGTCCAGCAATCCGCCCTGCCCGCGATCCGGGGCCGAGGCGCGGCGAATGGGGGTGTCCTTGGGCGCATCCGTCATGGTCATTCCACGGTCTCTTTGGCGGCCAGCATGGCCTTGTAGATGTCGTTTTCGGTCGCGGTGGCGCCGTCCAGTTCGGCCCGGACGCGGCCCGCGTTCATCACCAGGATGCGGTCGCAGTTCTGCAAAAGCTCCGGCAGGTCGTCCGACACGATGATGAGCGCGATCCCCCGTTCCGCCATTGCCTGCATCGCGCGATAGATCCGGTCCTTGGAGCCGACATCGACCCCGACCGTGGGGCCGTGCAGGATCAGCAGGCGCGGCTCGATGCTGAGCCAGCGGCCGATCAGCACGCGCTGCTGGTTACCGCCCGACAGCGCGCCCACCGGCAGGTCGATATCCGAGGTGTTCAGCTGCATCGCCTCGGAGATCCGCCGTGCAGCCGCCCGCCCTTTGGCCTTGTCGATGGTCCCCAGCGCGCCGCCAAGCTTGTCCAGGACCAGCGTCACGGCATTTTCATAGATGGATTTCTCGATGAAAAGCCCGTCGGCCAGCCGGTCCTCGGGGACATAGCCGATGCCTTCGGCGATGGCGTCTGCCGGGCTGGACAGGCTGAGTGCCCGCCCCTCGATGCGGATATTGCCGTCGGTGACGGGGCGATGCCCGGCCAGCGCCAGCGCCAGTTCGTTCCGCCCCGAATCCGACAGCCCGGTAATGCCGACGATCTCGCCCCGGTGCAGGTCAAGATCGACATTGCCGAACGCCTCGCCCGAGCCAAGCTGGTCCAGCGTCAGCAGGATGCCGTCCTGCGGCGCGGCAGCACGATAGCGCCGCGCCTCGATCGCGCGGCCGGTCATCAGCTGCGACAGCTCGGCGCGGGTATAGCCTTCGATCGGCCCCTGCCCCACCGATTTCCCATCGCGGAACACGACGGCCTGCCCGCCGATGCGGTAGCATTCCTCAAGCTTGTGGGTGACGAACAGCACCGCGACGCCCTTGGCGCAAAGATGGCGGACGACCTCGATCAGGGTTTCGACCTCGTGCCGGGTCAACGAGGTGGTGGGCTCGTCCATGATGACCAGGCGCGCCTCTTGCGCGATGGCGCGGGCGATGGCGACCCTTTGGCGGACCGCCAAAGGCAGGTCGCCGGCCGGTGTCGCCATCAGCGCGCGAGAGGGATCAAGGCCGACCTGCCCGACCGCCTGCTCGGCCACGCTGGTCAGGCCGCCGCGGTCCAGCCCGCGCAGCAGCCGCCCCCCGCCGCTGACCAGTTGCTCGGCCAGGGCCACGTTTTCGGCCACGGTCAGGTTCGGCAAAAGCGACAGATCCTGATAGACGGTCTCGATCCCGGCCTGCAGCGCCTGGATGGGCGTCAGCCTGGGATGCGGGGTTCCGTCCAGCAGGATCTCGCCCTCGCTGGGGGCATGGGCGCCGGACATGATCTTGATGACGGTGCTTTTGCCGCAGCCATTCTCGCCCAGCAGGTGATAGGGCTGGCCCGCGCGGATCTGCATGTCCACGCCACGCAGCGCATGGACGCCGCCGAAACGCTTGTGGATGCCGCGCAGCTCAAGGAAGGGCGGATCGGGCTGGTTGTCGGACATCTGCGACCCCGTCGTAAGGACAAAGGCCGGGGCGCGGCTGACGGCCACGCCCCGGCGGGCGGACTGTCAGAACAGGAAGTCCTTGTAGGTCGTCTTGTCTGCCAGGACCATGCCGTTGCCGATCAACAGCTTGCCGGTGCCCGGGCCGTCCTTCAGCGTGACCTTGTCATAGCCCTCGACGCCCAGATCCATGCCGTCGGTCAGCTCTTTCCCCTCGATCAGCAGCTTGGCGACGGCGTTCATCGCCATGCCCGCCTTCTGCGGATCCCAGAAGCCGATGGCCGTGATCGCGCCGCTGTCCAGATACGCGGCCGAGGGGTTGGGCAACCCGGTCCCGACAAGGCAGACCTTGCCCTGAAGCCCGGCTTCCTCGATCGCGCGGCCGACACCCAGCACATCATTCCCGGCCGAGGTCTGGAAGCCCTTGATGTCAGGATGCTTGCGCAGGATCTCCTTGGCCTTCTCATAGGTGGCGTTGGCGTCGTCGAAGCTTTCGTTGTTCGGATCGACCAGCACCATGCCCGGATGGGTCTTGGCATTCTCCTCGCCCGCGCCGACCCATTGCATGTGGGTGCGGCTGCCCAGCGAGCCGACGAAGGTCGTCCACTTGCCTTCGCCGCCCATGCAATCCGCCAACCGCTTGTTCAGCGCCGCGCCATACTGGGCGTTGTCGAAGGCCTCGACATCGACCATCGTATTGGCCTGGTTGTCGGCCTCGTGCGTGACGATGATCGTGCCGCGGTCCATCGCCCGCTTGAAGATCCCCTCAAGGATGGCGGGGTCCATCGGCACCACCGCCAGCGCCTGCGTGCCCTTGGCCACCAGATCCTGCACGATCTGCAATTGCTGCGCGGAATCCGCCGTGGCCGGTCCCACCTGCGAGATGGTATAGTCCGGGTTCTCCTCGGCGAATTTCTTCACGCCGGTTTCCATGCGGTCGAACCACGGGATGCCGCTGATCTTGACGACCGTGGTGATGGTGCCTTCGGCCAGGGCCGCGCTTGCGCCCGAAGCCAGAAAGGCCGCGACAAGACCAAGTTTCAGAACTTTCTTCATTTTTCTCCTCCCTCCATGTCCTCGAAGATCGCAGTTCAGTCCTGCGCCGCGCGAGAACGGCGCGGTATGGGCAGGTGGCTTGCCAGCCGTTCGATCACGCCAAAGCGGCCAATCGCCAGGAACGCCAGAAGCAGCGCCCCCCAAGCGAGATCGCGGACGAAATTCGACAGGCCGACGAAATTCAGCAGGCTTGACAGCAGTTGCAGGACGACGGCCGACAGCACCACGCAGGTCACGCGGCCATAGCCCCCCTCGGGCCGGACGCCCGCCATCACCGCGATCAGGATCGCGATCAGCAGATAGCTGGTGCCGTAATCCCATTTCACGTTGACGTTGCGCGCGGCGATGATGACCCCCGCGCATCCCGCCAGCATCCCTGACAAAGCATAGGTGACGGTAAAGATCCGCGCCTTGTCGAAGCCGCAGAACCCGGCCGCGCGCGGGTTCGCCCCGGTCAGCATCAGGCGCAGCCCGAACGGGGTGAAGCGCAGCACCGCCCCCAGCACCAGCGCGATCAGGACGAAGATCAGGAAGCCGATCGGCAGCCCGAGGATGACGCCATTGCCCAGCTGGTAAAGCGGCTCGGGCGAACCGATGGTGACCGCGCGCCCGTCCGAGATCACGACCGTCAGCCCGGTGAACAGCATCTGCGTGCCCAGCGTGCAAAGGATTGGCGTGATGCCCAGCCGCGCGATGATCAGCCCGTTCAGCAGCCCGCCCGCCAGCCCGACCAGCACCGCGACCCCGGCAAAGGCCAGCGAGAAGGTCCAAGGCGCGTCATCGACCGATACCAGATCCTTGACCAGCAACCCGGCCGCGACCCCGGCCAGGTTCGCAAGCGCGATTCCCGACAGGTCGATCCCGCCATTGCCTGCCGACATGGCCAGCATCACGCCGATGGCCAGCAGCCCGATCTCCGGAACCTGGCTTGCCATGGATTGCAGGTTGAAGGCGGAAAGATAGGTTCCGCCCGAAACCGCACCGCCGATCGCCAGCAGCGCGACGACCAGCAGCATCAACACGCCAAGGCGTCCATCCAGCTTACTCATGCCGCCTCCCCACGGTTTAGTAAACATGATGTTGATTTACTAAATTGCTAGCAAGTATTTCCGCTTCGTTCAATATGATTCCCAGCCGGTTTTGCCCGGTGGCGTCCGCAGCCATTCCTGTTTAGTGAACATGAAGAACTTGAGGCCGACGATCATGCAGAAAGACCCGCCAAAGGCGATCACCCTAAGGCAAGTGGCCGCGCGCGCCGGGGTCTCGGCCGCAACGGCCTCGCTGGTGCTGAACGGCAAGGGCGAGATCTCCGAGGCGACGCGCCTGCGCGTTCTGGAATCGATCGAGCATTTCAACTATATGCCGCGGCGCGCCCGGCCCCGTGACGAAAGCGCAACCACGATCCGGTTTCTCAAGATCGCGCGGCACGGCCATACGGTGAACCGCGACCACAACCATTTCATCGCCGATTACATCGACGGCATGTCGCACGAGGCGACGCGGCGGGGATATTCGCTGCAGGTGGTCAGCCTGGACGCGGCCGAGATCCCCGACATCGCGGCAAGCCTGCGCGACGGCGGATTGCGCGGCGCGGTCATCCTGGGGACCGAACTGTCGCAGGCCGAGGTGCGCCAGATCGCGGCGCTGCCCCGCCCGATGGTGTTCATCGACACCTATCATCCCTTCCTGAACCTGAACTTCGTCGACATGGACAATGACCAGGCCGTCCATTCCGCCGTCGAGCATCTGGCCGGATGCGGCTTCACGCGGATCGGGATGGTCGGCAGCGACGCGCAGGTCACCAATTTCGCCCTGCGCCGCCGCGCCTTTTCCCAGGCCATGCAAAGCCTTGGCCTGCACGAAGACCCGGACGCGATCCTGTCCGTCGATTCCACGCTGGAGGGGGCGCATCGCGACAGCCTGCAGCAGCTGTCCGGCCGCAGCCAGATCGCCCAGGCCTATTTCTGCGCCAATGACATCATCGCGCATGGCTTCATCCGGGCGTTGCGCGAAACCGGCCATGACGTGCCGGGCGATGTCTCGGTCGTCGGCTTCGACAACCTGCCGATGAGCGCGATGACCCAGCCCGCGCTGACCTCGATCAACGTGCCGAAGCGTCGGATCGGCACCATGGCGATCCGCCTGCTGGACGACCTGCTTCAGGCGCGCAAGCCCCAGCCGGCCAGCAAGGTTCTCATCACCGGCGAACTGATCGTCAGGGACAGCACCCGCCCGGCCCATCCCCCCGAAGCCAACCCACGCGGCTAGCGTCCGGCGCGGCTGGCCTCGTCCTCGCGCCAGTTCAGGCCGGACAGGATCTCGCTTGAGACGGCGTCGACGGTGGTGCGGCGCTGCATCGCCAGATGGCGCAGGATGCCGTAGGCCTCTTCCTCGGAATGGCTGTCGGTCAGCATGACCGCCAGCTTCGCCCGCTCGACCCGGCGACAGGATTCCAGCTTGGCCTGCAGGCGGGACAGGTTCAGGCGCAACCGCTGTTCGCGCCGGTGGTTGTTGACCGCCGCCAGAAGGTTGGTGAGAATCCCGAAGGGCCGGATCGGCAACCCGATCACCGCATTCACCCGCATGTGCAGCAGCCTGTCGATGGCCAGCGGGCTTTCATAGTCGATCACCGCGATCAGCACCGCCGAGGGATCGTCCGCCTGCCAGTGAAAGGTCAGCTTGCTTTCGATCACCCGGTCGACCATCACGAAGACGATGTCCACATCCTCGGGGTAGGAGATCGGCGGCGGCCAGGATTCCCGGACGTCGCAGCCGATCCGCTGAAGATGCGAGCGCAGGGCCACGCCCTCGCCATTCGCGGGCTGAACAAGCAATATCTTCAGGGAACGCAGGTCCTTGATCAGAAAGGGCTGCTCTTTTTCGCTGGCATAGGGCTCGCTTCGTGCAGGCCGCATCTCGGATCCTTCTGGACGAACGGAGTGGACTACCTGGCCCGGTTCAGCAAAAGCTCGGCTCCGGGGCCGTGCGCATGGGTTTGAACCCTGCCCGAATGCAGGATGCGGGGCGTGGCGTCATCCGCCGGCATCTCGCCATCCTCGGCCAGGGTATAGACGGTCCGATACGGATCGGGCGGCACGGCCCGGTCGGTTTCCGCGACGATGTCGAACTGGCCGTCCTTGCGGGCGATGCCGATCTTGGGCCAGACGCAGCTATGCGCGTTCAGGCGGTCGATCATCACCATCCCCTGCGGGGCATCGAAGGACCTGCCCAGAATCTCCGACCGGACCGAGCTGATGCTGTCCGGGTCGCATTGCGACATGGCCTGCGCCACCACATGCGTCTGCGTATAGGCAGCGTCCCAGCACATGTTGGCATCCGGCGGCTCACCCCGCATCGCGGCAAAGCGGTCAAGGCAGGCGCGGTTGGAGCGGTTGGTCTGCGACGCGAAATAGGTCGCGGCGGTGACATGCCCCGCGACCGCCGAGGCCCCGATCTCGCGGATATCGGCCTCGCTCGTGGTCAGGCTGGCGACCAGCATCCCGTCCGCATCAAGGCCGTTCTCGCCATAGGCGGCATAGAACTGCATGTTGGAATGGCCGACGAAATTGTTGAAGATCACATCGGGCCTGCAGCGCCGGATGTCGCGGACCAGTTCGTCAAAGTCGCGCGCGGTCGCATCAACCCCAAGATAGCGCTGGCCCACCACCTCTCCGCCGCCCGAGGCGATAAGATCTGCCATGATCCGGCCGGATTCGCGCGGCCAGACATAGTCCGAGCCGACGATGAACAGGCGCGGGGCAGGCTCTTCCAGCAGATATTGCGCCAGCAGCAGGCTGTTCTGGTTCGGCACCGCACCGAAATAGACGATGTTCTCGGAATATTCGAAGCCTTCATATTGCGCCGGGTAACATAAAAGACCGGCTTCCTTGTCCAATATGCTCAGCACCGATTTCCGCTGTTGCGAGGTATAGCAGCCCAATATGACCTTGACCTTGCTTTCCCGCAGCAAATCCAGAGCCAATTCCCGGTACGAGGCCGGGTCGCCCATCGGATCGCGATAGACGGGCAAAAGTTCGCGGCCATTGATGCCGCCCGCCTGATTGATTTCATCAATGGCAAATTCGGTGGCGGATAACATGCTGCGTTCGGTCACCGCAGTCCACCCGGATTTGGAAAACAATACCCCGATATGAATAGGTTCATCACTTTTCATATTGCGCAAGCCTTTCGCTGAATTCCATTGGCCCGGCTTTGGCGGCAGCTCCCTGCGTGAAGGGGACACTATGTGAGGGCCGATGACCGGTCAACAATTGTTCAAACCCGACCCGATGATCGGGCGCGCCCGAATTGACCGGGGAAGCGGCAATTCGCCACTGCCGCAATAATCGGCAAATCCGTCGCGCCAACCCTGCCGACGCCGCAGCGCAGTCCCCGATGGGGCACCGGCCCTGGGCGGACAACCTGCTGGGCAGAGGCAGCGATTCCCGAAGCCCCGCCCGCATTTCCGGGTGATTCGCAGGCATGGGCCGGGCGGACTTCCAGCGCCACGAAACCGTCACAATTCTGATCGCAGGACCGGCACCCACCATCGGGCCAAACCTCGCTTTCACGGTCTTTCGGCCCCTTGTGCATATCAATTACGCATCTGAATTCATGTCGCTTTCCCTGCCCCCGCGATGCCCGCAAAAAACATTTGTCGCCGCACGAGGTCATCGCGTAAACTGAACTGGCATTCAACGAAGAATGCCGAACATCGGCTTGGCGCGACCTGTGCCTTCTGATGCAGGACATCTCCCTCAAAATCAAATGCAGTCTCTCACATGGCGCGATCTGCGCTTTGTGGATCACTTTGCTCACGCAAATCAAAAGGAATGTCATAATGAGCATGGACGGAGCGGGCATAGGCTCGGCACCGCAGAAAGCACGCGTGCGTCTTGCAATTGATGTGGGCGGGACATTCACCGATATTTTCGTCCTGGATTCGGATGGAAACCAGACGGTCGCGAAAGTCCCCAGCACGCTAAATCCCATCGACGCCATCATGAACGGGGCAGAGGCGGCCGATATCGATTGGCACGATGTCGAATTGTTCACCCACGGCACCACGGTCGCGACGAATGCGCTGATTACGCGCAATTTCAAGCCCGCGGCAATGGTGACGACCCGTGGCTTTCGCGATGTCCTGGAAATCGGGCGTGGAACAAGGGAGGATCCCTGGGACGCCTACAAGGAGGGAACGCCCCCCTATGTCCGCCGCCGCGATCGTTTCGTCGTGGGCGAGCGCATCAATTACCGGGGCGAGATCATCGAGCCGCTGGACGAGGTGCAGGCCCGCGAAATCGCCCGCATCCTGCGCAAGCGGCAGGTCACCGCGGTCGCCGTCTGCTTCATCAACTCATACGTCAACGGCGCGCATGAACTGAGGATGGCCGAGATTCTGGCCGAGGAACTGGGCCCGGACGTCGCGATTACCACCTCGCACGAGACCCATCCCGAGATTTTTGAGGATGACCGCTTCTCGACCACGGTGGCGAACACGATCCTGGCGCCGATCATCCGCCCCTATGCCCGCGATATCGAACGGCGCACGACCGAGGCCGGCTACAGCGCCGACGTCCTGCTGCTGCATTCGGGCGGCGGAGTCATGACCCCGGCCACGGCCGAGAAATACGCAGCCCGGCTTGCGGCATCGGGGATTGCGGCGGGGGCCATCGCCAGCAAGTATTTCGCCGAGCTTTGCGGATACAGCAACGCCATCGGTCTGGACATGGGCGGCACCTCGGCGGACATTTCGCTGGCCGAGAACGGCCACCTGCGGATGACCGACAAATGGGAGGTCGACTGGGGCCACCCGATCTGCTTCCCCTCGATCGAGGTGTTGACGATCGGCGCGGGCGGCGGCTCGATCTCGTGGCTGGACAAGGCGGGATCGCTGCGCAACGGACCGCAATCGGCCGGCTCGACCCCCGGCCCGGCCTGCTACAAGGCGGGCGGGACCGAACCGACCAACACGGATGCGAACATCATCCTTGGCCGCGTCGGCGATTCCCTGGCGGGCGGCAAGAAGGCCTTGAACCGCGACGCGGCACTTGAGGCGATGCAGAAGATCGCAAAGCCGCTGGAACTGGACACGGTCGAGGCATCGCTGGCCACGCTGCGCGTCGCCAATGCCAACATGGCCGACGCGGTGCGCCTGATCTCGATCGCGCGTGGACATGATCCGCGGGACTTCGCGCTGGTCGCATTCGGCGGGGCGGGCCCCCTGCACGGGGTCGACATCGCACGCGAACTGAACATTCCCGTGGTGATCGTGCCGCCCAATCCCGGCGTGACCTCGGCGGTCGGCTGCATGCTGGTCGATGTCCAGCATGACGTGACCCAGATGTTCTTCAAGGACGCCGCCTCGGCCGATCCGGCCGATATCGAGGCTGCCTTCCAGCGCCTTGAACATGAAGGCCGCGACCGTCTGGAACGCGACGGCGTCGCGGCCGGGGACATGACCTTCCAGCGCTTCGTCGACATGCGCTATCGCGGTCAATGGCGCTCGCTGGCGGTTCCGGTCCCGCGTCAGGTCGCCTCGATGGACGAGGCGCTGGCGATCTTCCACGACGAATACGAAAAGGCCCACAACTTCCGCCGCGAGGATTTCCCCGTCGAGGTCTATCGCCTGACGGTCCGCGCGATCGGGGTCACGCCGAAGCCCTCCTTCCCGCGGGTCACGATCGATCCGCAGGCCCGCGCCACGTCCAAGGGCACGCGCGAGGTCTGGTTCCACGGCCAGCAGAAAGCCGTGACCACCGCGCTTTACGACCGCGAGAACCTGCCTGCGGGCGTCTCGATCAAGGGCCCCGCGATCATCGACCAGCTCGACTCGACCACCGTCATCCCTCCGGGCGACGTGGCCTATATCGACGAATGGCTGAACATCCAGATCAAGCTTGGCGCGGCCTGACCGGCGCCCCCAACAGGAACACGAAGGACATATCCAATGACCAGCAAGAACAAGTTTGCCGGGCTGTCCGACAAGGGCATCCAGTCGCCTCCGCCCCCGGCCGAGCGCCTGACCGTCTTCAAGTCCGAGCTTGACCCGATCACCTTCGAGGTGCTGCGCAACGCCTTTGTCAACATCGTCGACCAGATGGCCGAGCAGCTGCTTCGGACCTGCTATTCGTTCGTGATCTATTGCCGCGACTTTTCCTCGGGCCTTAGCGATCCGCAGGGGAACCTGGTGATGCAGGGGACCGGCGACATCGCGGCCCATGTCGGCACGCTGCACTATACCTGCAAGGCGATCATCGAGGAATTCGGTGACGACATCAATCCGGGCGACGTCTTCATCATCAACGATCCCTTCCGGGGCGGCAGCCATTTCAACGACACCCGGATCCTGCGCCCGATGTTCTACAAGGGCGAACTGATCGGCTATTCGCAGGCCAACGGCCATTGGGCGGATATGGGCGGGGCGACGCCCGGCTCGTTCAACATCACCGCCCTTGACCATATGGGCGAGGGGCTGCGCATCACCCCCGTCCGGGTCTGGCGCAAGGGCGTCTGGCTGGACGACGTGGCGCGCATGATCGCCGCGAACACCCGCAACCCCGGCGACGTCATCGGCGACATGCAGGCCCAGGCCGAAGCGACCGCCGTCGCCGAGCGCGAGATCCAGCGGCTTTGCGACAAATACGGCGTCGAGACCATCAAGACCGCCTTCCGCGAGGTGCAGGACTGGGTCGAGGTGCTGATGCGCAACCGCCTGGCCGAGCTGCCGGACGGCACCTGGTATGCCGAGGATTACATCGACCAGGACCCCAAGCTTGAGGAAGGGCTTATCCCGATCAAGATCAAGTTCACCATCGACGGAAACCACGCGCATTACGACCTGTCGGGGTCGCATCCGCAGATCTCGACCTTCCTGAACGCGGCCTATGGCGGGTCTTTCGCGGGGATCGTCGCGGGCACGAAATACCAGTTCCCGGACCTGCCGCTGAATTCGGGCCTGTATCGCGCCGTCACCGTCAATGTCGGAGAGCCGGGCACCGTCGTCAACGCGGAATGGCCCAGCCCCTGCGCGGGCTTCTGTTCGGGACCGTTCGAAAAGCTGATGAACTCGGTCTTCGGGCTGTGGGCGGATATCCTGCCCGAACGGACGATGGGCTGCGCCTTCAACCTTGAATACCTGCTGGTCGGCGGGCGCGATACCCGGATCCAGGGCCGCCCCTATTTCATGTGGTATGACTGGATGGCCGGCGGCTGGGGCGGGCGCAACGGGCGCGACGGCTTCAACGCCACCGCCCCCGTCTTCGGTGCGCAATACGGCGTCCAGCCGCTTGAGGGGCAAGAGCGCCTTGCCCCGGTCCTGACCAAGTGCCACGACTTCGTGCAGGACTCGGCCGGTCCCGGTGAATCCCGCGGCGGGCTTGGCGCCGAAAAGGGCGGTTCGGTCTTTGAGGGAGAGCGGATCGTCGTGTCCTATTGCTGCGACCGCGAACGCTCTGTCACCTGGGGCATGTGGGGGGGCCTGCCCTCGATCCCGCATGGCGTCTGGCTGAACAAGGGCACCGAAAAGCAGCGCTATCTGGGGTCCATCTTCTCGAACCTTCCGGTCGAGCTGGATGACGTCTTCACCCGGCCCTCGGCCGGGGGTGGCGGGGTTGGCGATCCCCTGATGCGCGACCCGCAACTGGTCTGCGAAGACGTGGCCGACGAATATGTCAGCGTCGAGCGCGCGCTGATCGACTATGGCGTCGTGATCCGGGTGATCGACCGCGACCTGGCCGAATACGAGGTCGATGCCGAAGCCACCATCACCGAGCGCAAGCGGATCGCCGAATCCCGGCTGGCCTGGCTTGACGAAGACCCCGAATCCATCGCCGCGCGCTATCGCTCGGGCGAGTTCATCGACATGGATTGCATCCGGCAATACGGCGTCATCCTGGACTGGGGCAACGGCCAGCTGCTGGAAAACACGACGCGGCAATTCCGCGAGATGATGAAGCGCCGGGTCGTCCCCTATTGGGGCAAGACCCTGGCCGTGCTCAGCAAGGAAGCCGCCGATCGCGCCCGCATCGCCGCCTGAGGCGGTGATGAATACCGGGGGCGGCGACGCAAGCCGCCGCCCCCACCCGACGGAATTCACGCGGATACCGGACGACGCACCCCGCCCGCGACCAGCTTCTGCCAGCGCATGAAAAGGCAGCCTCCCCCCTGCCCGCCTTTCGGCGCAACCGGACCGAAGCTGTCGCGGACGATCACAAGCCACAGTCTGCACGGAAACCTCGCGGCCTTTCGGGATCGCCCGTCGGCCTGTGCCTGATGCGTGCCGGATGCCCGGTTCCGCCCCCCTTCACCCTCAGGAGTCTGAAACCATGACCCTTGCCGGAAGCATTCCCCCGCCCGAAATCATCTATCACGACGAACCCGAGGTGCTGCGGCACGCCGCGGCCGAGGATTTCTCGCTGCACATCGTGCCCCCGACCTGGCGCAGTTCCAGATTCTCGCTGTCGATGGCCTGGTTCGGCCTGATGAGCGCGATGTTCTGGGTCGTCGTCGGCAGCACCGTCGCCCTGACCGTCGGAACCGTCAACACCCTGATCGGCATCGCCCTTTCGACGGTGGTCTATGGCATCCTGTGCAACATCGCCGCGCGTTTCGCGGCGCGCAGCGGCACCAGCGTCGCGCTGTTTTCGCGCGCAGTCTTCGGGCAGGTCGGCGCGACCTTCGCGGCGCTGCTGTTCGGCGTCACCATCACCTATTACGCCATCGCCGAAGGCACGATCGTCGCCATCGCGCTTCAGGACTATTTCGGCGGCCCGATGAGCCTGTGGTATTTCATCGTCTGCCTATACAGCGCGCCGCTGGTCATGCGCGGCGTGCGGACCTGGCTGGACCGGATCAACGGCATCCTGCTGCCGCTTTACGTGCTGGGGCTGATGGCCTGCGTGATCTGGGCGATCGCCTCGCACGGCTATTCCGGGGACTGGCTGACCAACCTTCCGGCGGGCGGCGTCGATGTCGGCGTGCCCGGCTGGTGGTTCGCCTTTACCGTCTACATGGGCGTCTGGGTCGTGGTGATGATGACCTGGGACGTGGCCCGCTTTGGCCGGAAACAGGATTCGGCCTTCAACGGCAACTACACCTTCGGCATCCCCTTCTATGCCGTGACGCTGCTGATCAACGGGGCCGTGGGCATCTTCATCGCCCATACCATCCCGATCGAGGGTGCGCTGTCCGAGACTTCGGCCATCATCGGCATCGTCGCGCTGATGGGCCCCTTCGGCGTGCTTCTGGTCTGGGTCAGCCAGACACGGATCAACACGATCAACTTCTACCTGTCCTCGACCAACATGCAGAACTTCTTCGCGCGGGCTTTCAAGATCTCGTGGCCGCGCACGGTCTGGGTCATCATCATGACCGTGGTCATCTTCCTGGTGATGCTGACCAATGTCTTCGGCTACCTGTTGCTGACGCTGCAATTCCAGGGCGTCATCATCGTGGCCTGGGTCGGGGTGGCCATGACGCATATCGGCTGGTGCTATCTGCGCGGAATCCGGGCCGACATGCTGGAATTCCGTCCCGGCCGGGTGCCGCTGGTCAATCCCGGCGGGTTGGGAGCGTGGGTTCTGGCCTCGGCCGTGGGCTGCTTCCTTCTGGTCTTTGGCGGCAGCTTCGGGGGGATCTGGGCGCCTCCGATCACGCTGGTCATCGCGGTCGGCATCTATGCCGCCGCCTTGGGGGTGGCCCGCCGCAGCTGGTATGTCGAGGATCGCCCCCATGATCCCCGCAAAGAGGTCGACGACCCCTGGTCCGCGCGCATCCGCTGCCATCACTGCCACCAGGCCTATATCGCGCATGAGATGGACCGCGATCCCTCGGCCGGGCATGCGCCGATCTGCCTGGCCTGCGCCTCGGACCGCAGCGAATTCCTGATCGCCGCCCGGGCCGAAGCGCGGGCCGGCCATGCAGCTGCGGGACGGGGCGGCCTTGCCATAGAATAGGCCCAGCCCCTTTCCGACGACCTTCCCTGACTTGGGCCGCGCATTCCTCTGCGCGGCCTCTTTTCGTCAGTCTGGGACAACCTGCGCACGAATCCTTGCCATCCCAAACCGGATGTGAAAATAAACGCGCCATTCGCATGGGCGGATGTAATTTGTTTTTCACGTTGGCGAGGGAGGCGCAGGCGCGATGGACGATCTGAAGAAGATGATCGAGGCGAACTGGGCGCAGTTCACCGCCAACCAGCAGCGCGTCGGCGAATTCGTCCTGTCCAATCCCTTCCTTGTCGCGACGATGGGGATCGAGGATCTGGCCCAGGCGGCCGAAGTCTCGGCCCCCACGATCACACGGTTCGTGCGCGTGCTGGGCCTGTCGGGCTATGCCGATTTCCGCGCCATCGCCGTCCGGCGCTATCAGGATCTGCTGCAACCGATCGAGAATGTCAGCCGCGCCAGCCAGCGCCCCTCGGCCGAGGTGATGCAGGATTCACTGGCGGCTTTGCAGCAGAACATCTCGATGCTGGCGGCGGATTGCCCGGTCGACAAATGCGAGGCGCTGGTCGACCGCATGGTCGCCGCCGACAAGGTGGGCTTTCTGGGCTTTGGCCGCGCAGCGCGCGCGCTGGCCTATTTCGCGGGATCGGCGGAGCATTTCCTGCGCAGCTGCGAAATCCTGGACGGTGCCGGCGGTTATGAGCGGCTGGCCAGCGCCATCGGCCGGATGGGGCCGCGCGATCTGGTCATCGCCATGTCGCTGCCGCGTTACTCGGTGGCGACGCTGGACTTTCTGCGGCTGGCCCGCGCGCGGGGCGTGCCCTGCGTGGGGATCACCGACAGCGAAAGCTCGCCCATCTTTCAGCTTTGCGACCAGACCTTCATCGTGCCGGCGCGCCAGCCCGTCCTGAATTCGTCCGGCCTTGCCGCCATCGCGCTGTTCGAGGCGCTCGTGGCGCTGATGACCTCGCGCTACCAAAGCGCCTCGGATGCCGCGGCCCTGACCCGGCTGATCTTTCCCTATCTTTACGCGGATGGCCCCCAGGCTTCCGCCCCCGCCCCCAAGGAGCCGAAATGACCCGCATGGAAACCAAGGACGGCGCCACGATCCGCGTCGAGGGGCTGGGCGTCGAATTCAAGGGCGACAGCGGCACCTTTCAGGCCGTCAGGAACCTGTCGTTCGAAATTGCGCCGGGCGAGACGCTGGCCGTGGTGGGCGAATCCGGTTCGGGAAAATCTGTCACCTCGCTTGCCATCATGCGGCTGGTCGAATTCGGCGGCGGGCGCATCACGCAGGGCACGGTCACGCTTTCGGGCCGCGACGGGCAGCAGCGCGACCTGACCAAAACGCCGCTCCGCCAGATGGAAAAGATCCGCGGCAACGATGTCGCGATGATCTTTCAGGAACCGATGACCTCGCTGAACCCGGTGTTTACCGTGGGCGAACAGATCGCCGAAGCCGTGCGCCTGCATCAGGATTGCAGTCCGGCCGAGGCCCGCGCCGAGGCGCTGCGGATGCTGGAAAAGGTGCGCATTCCCGATGCCGCGCGCATCCTTGACCGCCACCCCCACCAGCTTTCGGGCGGGATGCGCCAGCGCGTGATGATCGCGATGGCCCTGTCCTGCAAGCCGCGCCTGCTGATCGCGGACGAGCCGACGACCGCGCTGGACGTGACCATCCAGGCCCAGATCCTGCGGCTGATCCGGCTGCTTCAGGAAGAAATGGGCATGGCGGTCCTGTTCATCACCCATGACATGGGCGTGGTGGCCGAGGTCGCCGACAAGGTTCTGGTCATGCGCCACGGCGAAAAGGTCGAGGAAGGCAGCGTCGAGCAGATCTTCCAGTCACCCGAGCATCCCTATACCCGCGCGTTGCTGGCCGCGGTGCCGCGCCTTGGCGCACTGAACGGGCAGGAACTGCCGCGCCGCTTTCCGCTGCTGCGCGCCGATGGCGACCACCGCGACGCCGCCAGCTTCCAGCAGTTTCCGCCGCAGGATACCGTCGAATCCGACCAGCCGATCCTTGAGGCGCGCGATCTTGTCACCCGCTTCGACGTGCGCAAGGGCCTGCTGTCGCGCGTGACCGGGCGCATCCACGCGGTCGAGCATATCAATTTCGGCCTGCGCAAGGGCGAGACGCTGGCGCTGGTCGGCGAATCCGGCTGCGGGAAATCCACCACCGGCCGCACCGTGATGATGCTGCAAGAGGCGACCTCGGGTTCGGTCATGTATCAGGGCCGCGACATCTTCTCGCTGCCCGCATCCGAGCGGCAGAAGGTCCGCCGCAAGATCCAGTATGTCTTCCAGGACCCCTTCGCCTCGCTGGACCCGCGCCTGACGGTCGGATTCTCGATCGCGGAACCGCTGCTGACCCACGGGCTTGCCAAGGGGCGCGAAGTCGACCGCCGGGTGGCCGAGCTGCTGGCCGATGTGGGCCTGCAACCGGAACATGCGCAGCGCTATCCGCATGAATTTTCTGGCGGCCAGCGCCAGCGGATCTGCATCGCCCGCGCCCTGGCCGGGGAACCCGACATCCTGATCGCGGACGAGGCCGTGGCAGCACTGGACGTGTCGATCCAGGCGCAGGTGGTGAACCTGCTGATGGACCTGCAGGAAAAGCGGCGCCTGTCCTATATCTTCATCAGCCATGACATGGCGGTGGTGGAACGCGTCAGCCACCGCGTCGCGGTCATGTATCTGGGCCAGATCGTCGAGATCGGCACCCGCCGCCAGATCTTCGAGAACCCCCAGCACGCCTATACGCGCCGCCTGCTTTCGGCCGTCCCCATCGCCTCGCCCGAGGCGCGCAACCGCAACCGCCCGCTGATCGAGGGCGAGATCCCCAGCCCCATGCGCAGCGTCGGCGATCCGCCCGTGGTCGCGCCGCTGGTCGAGGTCGCGCCCCAGCATTTCGTCGCGCGCCACCCGGTCGGCCTGTTCGGCTGACAGCGCCGGCCAATCAGAGTTAGAACCAAGGAGAGGTACATGAAACTCAAATCGCTTCTTGCCGCGTCGGCGCTTGGCCTGGCGGCGATGATGCCTTTGACCGGCTGGGCCAAGGACCTGACCGTCGCGGTCTCGGCCAACCTGACCGGGCTGGACCCGCGCATCGCCAATGACACGCTGTCGCAAGCCTCGCTGCGGCTGGTCTATCAGGGGCTTTTCGGCTTCGACAAGGACATGAAGCTGATCCCGCTTCTGGCCGAAAGCTATGACGCGAACGACGACGCGACCGAGTTCACGATCAAGCTGCGCCAGGGGATCAAGTTCCACGACGGCACCGACTTCAACGCCGAAGCCGTCAAGGTGAACATCGACACGCTGCGCAACCCCGACAACCAGCTTTCGCGCCGCAGCCTTGTGCAGATGGTCAAGGAAGTGCAGGTCGTCGACCCCTATACCGTCAAGCTGATCCTCAGCGAGCCGTTCGGGGCCATGATCGCCTCGCTCGCGCATCCGGGCGCGATGATGATCTCGCCCGCAGCACTTGAGAAATTCGGCAAGGACATCGACCGCAACCCGGTCGGGACCGGTCCCTTCGTGTTCAAGCACTGGGCCGCCGACACGTTCGAGGTGTCGCGCAACGACGCCTATTGGAAAGGCGCGGCCAAGGTCGATGGCGTCATCATCCGCTCGATCCCGGAATCGGGCGCGCGCATGGCCATGCTGCAAACCGGCGAGGCGCAGTTCGTCCCGACCTTCCCGACCGAGCTGATGAAGGTGGTCGAGGCGAACCCGAAGCTGGAAATCGTCACCCGGCCCTCGATCGTGGAATGGTATGTCGGGCTGAACAACATGAAGAAGCCCTTCGACAACAAGCTGGTCCGGCAGGCGCTGAACTATGCCGTCGACAAGAATGCCTATTGCAAGATCGTCTATAACGGCGCCTGCACGCCCGCGGATTCGATCATTCCGGCCGATCTGGCCTTCCATGTCACTGCCGGGGAATATCCCTTCGACCTCGCCAAGGCCAAGGAGCTGCTGAAGGAAGCCGGCTATGAGAACGGCTTCGAGACCGAGCTTTGGACGAGCTCGAACAGCACCGGGTCGCTGCGCGCGGCACAGTTCCTGCAGCAGCAGCTGGCGCAGGTGAACGTCAAGGTGAACGTCCTGCCGCTGGAATCCGGCGTCGCCGCGGACAAGATCTGGTCGATCGACAAGCCCGAGGACGCGACCGTCCAGATGTACTATGGCGGCTGGTCGGCCTCGACCGGGGATGCCGACTGGGGCATCCGACCCTTGCTGCTCAGCGAAAGCGCGCCGCCCTCGATGTTCAACGTCGCCTATTACAGCGACAAGGCCGTCGACGAGGCGATCAAGGGTGCGCTTGGCACCGCCGATCCGGCCAAGCGCGCGGGCTTTTATGAAACCGCGCAAAAACTGGCATGGGATGGCGCGCCGTGGATCTTCCTGGGCGTGTCCGACGTGATCTCGGCCCAAAGCAAGGATCTGAGCGGCGTCTACCAGCTGCCCGACCAGGGCTTCCTGCTGGAAGACGCGGCCTTCGCCGAATAAGGCGCCAGCCGCGAAAGGCATCCGCCTTTCCTCCAGCATCAACCGCTCCGGCCGGATCACGGCCGGGGCAAAACCGGGGCAAGACCGGGCCGAACCGAAGCGGGACAGAAACTTCACATGCCATCCTATTTGCTCAAACGATTGCTTGGGACGATCCCGGTCATCCTGATGGTGACCCTGGCCGTCTTCGCGTTCGTCCACATGCTGCCGGGCGATCCGGCGCGCCTTGTCGCCGGGCCGGATGCGACGCCCGACGACATCGCCGCGGTCAGTGCCGCGCTGGGGCTGGACAAGCCGCTGCCGCAGCAATTCTTGCAGTATCTCACCAATCTTCTGCATGGCGATCTGGGCATGTCGCTGAAGACGCGCCGCCCCGTCGTCGAAGAGATCGGCCTGCGCCTGATGCCCACGGTCTGGCTGACGCTGTTCGCGATGGTCTGGGCCGTCGCCATCGGGCTGCTGATCGGCGTCATCTCGGCGGTCAAGCGCGGACGCTGGCAGGATTACGGCGGCATGGTGCTTGCCGTCTCGGGAATCTCGTTCCCGCCCTTCTGGCTGGGGCTCCTGCTCATCAACCTGTTCTCGGTCCATCTGGGCTGGCTGCCGACCGGCGGATACGGGACATGGCAGCATTTCGTCATGCCGTCCTTTACGCTGGGGCTGGCCGTGGCCGCGGTCATGGCGCGGTTCACCCGCTCGGCCTTCATCGAGATCTCGCGCGAGGATTACGTCCGCACCGCCCGCGCCAAGGGCGTGCCCGAACGCAAGGTGATCTGGCGCCATGCGCTGCGCAATGCGCTGATCCCGATCATCACCATGGTCGGCCTGCAATTCGGCTTTCTTCTGGGCGGCTCGATCGTCGTGGAAAGCGTCTTCGCATGGCCGGGCGTCGGTCGCCTGCTGGTCGATTCCGTGACCTATCGCGACTATCCGGTGATCCAGGCGCTGGTGCTGATGTTCTCGTTGCAGTTCATCCTGATCAATCTGCTTGTCGATGTCCTTTACATCTTCGCCAACCCGGAGATCCGTTACCAATGAGCGCCCTCAACATGCCCGCAGGAACGGCCAACCGGACGCGCAAGCCCTTTGCCGAATTCTGCCGCCGCTTCATGCGCCAAAAGGTGGCGCTGGTGGCGCTGGCCTTCATCGCCCTGCTGGTCGTCGTCGCGATCCTGGCGCCGCTGGTCGCCCCCTATGACCCGGCCGCGCCGGATTACGAAAACGTGCTGGCCGGTCCCAGCCTGCTGCATCTGGCGGGCACCGACGCCTATGGGCGCGACATCTTCAGCCGCATCGTCTGGGGGTCGCGGATCTCGCTGATGGTCGGCTTCCTGTCGGTGACGCTGGGCGCGATCGTCGGCGTCAGCCTGGGCATCGTCGCGGGTTATCGCGGCGGCTGGGCCGACAGCGCGGTGATGCGGCTTTGCGACCTGCTGCTGGCCTTTCCGGGGATCCTGCTGGCCATCGCGGTCATCGCGATCCTGGGGCCGGGGATCACCAATGTCATCTATGCCGTCGCGGTTTTCTCGATCCCGGTCTTTGCGCGGCTGGCGCGGGGCACGACCCTGCAGCTGAAGCGCACGGTCTATGTCGACGCGGCGCGCGCGGTGGGCGTCAGCGACACGGTCATCATGCTGCGCCACATCCTGCCCGGCACGCTGCCGAACGTGATCGTCTATTTCTCGATGCGGATCGGGACGTCGATCCTGACGGCGGCGGCGCTGTCCTTCATCGGGCTGGGGGCGCAGCCGCCATCGCCCGAATGGGGCGCGATGCTGGCGGACGGGCGCAGCTATATGGGCGTGGCCGACCACTTGACGCTGTTTCCGGGTCTGGCAATCTTCCTGACGGTGCTGGGCTTCAACCTGCTGGGCGACGGCTTGCGCGACGCGCTTGACCCCAAGCTGCGCTCGAACTGAGGGGGCGGGAATGCGCGTCTATATCTCGGCCGATATCGAGGGCGTGGCGGGTGTCGTCGCGCCCCTGCAGTGCCAGGCCGGAAACGGCGAATACGAAAAGGCGCGCCTGCTGATGACGCGCGAGGTCAATGCCGTGATCGAGGGGCTGATCGAGGGCGGCGCGACCGAAATCGTGGTCAACGATTCCCACGGCCAGATGACCAATATCCTGCCCGACCAGCTGCATCCCGCGGCAGACTTGATCCTTGGCAAGCCCAAGCCGATGAACATGGCCTGCGGGCTGGATGCCGGGTTCGATCTGTTCTGCATGACCGGCCACCACGCGCGGGCGGGCGGCGCGGGCGTGCTGTCCCACACCACCAACGGCTTCGCCTTTGCCGAGGTGCGGGTGAACGGCACCCCCTGTGGCGAGCCCGCGATCTATGGCCTTTACGCGGCCGAGCTGGGCATGCCGGTCGGGCTGATCACCGGCGACGACCGGACCGAGGCCGAAAACCGCCCCCTGTTCCCCGATGCCGAATTCGCGGTGGTCAAGACCGCCTTCGGGCAGCGGGCGGCGCGCCAGATTTCCGTCTCGCGCGCCCATGACCTGCTGCGGCTGCGCGCCAGCCAGGCGGCCAGCCGCGCGGGCCAGATGGTGGCGCGCCCCCGCCCCGGCCCCTTCCGCGCCGAATTCGTGATGGCCCGCCCGGCGCTGGCCGACCAGATGGACGTGCTGCCCCCCGCGATCCGCGTCGATCCGCTGACAGTCGCCTTTGACTGCGCCAGCATGGCCGAGGTGATCGGCTGGATGACGGCGCTTTCCGCCATGAGCTTTGCGCTGCGTTAATTGAAAGACAGGCTACCCATGACCGACTTCACCCCCGTAATCGCGCTGCATGGCGGCGCCGGGACCATCCTGCCCTCGAACATGACGCCGCAGAAAGAGGCCGAGTATCACGCCGCGCTGCGCGCCTGTCTGCAGGCCGGGCTGGACGTTCTGCGTCAGGACGGCGCGGCGCTGGATGCCGTCACCGCCGCGGTGATGGCGCTTGAGGCCGACCCCCTGTTCAACGCCGGTCGCGGTGCCGTCTTCACCTCGGCCGCCCGGCACGAGATGGACGCCGCCGTGATGGACGGCGCGACCCGCGCCTGCGGGGCGATCGCGGGCATCTGCGGGCCGCGTCACCCGATCCTTGCCGCCCGCGCCGTCATGGAGACGACCGAGCATGTCTTCCTGTCCGGCGCCGGGGCCGCAGATTTCTGCGCGCGTTCGGGTCTGGAAATGATGCCCGACGACTGGTTCGGCACCCCCGCCCGCCGCGCCGCGCTTGAGGCCGAGCTGGAACGCCGTCGCCAGAACATCCCCGATGACGGCGACCCGGCGCGCAAACACGGCACCGTGGGCGCGGTCGCCTGCGACGCGCGCGGGCATCTGGCCGCCGCGACCTCGACCGGGGGGATGACCGCAAAACTGCCGGGCCGCGTCGGCGACAGCCCGGTGATCGGCGCTGGCACCTGGGCCGATGACGAGACCGCCGCGATCTCGGCCACCGGGCATGGCGAATATTTCATCCGCTGGGCCGTCGGCCACGAAATCGACGCCCGGATGCGTTGGGCCGGGCAGGATCTGCCGAAGGCGGCGGGCGATGTCGTCACCGAACTGGGGGCGCGCGGCGGATCGGGCGGGCTTGTCGCCGTGGACCGCAAGGGCAATGTCTCGCTGCCGTTCAACAGCCCCGGCATGTATCGCGCCTGGTGCGGACGCGACGGCGTGATCCATACCGGGATCTTCGGCCAGGACTGACACGCCCCGGCCTGGGGCGCTAATGCGGGAAGTCGATCACCTGCCGGATGGCTTCGCCACGGTGCAGGCGGTCGAACCCCTCGTTGATGTCCTCCAGCCGGATGCGGTGGGTCATCAGCTTTTCGACGGGCAGCCTGCCGCGTTCGAACAGCCCGAGGAAACGGGGAATGTCGCGCGACGGCACGCCCGAACCAAGATAGCTGCCGCGAAGGGCGCGTTCCTCGGCCACCAGCGTCAGCGGAGAGATGTTCAGCACCGCCGCAGGATTGGCCAGCCCCGCCGAGATCGTGGTGCCGCCGCGCCGCGTCAGGGCAAAGGCCGTCTCCAGCGCGCGGGCCGAGCCTGCGCATTCCAGCGCCGTCTCGACCCCGCCGCCAGTCGCCTCGCGCACCTTGCCGGTCAGGTCGGGATCAGATGCCTGAAAGCAATGGGTCGCGCCAAGGCTTCGCGCCATCTCCAGCTTGGCGGGCAGGACATCGACCGCGACGATGGTTTCCGCCCCCGCCGTGACCGCGCCAAGGATCGCGGCCAGCCCGACCCCGCCAAGGCCCACCACCGCGGCCCGGCTTCCCGGCTGGACCGCGCCCATGTTGAAGACCGCGCCCGCCCCGGTCAGCACAGCGCACCCCATCAGCGCGGCGATGTGCAGCGGCACGTCGGAATCGATCCTGACAAGGCTGCGACGCGAGATCACGGCATGGGTCGCAAAGCTGGCGACGCCGGTCATGTGATGGACGGGCTGGCCGTCCCGCGACAGGCGTGTGCCGCCTGCCAGCATCTCGCCCCGCCCGTTCGAGGCCGCACCCGGTTCGCACAGGGCGGGACGCCCCGACTGGCAGGGACCGCAATGCCCGCAAGACGGGACGAAGACGAAGACGACGCGGTCGCCGCTGCGCAGGTCGGTCACGTCCTCGCCCACCGCCTCGACGATGCCCGCGCCTTCGTGGCCCAGAACCATCGGCACCGGCCGCGCCCGGTCGCCGTTGATGACGGACAGGTCCGAATGGCACAGCCCCGCCGCTGCGACACGCACCAGCACCTCGCCCTTGCGCGGGGGCTGAAGGTCCAGCTCGCCCACCGTCAGGGGCCGCGTCGTGGCATAGGGCCCGGGTCGGCCGATCTCTTCAAGGACGGCGGCGGTGATCTTCATCAGGCTTTCTCCCAAGGTCTGGCGAAAGGATAGGCAAGGAATTTGCGCCGCGCCACCGGCCTTGGAACCGGGCCTTGAAATCTGGCCTCAGGGATCGGGGCGGACCAGTTCCCCGCCCCGCGCGGCCAGCTTTTCGCCCAGAAAGTCGATCACCGCGCCCGCCCATCGCATGGTCCGCACGTCGCGGTGACAGGTCAGCCAATAGGTCCGCGTCAGCCGCACCTGCCGGGGCAGGACGATCTGCAGACCCGGATATTTGGCCGCCAGAAAATGCGGCAGCACACCGACGCCCAACCCGTTGCGGATCGCGGCCAGCTGGCTGAACACGCTGGAGCTTTTCACGCTTGCCCGCAGCGACGGATGCACCTCGCCCAGATAATCAAGTCCGGGGGCGAAGATCATCTCCTCGATATAGCCGATGATGCGATGCGAAAGCAGGTCCTGCGGGACGTGGATCGTCGCGGCCCCCTGAAGATAACCGGGCGTCGCGTAAAGATGCAGCGTGTAATCCGCCAGCCGCTGCGAGCGATAGGGGCCGTGCATCACCGGGTCCAGCGTGATCCAGATATCGGCCTCACGCCGGGACAGCGACAGCACCTGCGGCATGGTGATGATTTCGGGCGAAAGCAGCGGAAAGCGGGCGATGAACTCGGGCAGCAGGTGGGTCGAGAACAGGCTGGCGAACCCCTCTGGCATGGCCAGCCGCAGCGACCGCGCCTGTCCCGGCGCCGCGCCCTGCTTCAGCGGCAGCTGCCGCGCCGCCTCCTCCATCCGCTCGGCGGTTTCCAGAAGGCGCTGGCTTGCCGGGGTCGGTTCATAGCCGCGGGGATTGCGCTCGAACAGGCGGGTGTTCAGCGCCTGTTCCAACCGGTCGATCCGGCGCGAGACGGTGACATGCGACGTGCCCAGCACCCGTGCCGCCCGCGACAGCTGCCGTTCGCGCATCACCGCCAGAAAGAATTGAAGGTCATCCCAGCTTAGAGTCGACATGTGTTCATAAATGGACAGGTTCTGTAAGAAATTTAACCTTCCTGAACGCTTGTGTCAAAGCGGCTTTCCCGGCATCGTTTTCCAAGGGAGGCGCTGGGGAGAGTGCCTCTTGTCATAAAATGTCCCGTCCGGCGGTCACCCCGCCAGAGCAAGGGGCGACCTTGGGAGGAAACATGCGTAACATTCTGCTGACCACCGCTGCGGTGGGTCTTGTCGCCACGCCCGCCTTGGCCGAAATTTCGGACGGCAAGGTCAAGATCGGCATCCTGAACGACCAGTCCGGGGTCTATGCCGATTTCGGCGGCAAGTATTCCTATGAGGCCGCGAAGATGGCGGTCGAGGATTTCGGCGGCAAGGTTCTGGACGCCCCGGTCGAGGTCGTCACCGCCGACCACCAGAACAAGGCCGATATCGCCTCGAACATCGCCCGGCAATGGTATGACACCGAGCAGGTGGACAGCATCATGGAGCTGACCTCGTCCTCGGTCGGGCTGGCCGTGCAGGCGCTGTCCAAGGACAAGAAGAAGATCACCATCAACACCGGCGCGGCCACGACCGAACTGACCGGCGCGCAATGTTCGCCCTATGGCTTCCACTGGGCCTATGACACCCATGCGCTGGCCGTCGGCACCGGCGGCGCGCTGGTCAAGGAAGGCGGCGACAGCTGGTTCTTCCTGACCGCCGACTATGCCTTCGGCTATTCGCTTGAGGAGAACACCGGCAATTTCGTGAAGTCGCAGGGCGGCTCGGTCGTGGGTTCGGTCCGTCATCCGCTGGCGACGACCGACTTTTCGTCCTTCCTGCTGCAGGCCCAGGCCTCGGGTGCCAAGGTCATCGGCCTGGCCAATGCCGGCATGGACACGCAGAACGCCATCAAGCAGGCCGCCGAATTCGGCATCACCCAGGGCGGGCAGAAGCTTGCGGCGCTGCTGTTCACGCTGGCCGAGGTCCACGGGCTGGGGCTTGAGGCCGCGCAGGGACTGAACCTGACCGAAAGCTTCTACTGGAACCGCACCCCGGAAACGGCCGAATTCGGCAAGCGCTTCAAGGAACGCACCGGCGTCATGCCGAACATGATCCATGCCGGCACCTATTCCGCCGTGACGCAATACCTGAAGGCCATTCAGGCGGCGGGCTCGGACGATGCCGACGCGGTCTCGGCCAAGCTGCATGAACTGCCGGTGAACGACGTCTTCGCCCAGAACGGCAAGGTCGCGGCCAATGGCCGGATGATCTCGGACGTATACCTTATGGAGGTGAAGAAGCCCTCCGAAGTGACCGAGGACTGGGATTACTACAAGGTGCTGGCCACCATTCCCGGCGATCAGGCCTATCTCGATCCGGCCAAAAGCGGCTGCCCGCTGGTCAAGTAAGATGACCGCGCATTCTGCCGCGATGCAGGACCAGCCGCAGGTGGTGCTTTCCGCCCGCGGCCTTGGCAAGGATTTCGGGGGCTTCAGCGCCGTCAACAATGTCGATCTGGATGTGCATCATGCCCGCATCCATGCGCTGATCGGCCCGAACGGGGCGGGCAAGACCACCGTCTTCAACCTGCTGACCAAGTTCCTGCAACCGACGCGCGGCCAGATCACGCTGAGGGGGACCGACATCACCCGCACGCCACCCGACAAGGTGGCGCGCATGGGGCTGGTGCGATCCTTCCAGATCTCGGCCGTGTTCCCGAACCTGACCGTGCGCGAGAACGTCAAGGTCGCCTTGCAACGCCCCAGCGGGCTGGCCACCCAATTCTGGCTGCCCCTGTCCGCGCTGGACCGGCTGGACGCGCGCGCGGATGAACTGATCGGCCGGCTTGGCCTTGCCGCCTGGCGCGACCACCGCGCCGCCGACCTGTCCTATGGCAGGAAGCGCGTGCTGGAAATCGCGACGACGCTGGCGCTTGACCCCCAGGTCCTGCTGCTGGACGAGCCGATGGCCGGCATGGGACAAGAGGACGTGCAGATGGTCGCCCGCATCATCCGCGACGTCGCCGCCGAGCGCGCCGTGCTGATGGTCGAACACAACCTGAATGTCGTCGCGGATATCTGCGACCACGTCACCGTCCTGCAACGTGGCGAGATCATCGCGCGGGGCGATTACGCCACCGTCTCGGCCGATCCGCGCGTTCGCACCGCCTATATGGGGACCGACGCATGACAGCGCCGCTTCTGAACGTTTCCGGCCTGCAGGCCTGGTATGGCGAAAGCCATGTGCTGCATGGCGTCGATCTGCATGTCCGCGAAGGCGAGATGATCTGCATCCTTGGCCGCAACGGCATGGGCAAGACCACGACGCTGCGCACCATCATGGGCATCCTGCGCAAGCGCAGCGGCCGGATCGAATTCGCCGGGCAGGACATGATGTCCGTGCCCCTGCACCGGACCGCCCGGGTCGGACTGGGCTTCATCCCCGAAGAGCGCGGCATCTTCGCCAGCCTCTCGGTCGAGGAAAACCTGATGCTGCCGCCCAAGGTCGCCGAAGGCGGCATGTCGGTGGACGAGATCTATCAGCTTTTCCCAAACCTTCGGGAACGCCGGGCCAGTCCCGGCACCAAGCTTTCGGGGGGCGAACAGCAGATGCTGGCGCTGGCCCGCATCCTGCGCACCGGCGCGCGCTGTCTGCTTCTGGACGAACCGACCGAGGGGCTGGCCCCCGTCATCATCCAGGCCATCGGCGAGGTGCTGGTCAAGCTGAAGCAGCGCGGCATGACCGTCGTGCTGGTCGAGCAGAACTTCCGCTTTGCCGCCAAGGTGGCCGACCGCTTCTATCTGATGGACCACGGGCGCATGATTGCGGAATTCCCGGTCCAGGACCTGCCGCAGCAGATGGACCTGCTGCACCGCGAACTGGGGGTGTGACATGACCATGATCTTCGGCGTGCCCCTGCAGGCCCTGATGGGCCAGCTTCTGGTCGGGCTGATCAACGGCTCGTTCTATGCGCTGCTGTCCCTGGGGCTGGCGGTCATATTCGGCCTGCTGCGCGTCATCAACTTTGCCCATGGCGCGCAATACATGCTGGGCGCCTTTGCGGCGCTGCTGCTGCTGACGGTGGGGGGCGTCAACTATTGGCTGGCGCTGATCCTGGCCCCGCTGATCGTCGGGCTGCTGGCCGCGCTGGTCGAACGGACGATGCTGTCGCGGCTTTACAATCTGGACCCGCTTTACGGGCTGCTGTTCACCTTTGGCCTTGCGCTGGCGATCGAGGGCACCTTCCGCTATTTCTACGGCGCGTCGGGCAAGCCCTATGCCCCGCCCGCGCAGCTTTCGGGGGCGGTGAACCTGGGCTTCATGTTCCTGCCGATCTATCGCGGCTGGGTGGTCGTGGCCTCGGCCGCGGTCTGCATCGCGGTCTGGCTGCTGATCGAGAAGACCAAGCTTGGCGCCTATCTGCGCGCGGCGACCGAAAACCCGGTGCTGGTCCAGGCCTTCGGGGTGAACGTGCCCCTGCTGCTGACGCTGACCTATGCGCTGGGGGCGGGGCTTGCGGCCTTCGCGGGCGTTCTGGCCGCGCCGGTCTATCAGGTCAGCCCGCTGATGGGGTCGAACCTCATCATCATCGTCTTCGCCGTCGTCGTCGTGGGCGGCATGGGATCGATCCTTGGGGCCATCGTCACCGGCTATCTTCTGGGCGTGGTCGAGGGGCTGACCAAGGTCTTCTACCCCGAGGCGTCCAATATCGTCATCTTCGTCATCATGGCGATCGTCCTGATCCTGCGGCCCGCGGGCCTATTCGGAAAGGAGGCCTGACATGGCCGGGAAATCCGAACCCATCGCGACGCCGCAGATCGCGGTCCATCCCCGCGCGGGCCAGATCCAGCTGCTGCTGCTGGTCGTGGCGGCGGTGGCCGCGCTGCTGGCACCGCAATTCCTGTACCCCATCTTCCTGATGAAGCTGCTGGCCTTCGCGCTGTTTGCCTCGGCCTTCAACCTGCTTCTGGGCTATACGGGGTTGCTCAGCTTCGGCCATGCCGCCTTTTTCGGTGGGGCCGCCTATTTCACCGCCCATGCCGTCAAGGTCTGGGGCTGGTCGCCCGAAGCTGGGCTGGCTCTGGGCGTCGTCGGCGCGGCCGGGCTGGGGCTGGTGATGGGCGCGATCGCCATCCGCCGGCAGGGCATCTATTTCGCCATGATCACGCTGGCCCTGTCGCAGATGTTCTTCTTCTTCTGCCTGCAGGCCCGCTTTACGCATGGCGAGGACGGGATCCAGTCCGTGCCGCGCGGCCACCTGTTCGGGCTGATCGACCTGAACGAGGTGATGAACATGTATTACTTCGTGCTTGCCGTCTTTGTCATCGGGCTGATCATCATCTGGCGCTTCGTCAACTCGCCCTTCGGGATGATCCTGAAATCCATCCGCGAGAATGAACAGCGGGCGATCTCGCTGGGCTATTCCGTGGCGCGCTACAAGCTGGCCGCCTTTGTCATGTCGGCTGCGCTGGCGGGACTGGCCGGGGGCCTCAAGGCGCTGATCTTCCAGTTCGCCACGCTGACCGATGTCGCCTGGCAGATGTCGGGAGAGGTGATCCTGATGACGCTGCTGGGCGGGATCGGCACGTTGGCGGGGCCGGTCTTTGGCGCCGGGCTGGTCGTCAGCCTGCAGAACTTCCTCGCCACCTCGGATTTCCCGGTGACGATCATCACGGGCGTCGTCTTCATGGTCTGCGTCCTGCTGTTCCGCCGTGGGCTGATCGGCGAATTCTTCGCCTCGAAAATGGGGCGCAGGCTGGGGTTCCGCTCTGGTTCCTGACCAGCGGCGGACATGGGGTAACCGATGGAAAGCTACGACTATATCGTGATCGGCGCGGGCAGCGCGGGCTGCGTGCTGGCCAACCGCCTGAGCGCCGATCCCAGAAACCGCGTCCTGCTGCTTGAGGCGGGGGGGCGCGACAATTACCACTGGATCCACATCCCGGTCGGTTATCTTTACTGCATCGGCAATCCGCGCACCGACTGGGGCTTCCGCACCCAGGCCGAGGCCGGGCTGAACGGGCGCAGCCTGCTTTACCCGCGCGGGCGGGTGCTGGGCGGCTGTTCGTCGATCAACGGCATGATCTATATGCGCGGGCAAGCGGCGGATTACGACCAGTGGCGGCAGATGGGCTGCACCGGCTGGGGCTGGGACGACGTGCTGCCCTTGTTCAAGGCGCAAGAGGACCATTACCGCGGCGGCGACGACATGCACGGCGCACAGGGCGAGTTGCGGGTCGAAACCGCGCGGGTCCGCTGGGCGGTCCTTGACGCCTTCATCGAGGCAGCGGAACAGGCGGGCATCCCCCGCACCGCCGATTTCAACCGCGGCGACAATGAGGGCAGCGGCTATTTCGACGTGACGCAGCGCAATGGCTGGCGGTGGAGCGCGACGAAGGCCTTTCTGCGCCCGGCGCGGAACCGCCCGAACCTGCGCATCCTGACCGGGGCCGAAGTCGAGCGGCTGGTCATCGAAACCGGCGAGGTCCGGGGCGTGGTCTTTCACCATCAGGGCCAGCGGGTCGAGGCGCGCGCGCTGAACGAAACCGTGCTTGCCGCCGGGTCCATCGGCTCGGTCCAGGTGCTTGAACATTCCGGTATCGGTCGGGGCGATGCCTTGCAGGCCGCGGGCATCGACCCGCTGGTCGAGGTCCCCGCTTTGGGCGAGAACCTGCAGGATCACCTGCAACTTCGGATGGTCTACAAGGTGCAGGGCGTGCCGACGCTGAACGAAAAGGCCTCGCATCTGATGGGCAAGGCAGCGATCGGGCTGGAATATCTGCTGAAACGCTCGGGCCCGATGTCGATGGCGCCAAGCCAGGTCGGGATCTTCACGAAATCCGGGGCCGACAAGGCGACGGCGGATCTGGAATATCACGTCCAGCCGGTCAGCCTGGACAAGTTCGGCGACCCGGTTCACAGCTTTCCGGCAATGACGGCCAGCGTCTGCAACCTGCGCCCGGAAAGCCGCGGCTCGGTCCATGTGACGGGGCCGGATTTCCGCGCCCATCCGGCGATCCGGCCGAATTACCTGTCGACACCGGGCGATCAGGATGTCGCGATGCGCGCGATCCGCCTGACCCGCAGGATCACCGCGCAACCGGCCTTCGACCGCTTTACCCCGCAAGAGCATCTGCCCGGCATCGCCTTTCAGTCCGAGGAAGATCTGGTCAAGGCCGCCGGCGCCATCGGCACGACGATCTTCCACCCGGTCGGCACCTGCCGCATGGGCGCGGACGATGGCTCGGTCGTCGATCCCCGCCTGCGGATGCGCGCGTTGGGTCGCCTGCGGATCGCGGATGCCTCGGTCATGCCGCGGATCACCAGCGGCAATACCAATGCCCCGACCATGATGATCGCCGAAAAGGCCGCCCGCATGATCCTTGAGGACGCGCGGCGTTAAGGGGTCACGGCGGGCCGGTCAGCACCCGCCGCCAAGCGCCAGCCGGGCGGCGCCAAGCGCCCCGGCGCGGGGGCCAAGCGCCGTCGGCAAAAGCACCGGCCCCGGCCCAAGCGCGGCGGCAAGGCGGCTGAACACCTCGGATCGGCCGCCCAGCCCGCCCCCGATCACGATGCGTTCGGGATCGGTCAGGGCGATGACCGCGCGCAGCGCCAGCGCCAGCCGCCCGGCCAGCGCGTCCAGCAGGCCGGGCAGGACAGGGTCGGTCCCGGCGGCGGCAAAGACATCGCGCAAGGTGCCCGCCGTCTGACCGCCACGGGTGCGGTAATCCGCCAGCAGCGCGCGGCTGGAGACCAGATCCTCAAGCCTCGCCGCGCCGCCGGGGCCGGGAATGGGCAGGTCGCCGATCTCTCCGGCCGCGCCGCGGGCACCGCGCAGGATGCGGCCGTCCTCGATCAGACCCAGTCCGACGCCGGTCCCAAGCGCAAGGAACGCAAGGCTGCGCGCGCCGCGCCCCTCGCCCAGCCAGGCCTCGCCAAGGGCGGCAAGGCTGACGTCATTGCCGATCCGCACCGGCAGGCCCAGACGCGCGGCCATGCATTGCCGCAAGTCGCGGTCGCCCAGGTCCGGCAGATGCGGCGCGTCGGTCAGCACCCCGCTTTGCGGATGCACTGCCCCCGGCAGGCCGATCCCCGCAGCGGCAATCCGCGCCTGCCCCAGGGCCAGCCGGTCGCGGTGCCGCGCGATCTGGGCAAGCAGCGCCTCGGCATCATGGGATGCGGTCGGTTCGCTGAATTCGGCCAGCACGCGGCCCGTCGCAGTGGCCAGAATCGAATGGACCTTGGTCCCCCCGACATCGCAGCCAAGGACCAACGTCCCGTCGGCAGGCATCGCATCCGGCGGGGTGGTTCCGCCGGGGGCCGGATCGGGTTTGAGAACCATCAGCGCCGTCCCACCGCCCGTTCGCTGGCCGCGTCGAACAGGTGGACCGCGCCGGGTGCAGCGGTCGCGGTGACGGTGCTGCCGATCTGGGGCACCATATGGGCGGGCGCGGTGGCGATCAGGGCGCGGTCGGCGGCCCTGAAATGCACCAGGGTTTCCGGACCCAATGGCTCGACCGCGGTGACCGCACCGCTGAGCTGGACGGCTGCCTGTCCGTCGGACCCGATCCGAAGGGCATGGGGCCTGATCCCGGCCAGCAGCGCGGCCCCCTGCCCCGCCGGGGTCAGCACGCCGCCCGCCTCGGTCACGGGCAGGATGTTCATCGAGGGCGTGCCGATGAAGCGCGCGGTAAAGACATCGACGGGGCTGTCATAGATCTGCATCGGCGCGCCCTGCTGCAGGATATGGCCATCCTTCATCACCACGATGCGGTCGGCCATGGTCATCGCCTCGACCTGGTCATGGGTGACATAGGCGATGGTGGTGCCCAACCGCTGGTGCAGGGCCTTGATCTCGATCCGCATCTGGCTGCGCAACTGCGCATCAAGGTTCGACAGCGGTTCGTCGAACAGGAAGGCCACGGGCGAGCGGACCATGGCGCGCCCGATGGCCACCCGCTGCCGCTGCCCGCCCGACAGCGCCGAGGGGCGGCGGTCCAGCAGATGCGTCAGTTCCAGCGCGCGCCCGGCCTCTTCCACGCGCGCGGCCTTGGCGGCCTTGTCCAGCCGCGAGGTGTAAAGCCCAAAGGCGATGTTCTGGCGCACGGTCAGGTGCGGATAGATCGCGTAGTTCTGGAACACCATCGCGATATTGCGGCTTTTCGGGTCGAGTTCGTTCACCACGTCGCCGCCGATCAGGATCTGCCCGCCCGAGACCTCTTCCAGCCCGGCGATCATCCGCAGTGTGGTGGATTTCCCGCAACCCGAGGGGCCGACGAAAACCACGAATTCCCCATCCGCGACCTGCAGGTCGAAGCCGTGGATCACGTCGACCTTGCCATAGGACTTGACCAGGTTGCGCAGCTCGATCGTGGCCATCAGCGGATCTCCTGCAAGGCATCGAAGGCGCGGGCCAGTTCGGCCGCCGCCACCGTCTCGCGCGTCATGATTGCTGCCGCGCGGTCGGAAAAGCCCGCCAGAGCCGCCGAATACGACCGCAGCGCATCCGCCATCGGATCTGGCGCGGGACCGCCAAAACGGGAGCGGACGGCAACGAAATATTCGGGCGAGACGACTTCCGCGAATTCAGCCGAGCCAAGCGTGGTCTCGCGCCCGGCGGCCTCGGCAAAGGCGGCGCGGAACGGGGCGTAACCGCCGCTGACCAGATCGCTGTCGGCACCGACCACGGCGCGGGCGGTGGCGGCCGCGATCTCATGCGCCTGGCGAAAGGACAGACCCTCGCGCCGCACAAGGCTGTCGGCCAGTTCGGTGATGGTGATGCAGGACCGCGCCGCATTCTCGCGGACCCGGCGTCCGTCGATGCGCAGTGCCGGGACAAACGCCGCCAGCAGCCGCAGCACCCGCCCGCCGCTGTCAAAGGCGCCATAGCCCGCGCCCTGGCTTTCCCCTTCGCTGTCGTTCATGTCGGTGAAGGGGGTGTTGTGCATGATCGTCAGCATCATCTGCGCCCGGCCCACGGTCTGGCTGGCGAGATGGCGCATATGCTCGATCGGGACCGGGTTGCGCTTCTGCGGCATGATCGAGGAAATCTGCACGAAGGCATTCGGGACATGGATCTGTCCGACCTCGAAGGACGACCAGACCTGAAAATCCTGGATCAGCCGCCCCAGATGCAGGAACAGCAGTGCCACGGCCGAATAGGCGCCGGTGGTGTAATCAACCGCCGCGATGCAGGAATAGCTGTTGCGCTGCGCGGCCGCAAAACCCAGCAGTTCCGCCACCCGCGCCCGGTCGATCGGAAAGCCCGAGGTGGTGATCGCGGCCGCCCCCATCGACGACAGGTCCGCGACCGCCCGCGCCGCCTCAAGCCGTTCGATATCGCGGATCAGCACTTCGATCGCGGCGCCAAGGTAATGGCCAAAGGTGGTGGGTTGCGCTGGCTGGCCGTGTGTATAGGCGACGATCAGCGTGGCGCTTTCGCGTTCGGCCGTGTCTATCAGAGCGGCCAGCAGGGTGCGGGCCTGGGCGAGCAATGTGTCCAGCCGTTCCTTGAGCGCCATCTTGAACAGCGTGTGGTCGATGTCGTTGCGCGACCGCGCCGTGTGCAGCCGCCCGCCATCGTCCGCGCCAATCCGGGCCTTCAGCTCACGCTCGATGGCGAAGAAGAAATCCTCGACCGAGCCGTCATAGACCAGCGATGCCGGGTCCAGTTCGGCCTCGATCCCGGCCAGCGCGCGGGCGATGCGACCGGCCACCGGACCGGGCAGGATGCCGGTTTCCGCCAGCATCACCAGATGCGCCCGATCGACGCGGCGGAAATGATCGACGTGATCGCCCTTGGCCGCGTCGAAAAGCGGCTTCAGCACGGTTTCCACATAGGTCGGATCGGGAAAACGCGAGACGTCGTCGCGCCGCGGATCGGGAAGGGTCATGGTCATCCTTTCAGCCCCGCCAGCATCACGCCGCGCACGATATAGCGCTGCAGGACGAGGAACACGATCAGCGTGGGAATCGTCGCCAGCGCCGCGCCGGTCATGATCATCTCCCACTGGATTTCCTGCTCGACCGCAAAGCTCGTCAGGCCGATGGGCAGGGTGTAAAGCTCTTTGCTGGTGGTCACGATCAGCGGCCAGAAGAACGCCGTCCAGTTGCCCAGAAAGGTAAAGATGGCCAGCGCCGAGATCGCGGGCGTCACCAGCGGCATCGCGATCTTCCACCAGATGGTGAATTCGTTCAGCCCGTCGATCCGCGCCGCCTCAAGGAAATCATCGGGCAGCGTCTCGAAGAACTGCTTCATCAGGAAGGTGCCGAAGGCAGTCATCATCCCCGGAAACATGATGCCCCAATAGCTGTCGAGCCAACCGAGATTGGCGGACATCACATACCAGGGGATCACCAGCATCTCGGTCGGGATCATCAGCGTCGACAGGATCGCGATGAAGACCAGGTTGCGGCCCCGGAAGCGGAACTTGGCCAGCGTATAGCCGACAAGGCTGTCGAAGAACACGTTCGAGGCGGTGACGCAGATCGCGACCAGCGCCGAATTCAGGAACCAGCGCAGAAAGCGGCCATCGGACAGCACCTGCACATAATTCGCCAGCGTCGGATGCGCCGGGATCAGTCGCAGGTCGTAAATCTGCCCCGAGGTCTTCAGCGAGGTCGAGAACATGAACAGAAGCGGCGTCACCATCAGCACGCCGCCGATGAACAGCACCGTCCAGGCCAGCACCGCCCCCGGACGGATGCGCGACATGGCAAGGGGTTTCGGCGCATCCATCAGCGTTTCCTCAGGATCCAGAGCTGCAGCAGGGACACGATCAGCAGGATCGTGAACAGCACCACCGTCTGCGCCGCCGCATAGCCCATGTCATAGGATGAAAAGGCCGTCTGATAGATCATCAGCACCAGCGGCTTGGTCGATCCCAGCGGGCCGCCGGGATCGTTCGTGGTCATGTTGTAGACCTGATCGAAGATCCGCAGGAACCCGATCGAGGAAAAGACCACAAGGAACACGGTCGTGGGCTTCAGCAGCGGCAAGGTGATCCGCCACAGGATCGCGCCCTCGCCCAGCCCGTCGATCCGCGCCGCCTCATGAAAGGTCGTGGGGATCGACCGCAGGCCGGCCAGAAAGATGATGATCTGGAACCCCAGTCCCGCCCAGATCGCCGTGACCATGATCGAGGGAAGCGCCCAGGTGGTCGAATTCAGGAAGTCCAGCTGCGGCAGGCCGATCCGGCCCAGCAGGGAATTGATGATCCCGGTGGGCGCGGGCTGATAGAACCAGCGCCAGACCCAGGCCATCGCCGAGGCGGTGGTGATGAAAGGCAGGAAATACAGCGCCCGGATCAGCCCGTGCCCGGTCCGCACCCGGTCCAGGAAATAGGCCACGGCAAAGGACAGGACCAGGCTGATCGGCGTGCCGATGACCAGATAGGCGAAGGTATTGCGAAAGACCTTCCAGAACTGCGGGTCGTCCAGCAACCGCTGGTAATTCTCCAGCCCGATGAAGGCCGGCGGGCTCATCAGGTCCCAGTCCGTCAAGGACAGCCAGAAGGCATAGCCGGTCGGATAGAACCGGATCACGCTGTAAAACAGCACTGGCAGCGCCAGAAAGCCCCAGACCCACAGCGCGCGGCGCATCCGCATCGACAGCCTGGCGCGGGGCCGGGGCGGATGCGCCCCGGCGGGGGAAGGGTCCGAAAAGCTCATTCTGCCTCGCTTCGGGTCCGGGCCGCGCAAGGGGCCAGCGCCCGCCTGCGCGTCACCGCCTTAGTTCGCGCGATCAAGGATTTCCTGTTCGGCCTTGGCTGCCTCGGCCAGCGAATCCGCCGCCGACTGGCCCTGAAGCTCCATCCGGTTCACCATGTCCATCGCGACCTGGCGCTGCGCCATCTCATCCTTGAAGATAGTGGTCTTGGCATAGTCGAGGCCCCGGATGAACGGGCCATAGACGGGATCGGCCAGATTCGCCTCGGTCAGGGCGACGTCGCGCCGGGCCGGCAGTTCGCCAACCGTCTTCATCCAGATCTCCATCGCTTCGGGCGACGAGATATAGGCCAGGAACTTCTTCGACGCCTCCAGCTCTTCACCCTCGGCACCGGCGCCGATCGCATTGGCGAAGAAGCTGGCGAAGTTGGATTTCGTCCCGTCCGGCCCGGCCGGAAGCTCGGTCACGCCCCATTCGAAATCGGTGATCTTGTTGAAGGCGCCCAGCCGGAAGGTGCCGTCCACGGTCATCGCCGCCCGGCCCGCACGGAAGGCCGCCTGCCCTTCGTCCATGAAGCCGGGGGTCGAGATCTGCTCTTTTGAGTGCAGACCGGCATACCAGTCCAGCGCGGCCGCGCCACCTTCGCTGTCATAGGTCACCTTGGTCGTGCCGTCGTCATAGGGCGCGGCCCCGAACTGGCGCAGCAGCACCTCGCGCCACCAGTGATGGTCCTGTCCGCCCATGTCCATGGTGATGCCGACGGTGGTGAAATTGCCGCCGCTGTCCTTCTGGGCCAGCTTCTTGCCGTCGGCGACCAGCTCATCCAGCGTCGCGGGGGGCGCGTCGATGCCGGCATCGGCGAACAGCTTCTTGTTGTAGAACAGTCCCAGCGACCGGACGGCGGTCGGAATGCCGTAATAGGCGCCGTCGCGCTTCATCACCTGGACGAAGGGGAAGAACTCGGCATCGATGGTGGCGGCGGGGAACATGTCCTCGGGCAGCGGCTGGACAACCTTGCCGTCGATGAACTTGTCGGCCCAGCCATAGTAAAGCTGCATGACGTCCGGTCCCTTGCGGGCCATGGTCGCCGCGGTCACGCGGGTCTGGTAATCGGCATAGGGGAAGGTCACCTGCTTCACGGTGATGTCCGGGTTCGCCTGCTGGAAGGCGGCGATCAGCTGGTCCATCGCCTGAACGCGGCTGTCGAAGATGTATTGCCAATATTCGATCTCGACCGCCTCTGCGGTCGAAGTCGAGGCGAGCGTCGCGCCCGCCAGGGCGGTCCCGGCAGTCAGCGCGGCAAGAAGCAGGCGCGTCGTCATGGCAATACCCTCCTATGCGCCCCGCTTCGCTGGCGGGCGCTTGCTGTTGTGAAGTCCAGGGACGGCCCGGGTGGGCGCACTCCTCCCCTGTCGGGGTTCATGCTTGCCACCGCGCCCCCACCTGTCAATAAAATAATTTACTTGCGTTATTCATTCCGGGCGCGATGCTTGGCCCGTCCATCCCGGTCACGACAAGGGGTCGGATCTTCAGGGAGGCCGTCGTGACAGCAAGATCGGAAACCCCCGGCGCCGACCGACCCCGCACCGCGCGTGGCAACAATCCGGGGCGCAGCCGCAGCCACAATCGCCGCGTGGTGCTGAACCTTTTGCGCAGCATGGGCGCGCTTGGCCGCAAGGAACTGGCCGAGATGACGCAGCTGTCGACCCAGGCCGTCGCCAATATCATCGATGAACTTCTGGCCGAGGGGCTGCTTCTGGACCTTGGCCGCCGCCGGTCCGGGCGCGGCCAGCCGCCGCTGCAATACGCGATCAACCCCGAGGGCGCGATGACCATCGGGATGGAGCTGTCGGTGACGCATCTGACGGTGACGGTCCTTGATCTGGGCGGTGTGCGTCGTCACGAAAGCCGCACCCGGATCGGGGATCTGCCGCTTGAGGCGCTGGTCCCGATGATGGCCGAACGCGTGGCGGACCTGCGCCGGGATCTGGCGCTGCCGCTGCTGGGCGTGGGGCTGGTGATGCCCGGCCCCTTCGGGATCGAGGGGCTGTCGGGCGTCGGTCCCTACAACCTGCCCGGCTGGTCGGCCCCGGCGGCGGCGCAGGCCTTGTCCGAGGCGATCGGCGTGCCGGTCATCGTCGAAAACGACGCCAATGCCGCGGCCGTGGGCGAAAGCCTGTTCGGGGCCGGTCGCTCGCTGCCTGATTTCTGCCTGGTCTATTTCGGCACCGGTGTCGGGCTGGGGGTCATCACCGGCGGGCAGCCTTTGCGCGGCGCGAACGGCAATGCCGGAGAGATCGGCCATTTCATCGTCGTCCCCGATGGCAGGCCCTGTATTTGCGGTCAGTCCGGCTGTCTTGAGCGCTACGCCTCGCCCCATGCGCTGCAGGAATGCCTGGCCGCGACCGGCCGCGCCGCCGATCTGGCCAGTGTCGAGGCGCTCCATGCCGGGGCCGACCCCGTGCTGGATGGCTGGATCACGGACGCGGCCCGCCACCTGTCGCTGGTGATCGCGGTGCTTGAAAACATCTTCGATCCGGAAACCGTCATCCTGGGCGGCAACCTGCCTGACCCGGTGATCGACGCGATCCTTCACCGCCTTGCCATCGGCACCTCGATCGCCAGCCGTGCCGCCCGCCGCCAGCCGCGGGTTCTGCGCGGACAGACCGGGCGGCTGACAGCGGCGCTTGGCGCGGCCGCCCTGCCCCTTTACGACGCCATCATGCCCCGGCTGGATCTGGCCGAGCCCGCGGGCGATGCCCCCGAAATCCCCCCGTCCGAAAGCGCCTAGCGGTCCCGTGCCCGCCCAAGCCCGTATCGGATCAGCACAGGAAGGAGGAGCCTGTCATGACCCCCCAAGACCGCCTGGCCCGCAGCGAGGCCGCCCCTGCCCTGCTGCGCCTGCACCGCGCATTGACCCGGCTGACCTCGGTGCTGACGGTGATGAATACCGGCGCGCATCCCGATGACGAACAAAGCTGCCTGCTGGCCTGGCTGCGCTTTGGCCAGGGCATGCGCCTTGTCATCGCCTGCTCGACGCGGGGGGAAGGCGGCCAGAACATCCTTGGCCCCGAACGCGGCGGCCTGCTGGGCCTGCTGCGCAGCCGCGAACTGGAAGAGGCGGCGCGGGTTCTGGACAGCGACATCGCGTGGCTTGGGCATGGGCCCGACGACCCGGTCCACGACTTCGGGTTTTCAAAGGATGGCGACCAGACCTTTGCCCGCTGGGGAGAGGCGCGTATCACCGCGCGGCTGGCCGACGCCTATCGCCGCTGGCGGCCGGACGTGGTGATCCCGACCTTTCTGGACGTGCCCGGCCAGCACGGCCACCACCGCGCCATGACCCGCGCGGCAGAGGCCGCGCTGGCACTGGCCGCGCAGGGCCCGGATCCCTGGCAGGTCGCACGTTTCTATCTGCCCGCCTGGTCCGGCGCGGGTGGCACCTATGACGACACCGAGCCGCCGCCGCCCGAAACCCTGCGGATCACCGCGACGGGAGCCGATCCCGCCACCGGGGCCGAGTATGACGAGATCGGGGAATGGTCCCGCCGCCGCCATGCCTCGCAGGGGATGGGCGAATGGCGGGACGTTCCCCGCCAAAGCTGGTCCCTGCATCTTCGCGGCGGCACCCTTGAGACGGTCATGGCCGAGGGGCTGCCCCGCAATCTGGCCGAGCTGGCTTCGCTTGCCGGTCCGGCCGCACCGTCCCTGACCGATGCGGCCCAAGCGATCGAGGATGCGCTGGCGGCCTTTCCCCATCCCTCCGCCTGCTGCAAGGCGCTTGCGCGGGCGGGCATGTGCGTCGATGCGGCGCTGGCCGGCGCGTCCGACGGGTTCATGGCGGCGCATGGGCACCGCCTGCACCGCAAGCGACGCGAAATCGGCCATGCGCTTGCCGAGGCTGCCGGGTTGCGCCTGTTCGCCACCACAAGCGCGCGGCGTCTTGCACCGGGCAGCGGCGGAGAGATCCACCTCACCGCGCGGGGCCCTGCCCTATCGCTCGACATCCGTCCAGCCCTGCCGCTTGGGGCCAACGCGCAAGAGGTCACGCTGCCCGCGCCGGGCGTGCTCGCCATCCCGATCGTGGTCGCGCCGGATGCCCCCGACACCCCGCAATTTCACCCCCATTGGGATGCCCTTGGCGGCAACGGGCCGGGGCATCTGCGCATCGGAACCCGGATCGAGGGGGTGCAGGTGACGCTTGATCTGGACCTTGACCAGCCGCTGGCGCTGCGCCCGGCTGCCGGTCCCACGATCCGCCCCGATCTTGCGCTGATGACCTCGTCCGACGCGTTGGAGCTTCGCCTGACCGACCCCGATGCCCCCCTTGACCTTGACTTGCCCCCCGGCTGGAAATCGGTCCGACACGAGGATCGCCTGACCCTGACCCCGCCAGCGGATCTGCCCGCAGGCAAGGCGGAAATCCCGCTTCGGCTGCAACAGCGGCCTGTGCTGACCGAAACCCGCGGCAGTTATCCCCATGTCGGCTCCTTCGCGCTTGCCCGCCCTGCCCTGCTGCGGCTGCTGCGCCTTGATCTGTCGCTGCCGGATGCCCGCGTCGCCTATATCCGCGGGACGGATGACGCGGGGCCGTGGCTGCGGCGCATGGGACTGGATGTCACCGCGCTGGATGCGATCGATCCGGCCGAGGATTTTTCGGCCTATGCCACCGTGCTGGTCGGGGTGGTCGCCTTCGGTGCGCGCCTCGACCTGCCCCCGGTGCTGCCAGCCCTGCATCGCTTCGTCCGGGCGGGCGGGCATCTTGTCACCTTCTACCAGCGCCCGGATCAGGGCTGGCAACCCGACCATACGCCGCCGCTGCCGCTGACCGTCGGCCGCCCCTCGGTCCGGTGGCGCGTCACCGATCCCGCCGCCCCGGTCACGGTCCTGGCCCCGGACCACCCGCTGCTGACCGGCCCGAACCGGATCGGCCCCGAGGACTTCCTGGGCTGGCACAAAGAACGTGGGCTGTATTTCGCGTCGGACTGGGACCCCGCCTATGTGCCCTTGCTGTCCTGTTCCGATCCGGGCGAGCCGCCGCTGCTGGGCGCCCTGCTTTCGGCACCGGTCGGACGTGGGAGACACAGCCATTGCGCACTGACGCTGCACCATCAGCTTGACCAGTTGGTCCCCGGTGCGTTCCGCCTGCTGGCGAACTTGCTGCACCCGGCCTGATGTCCCGCGCCGGCCCTTCCTCGGTCGCGGCAGGCGTCGCCTGGCTGATGACCGACATGACGCTGGTTACCACCATGCAGGTGCTGGTGAAGATCCAGGGCGTGACCTATCCGGCGATCCAGCTGGTGTTCTTGCGCGCGCTGATCGGGCTGGTGGCAATCGCGCCGTTGCTGTGGCTCAGGCGGCACGAGATCGCGGCCATGCGCCAGCCCGGTCGCAATGCGCTGCGCGTCGCCTGCAACGCGCTGGCGCTGACGCTGAACTTCGTGGCATTGGCGCAGTTGCCGATTGCGATGGTGAACGCCATCGGTTTTTCGCGACCGCTGGTGACGATGGCGCTGGCCAGTGTGCTGCTGCACGAACGCGTGGTCCGGCGCCGCTGGGTCGCCGGTCTTTGCGCCCTTCTCGCGGCCTGCCTGATCGCCTATCCGATGCCCCAGGGTGGCAGCGCGATCACCCTGACCGGCCTTGCCGCCGCACTGGGCGCGACCCTGTTCGGAGCGACCGCCGTCGTGCAGACACGGGCGTTGGCGACGGAAAGCCCCGCGGTCATGATGCTGTTCTATACGGTCGGCCTGGCCGTGCTGACGGCAATTCCCGCCATCATCGTCTGGCGGCCGGTCGCGTCGGCGGATTGGCCCACGCTGCTTGCCATCGGGATACTTGCGCAGGCGGGCCAGTACTGCTTCCTGCGCGCCTATCGCAGCCACGAGGCAAGCTTGCTGGCCCCGCTATCCTATCTGTCCATTCTGCTGGCGGCCTTTGCCGGTTGGCTTGCCTTTGGCGACCGGCCCGGCATCGGCTTTCCACTGGGCACGCTGATCCTGCTCGTCGTGATCCGGATGCTGACCCGCAAGGGCTAGGTCCGGGGACCGCGCGCGCGCCCTGCCCCGTCGGCCCCACTTGTGCGCAGGTCTTCAATCAAGGCATCGATCCTGTGCCTGCGCTGCGTGGCCTCTTCGATCAGGGAATCGACAGCATCGCGCTTCGCCATGAGCATACGGATCGCCTGCTCACCGGAGATCGGTTGCGGGTCGTTGCGGATTTCGACGCTCGCTATCTCGCTGAGGGTAAAGCCCAAGCCCTGCGCCTGTTCGATGAAACGCAGCAGCGCCACCAACTCGGCCGGGTAATCGCGATAGCCATTGGGCCCGCGCAGCGCAGGCGCGATGATCCCTCGCTTTTCATAGAACCGGATGCGTGACGTCGTCACCCCGGCCGCATTGGCGATCTCGCCGATCTTCATCGCTCCCCCAGACCTTAAACCGTGGTTGAAGCTTATGTCGAACGATGAGCAGAAGCAATGGATCGGCAGAGTATCGGATTCCTGGCGGACCAAGGCGGTTCCAGCCGTCGTCGTTGGCGTGTGTCGCACCGTCTGGCGAATGAACCGCAAGAGCATCGGTCGACGTCCTTGGTATCTGCTGGGCGGCTGACTGCAGTGCCTCTACTCTAGATAAACCAGGAGCAGCGCGCAATGGAGGCCGCTGGCAGTCTTCTTGGCTATCTCCGAACGCCTTCGCCATGGCTGGGACGTTCGCTGATGGACTCTTGACCGTTCCCCTGTCTGGGATTTCGTGGCTATGGAAGCAAGAACAATCCTCCCAGTCGCCGGAGTTTCGGTCAGACAACGAAGGGGCCATCCCCCTTCACGATGCCCTTGCAGGTTCTCGGGGAGTTCCCACTTAGACAATCCCGCCGGATTCTCGATGGGGTCTATCGGGTTGGTGTCTCTCATCGTTAGTTAAGCCGATGCTCGAAGCGGATCACGGGGTGAACCGGACATTGTGGTCACCGAGACGGACATTGGCCATGAAATGGCCGCACAGCCCATTCCCGGCCCCATCGCCCTTCCCGCTTCGGACACGACGTATGAGGAAACGGTGACCTTCAGCGTTGCTGGAATTTGTGGACGCAGCAGTCGGTTCCCGGAAGTTCACAGCTGTGAACCTTGCAAGGACCGGACCATGGCGGCGGGGAAAAACTCGCGTCTGAGAGCCTTGGCTGATAGAACCCTCAGATAGGCCCCCGGTGCACGGATCTGGTCAAACCGCTGCAGCATCGCGGCCAGCGCGACAGCCGATGCAATTTTCCCCATGCTGTCCACCGCCTGTTGCCAGGCAGAGGCACATATTCCCATCATGGGTCGGACTTCCTCGGCCACCCGGACCAGTGACAGCCAGTCCCCGATCGGCTCGGAGGCCAGTTCCTGGATCTGGTTGCAGCTCGCGATCACTTCCTGAAATTCCAGGTCAGGTTTCTCATCTGCCTGTTCATGGCAAGAATCAGAATCAGGAATATATTTATCTTCACTGTATTGGTGGTGCTCATTATGGTTGCCGCTGCTGCCCAGATCGTCTGCTGAAAAGGCGCTTTCCGCCAGCTTTTCGACCACCGAGTTCAGCATTGCTTGCAGGGATTCCAGCTGTTCCAGCGTCAGCTTGCGACGCAGGGCCTTGGCCGCATTCTCGGCCAGTGCGTTCAGCGAGTCATCGGGGGCAACCTGCAGAAGCCCAAGCAGATCGCGCCGGATCAGGATGACTCGCTCGCGCAGGGTCCGGATGCGATGTTGTTCTTCGCGCAAGGCATTTGCGGCGCTCTGGATCGCGCCGAAACGGCAGGCAAGGGGGGTCAGGTCAAAGCCGAAGGCTGGGCCTTCACGTCGGCGATAACGCTTGCCGTTCGGGCTGTCGCGGCGCGCGATCAGGCCGGTATCGACCAGCCGGGCAAGGTGCCTGCGCATCGTCGAACACGGCATTCCGTTCAGCCGCTCGCAAAGCGTGGCGTTTGACGGAAAGACGACCATTCGGGCCGGATCTTCCAGCTTGGTGCCGGGATGAAAGCTCAGCAGCGCCTGCAATACGGTCAGGTCGCGGTCGGACAGGCCGAAATGCTTGCGGGCCACCGCAAGTTCGCGCAGAGCATCCCATTTGTCGACGGCATAGGCGGGCAAGGCGCGCGAGGATCGGGGCTGCACCGGGGCAGCATCCATCGCACGCCGGAATGACGTGATCGGCTGGTAAAGCATTTTTTATCACGAAGACAAAGAAATCCTGTCCTGCGAATCACGATGGACTTGCAGATGTCGCACCAACCGACTACCTTGGATTTGCTAAGATCAAAGGGGTCTCGTGGGGTGTATGCTTCGCGGGACCTTTTCTTTGGCTAGTCCGTGCCTCCTCGTAAGTTTCTACTGCCTCTCCTCAGCGCCTCTTGTAGTGGGCGTGAAGCTCCTCAAGGGCGGGGCCGGCATGTTCCAGCAGCCAATCCGCCAATTCCTGATCCTTGGTCTGCAGATCAATCCGCAGGCCGTCCTTTGTCCGTGTCAGCCGCAGCGCAGAGTCCTTGCCCAGCGGCAGCTTTCGCGCATCGCGACGCTGCGTGGGCACCATCAACGCCTTGCGTAAACGAAGGCTTACGGCATCGAACGCCGCAACTGAGGGATCGGCAACATCGGGTGCCGCATGTGCGCGCACATGCATCGCCAGTTCGATCAGTTCGGGGACGGGCAGGGCGTCGGTCTGCAGGTCCTTGGCCAGCGCCTCCCAGCGCGGACGGCCGATCCCATGCGCCGGGCCGATGGCCGAGGCGAGATCACGCCCGACCCCTCGGGACACGGACAGGGCCATCGAAATCGCAGATTTCGTCAGGTTCAGAACCTCGGCCACCTCGGCCTGGGTGCCGAAATCGGTGTCCAGAAGCTCTTGCGCGAACAGCGCCTTCTCGATGAAGCTCAGGTCGCGTCGGCCCGTGTTTTCAGAGGCTTGCGCCATCACGGCCGCGCGGTCGTCCATCGCGGCGATCATTGCGCGGACCTTACCGACATGTTGCGAACCGCGCACCGCCTCAAGCCGCCTGCGGCCATAGACCAGCAGATAGCGATCGGGCCGCGTCGGGTCGCGCCGGACCAGAATCGGCACCGTCTGGCCCACCGCCTCGATCGAGCTGCGCAGATCGGCCACATCCTCAGGATCCAGCCGGTCGGCGCTGCGATCGTCGGTGATCGACTCGGGGTCCAGATCCCAGATCCGATGCGTATCAACCGCATCGCGGGCCGAACGAAGCGCCCGGTTCGCCATCATCGGTGCCGCCGGGGCCGCGCCCGCCATGCTGTCCAGCATCGACATGCGGCGTTTCTTGCCGTCGCTCATCCGCGCCTCCAGGTCTTTTGAATCAGGGCCGAAATCTCGTCATTGACGGCATTCAGGCTTTCCACCGCCCGGTCATAGGTCGAACGGGTAAAGGCGCTGCGATCCACCTCGTAAAGCGTCTGCTTGGTCAGGCCCGCATCGGAAATCGCGGTGGATTTCAGCATCGGCGCGTTCAGCACGTTGTCGCCGTACATCGTGCGCAGGAAGGCGACGATACGGTTTTGCGGCGCGTCCGAGGGCTCATAGCGCGTCAGAAGATAGCGCATCCAGTCATGGGACATGTCCGCGCCGCTATCAGCGATCACGTCCATCAGGTCGGCGGTCATCCGCAGGAACTGGCTCATCGACATGACGTCCAGCATCTCGGGATGGATGGTGACCAGCACGCCCGTCGCGGCCGACAGTGCCGACATGGTCAGAAAGCCCAGTTGCGGCGGGCAGTCGATGACCACCACGTCGTAATCCGCGTCGACCTGCGCCAAGGCATCGCGTACGCGGAAAAAGAACAGTCCGGCATTGCCCTGCGCCAGTGCGCGGGGGGTTTCATGCTCGAACTCCATCAGCTCCAGGTTGCCGGGAATCAGGTCCAGATTCGGGATATAGGTCCGGCGGATCACCGACCGGATCGGGGCAGGGGATTCATAGCGGATCGCGTCGTAAAGCGTCCCGCCTTCGGGCAGGTCGAATTCCGGCTGGACCCCATGCAGCGCCGTCATCGACGCCTGCGGATCCAGGTCGATGGCGAGCACCCGATACCCGGTCAGGGCCAGTCGCTGCGCCAGGTGGGCCGAGGTCGTGGTCTTGCCCGAACCGCCCTTGAAATTCATCACGCCGATGATCTGCAAATGGTCGCCTTCGCGCCGTCCCGGCAGGTAATCGCCCGGCTTTCTGGCCGTCTTTTCAAGCAATTGCCGAAGATCCTGCAGATCCCGGGCCGAATACAGCCGTCGGTTTCCCGCGGTGGTTTCGGGTGACGGCCCTTTGCCGTCCAGATGCAGCTTGCGCAGATAGCTGTCATTTACACCCAGCAGCGCCGCAGCCTCGCCCGAGGTGAACTTGCGCATCTGCTTTTTCGCATCCGGAGGGAACAGCGATTCGCGCTGCGCATAAAGCTGCTTGGCAAGGGTCTCGGAATGCTGCCTGATGACCGAGTTGAGGTCCTCGGCGAATAGGTCTGTCGTCATCTGCCCGCTCCGCGTGTTCACGCTTTTTGTCGTTTGGATGGTAATTTTCGTGAATATTGCCCAAGGTCATTCGACTCGCAAGCTTTTTTCGCTTTGATCCTGATCGTGGCGAGCCTGTTTTCCAATATGTTGTAATCAACCATGCGTTGGTCTTCAGCGGTCACGAATTTCCAATATATTGGAAAGTGACTTGATTTCGCGCCAAAGAAGCGCCATTTCTAACATGTCGGAAACGGGCGCGATGACAAACATGCTGGCACAAAGACTGGGTGGGCTGATCCGCGACACGCGTCGGGCGCAGGGATTGCGACTGGTCGACCTGTCGCGTCTCAGCGGGGTGGCGCTGGCGACGCTGTCCGATCTGGAAAACGCGACCCGGGACACGCGACTTTCCTCGTATCAGCGGGTCTTCGACGCCCTGGGCATCGATTCGGCTGCAATCACCGCACTGCCGGCCCGGTCGGACAGCGGCGAAGGCTATGACCTGGACGACGCGCTGTGAAGATCCCGGTCTTCTATGATCGATTCCAGGTGGGTGATCTGGTGGTGGACGGGCAGGGGGCGGTCTCCTTTGCCTATGATCCCCGCTGGCAGGCGGCAAGGGGGGCCTTTCCCCTGTCGCTGACGATGCCCCTGTCGCGCCGTGACCACGCGCCAGACCGCGTCCATCCCTGGATCGCGAACCTGCTGCCAGAAGAGGGGCAGCTTGCCACGCTGGCCCGCCGGCTGGGCGTCGCGCAGGGCGATACCGTCGCGATCCTGCGCGAGATCGGCGGGGACACGGCCGGGGCATTGTCCTTTGGCGCGCCGTCGCTGCGCGCGGCCTGGGATTGGCTGCCGCTGACCCGGCATTATCGCAGCGACGATCCCGAACAGGCCCTGGCCCGCCATTTCGAGGACCTGCGCCAACGCCCCTTCTTGATCGGAGAGGACGGCGTCCGCCTGTCCCTGGCCGGCGGGCAGCAGAAATCTGCGCTGGCGGTGCTGGACGGGGACGGACGCCCCAGACTGGGCCTGCCGGAATCCGGCGACCAGTTGGTCATTCCGCGCGATGGCGCGCCCTCGACCGTCATCATCAAGCCCGACAACCCCAACCTCCCGGGAATTGTCGAGAATGAGGCTTATTGCCTTGCGCTTGCCCAGGCCATCGGCATTCCCGCCGCCCCGGCCTTGATCGCACGTGCGGGTGGGCGAACCGCCCTGATCGTGGCGCGCTATGATCGCGCGCTGCGCGCCGACGGCACCATCCGCCGCCTGCATCAAGAGGATCTGGCCCAGATCCGCGCCATCCCCCCGGAACGCAAATACGAACGCGGCACGCTGCCCGGTCCGTCGCTGTCCGATCTGCTGACCACCGGCGGCCCGGATTGGCGCGCGGCATTCGGCGCGGATGCAGGGCTGGGCGGGGCAGGGCGTGCGCGGCTGCTGGATCAGGTGATCTTCAACATCCTGGTCGCCAATACCGACGCCCATGCCAAGAATTATTCGCTGCTGCTGGACGGCACGCCGCGGCTGGCGCCGCTTTACGACGTCTCGACCGTGCTGGGCTGGGATCACGTCAACCAGTATCACGCCCAGAACCTTGCGGGGCGCAAGCGCAAGCCGGGCGATATCGCGCGCCGCCACTGGGATGCCATCGCCGAAAGCGCGGGATTCAATCCTCGCCAACTGCGTCTTCGCGTGCAGGAACTGGTCGACGGCATCGTCCACCACGGCCATCCAGTCGCCCGCGCCGTCAGCGAAAACTCAGCTGCCAGCCGCCCGATGGTCGAGCATGTCCGCGACCTGATCGAAGGCAACGCCCTGCGCATCGCCGGACGGCTTGGCCCGGGCTGAAACCGGTGACGTAAGTGATCCGCAAAACACGCGTGTATCACGGATATATTGAAGCAGCGCCGACGTCTGGCGCGGACTGACAAAGGCTTTCGACGCTGGTAAGGGGGGCAAATCGGCAGCGCTCGCTTCACCCCATCCCGCATGAGCCACTTGAAGCGGGCGCCCCCTAATCCCGCCACCGCAGGGCGTCGATCAGCAGGCGAAAGGCCGAGGTGACCTGCCGGCGGCTGGGATAGTAAAGATAGTAGCCGGCAAAGGGCGGACACCAGTCCGCCAGCACGCGCACCAGCCTTCCCGCCCGGACATGCGGGTCAAGGTGATCCGAGGGCAGGCAGGCCAGCCCGCGCCCGGCCAGCGCTGCCTGAACCACCAGATCGGGATCGCTGCTGGTGAATTGCCCGTCCACCCGCACGTTCAACGGGCGGCCGTCCTTTTCGAACTCCCACGCGTAAAGCCCGCCCAGCGTCGGCAGCCGCAGGTTGATGCAGCTGTGTCCGGCCAGATCCTGCGGCGTGTCGGGGATCGGATGGTCGCGGAAATAATCCGGCGATCCGGCAACCACCATCTGCATGTCCGGCGATATCCGCACCCCGATCATGTCCCGGTCCAGACTTTCGCCCAGCCGGATACCGGCGTCGAAGCCTTCCTTCGCGATGTCGACGAAGCGGGAATCCACGGCGATCTCGATTCGGACATCGGGATGGGCGGCCATCAGGCGGCTGACGACCGGCATCACGATCTGGCGTGCCGGGGCCCGGCTGGCGGTGATGCGGATCGTCCCCGATGGCTTGCTGCGCATGTCGTCCAGCGCCGCCAACTGCGCCTCGATCCCGTCGAAGGCGGGGCGCAGCGTGTCGACCAGCCGGATGCCCGCCTCGGTCGGCGAGACGGCGCGTGTCGTCCGGGTCAAAAGCCGCACGTCCAGCCGTTCCTCCAGCCGGCGCACCACGGCGCTGACCGCGCTTTGCGAGGTGCCCAGCCGGGCCGCGGCGCGGGTGAAGCTGCGCTCCTCGGCTACGGCCAGGAAAGCCATCAGGTCGCTCATCTCGTCGCGTCGCATTCATATTATCCAGATATGAGTGTGTTGCGGATCTAGCATTTAATCCCTGGCGCGGCACCACCTATATTGCGCGGCAAGCGAATGGCGCAGACGATGACCGGGTTTCGGCGCAAGGTTTCCCGCGCGCCCCCAGCGGTAGCGCCCGATCATCGCGGCGACCATCCGGCAACGACCATCACAGGAGAGCATCATGGAAATCTTTCGTGCGGGCAGCAGGCCATCGGGCGCGGGACCGGCTGACTGGTTCACCGGAAAGGTCCGCATCGACCCGCTGTTCAACCCCGCAGCGCCCGACCGGGTGCAGGGCGCGCATGTGACCTTTGATCCGGGCGCGCGCACCGCATGGCACACGCATCCGCTGGGCCAGACGCTGATCGTGACCTTCGGGCGCGGCCTTGTTCAGCGCGAGGGTGGCCCGATCGAAGAGATCCGTCAGGGCGACGTCGTCTGGTTCGCCCCGGATGAACGTCACTGGCACGGCGCCGCACCCGATGCCGGCATGAGCCATGTCGCGATCCAGGAGGTCAAGGACGGCCAGGTCGTCACCTGGATGGATCACGTCACCGATGCGGATTACCGCGCCTGAACCCTTACGAAAGGACAGATCATGTACGCAACCGTCATGCACGGCCCCGGCGACGTCCGCTATGAGCGGGTCGAGGACCCCTCGATCCTGAAGCCGACCGACGCGATCATCAAGCTGTCGGCCACCTGCATCTGCGGGTCTGACCTGTGGCCCTATCGCGGGCTTCAGCCGCAGAATGGCCCGGCGCATATGGGTCATGAATATTGCGGCACCGTGGTCGAGGTCGGCGCGGATGTCCGTACGATCCGACCGGGGCAGTTCGTCGTCGGCTCGTTCTGCCTGTCCGACAATACCTGCCCGCATTGCCAGTTCGGGTTCCAGTCCTCGTGCCAGCAGCGGGAATTCATGTCCGGCGCGCAAGCGCCCTATGCCCGCGTGCCGCTGGCCGACGGCACCCTGGTCGCCACGGCCGAGATGCCGGATGCGGACATGATCCCGCATATGCTGGCGGTCTCGGACGTGCTGGGCACCGGCTGGTATGCCGCCGATGCCGCAGGCGTCCGCGAAGGGGGCACCGTTGTCGTGGTGGGGGATGGCGCGGTCGGACTGATGGGCGTCCTGGCCGCATCGCAGATGGGCGCGGCCCGCATCATCGCCATGAGCCGCCACCCCGACCGCCAGAAGCTGGCCCGCGACTTTGGCGCGACCGAGATCGTCGAGGAGCGGGGCGAGGACGGTATCGCCCGCATCATGGACATGACGAACGGGATCGGCGCGGAATCGGTGCTGGAATGCGTCGGCATGGAACAGTCGATGCAGCAGGCCATGGGCATCTGCCGTCCCGGCGGCACCATCGGCTATGTCGGCGTCCCGCATGGCGTCAACCTGGACGGGCAGAAGTTGTTCTTCAACCAGCAGCGGATGCTGGGCGGGCCGGCCCCGGTGCGCCGCTTCCTGCCCGACCTGATGGATCGCGTCCTGCAGGGCAGGATCCAGCCCGGCCGGGTCTTCGATCTGGTCCTGCCCATCGAGCAGGTCGCCGAAGGCTACAAGGCCATGGATGAACGCCGCGCCATCAAGACCATGCTGCGCGTCGATGCGTGATCCTGTGAAGAACCGGGGCACGGCATGACGGATGTCACGGTTGTCGTCGGTGCGGGCGCGATCGGGCAGGCCATTGCCCGGCGCGTCAGCAGCGGCCGCCATGTCGTGCTGGCGGACCTGAAGCGGGACAATGCCGAACAGGCCGCAAGGGTGCTGGAACTGGCGGGCTTCGCCACCACGGCCACCACGGTCGACGTCTCGGACCGGGACTCGGTCCGGGCGCTGATCCGGACCGCGACCGGGCTTGGGGATGTGAAGCTGCTGGTGCAGGCGGCGGGCGTCTCGCCCAGCCAGGCCCCTGTGGCGACGATCCTGAAGGTCGATCTGTATGGAACGGCCATGCTGCTTGAGGAATTCGGCGAGGTGATCGCCAGCGGCGGCTCGGCCATCGTGATCTCGTCGCAATCCGGCCACCGCCTGCCCGCGCTGACGCCCGAACAGGACCGCCAGCTTGCCACCACCCCGGCCGAGGCGTTGCTTGATCTGCCTTTCGTGAGGGAAATCGACGACACGCTGCTGGCCTATCAGATCTCGAAGCGCTGCAATTCCCTGCGCGTGCGGGGTCAGGCGCCGCGCTGGGGCAGGCGGGGCGCACGCGTGAACGCGATCAGTCCCGGCATCGTCATCACCCCGCTGGCCTGGGACGAGCTGAACGGAGAGCGCGCCGCCTTTTACCGAGACATGCTGGCCCGGAACCCTGCAGGGCGCGCCGGAACCCCGGACGAGATCGCGGCGCTTGCCGCACTGATCGCGGGCCCGGAGGGCGGCTATATCACCGGCAGCGATTTCCTGATCGACGGCGGGGCGACGGCCAATTTCTTTCATGGCCCCGACACGCAGGGATCCTGAGCGGCCGACAGCGCGGGGGATCGCGGTTTCCTGAAAAGCCCTGTCGCCTGCACCGCTTATGTTTCCGCCAATACGCTTCGCGAATGAACGCGGCGCCCCCACCCGATATACCTGCGGGAGTATTGGCCGCTCGGCTTTCGCCGGGTGGTTTTCCTGTCGCGCCTTAAAAACATCAACACGTCCCCCGCAAGGACAGAAGCGACTTTTCTGCAACAGGGGGCATTGCGCATGGAAATTGATCCAACCCCTTCTTGTGGAATAAAAGAGGGGGTCGAAAGTTCCAAATCGAATGTTTGGGTGATTCCCTGTGCGGGACGTGGTGGGCTGAATTGGGGCTCATATTACTGAATGCGGTGTTACCAAGTGATGGATTTACTTAGTCCCATGAGTTTCAAGACGCTCGACGCGACCGCGGTGGTCCGCAAGAATTCGCTCGCCTTTATCGAGACGATGTTCGTCCTGAACGAAGCCCGTCGCCCGCTGGTCATGGTGACGGACGAGGCCGAGGCCGCGACGCTTGCCGGCATCGACATCGATCGCTGCATCAACCCGGAAGATCGGTCGGGCTGGTATACCGCCCGCCATTCCCTGATCCATGACGATCTGCCCGCGCAGGTCAGCTATACCTCGGGGACCGAGGGCAAGCCCAAGGGCATCCTGCTGACCTACGCGAACCTGGCCGATGCCGCGTCGCGGATCATCGATGAAATGCAGATGACGGCCGAGATCCGGGAATATGTCGGGGTTCCGGCGACCTTCAGCTTCGGCATGGCCCGCTATCGCGCGGTCAGCGCGGTGGGCGGGCAGACCTATATGCCCACGCGCGGCTTCGACCCGCTGGAGCTTTCGCGGATGCTGGCCGCGGGTCAGGTCAATGCGCTGTCCGCCGTGCCGACGCTTCTGCGCATCCTGCTGGACGCGCCCGGCCTGATCGGGGCCGAAGGCGGGCAGCTGCGCTGGATGGAAATCGGCTCTCAGCACATGACCGCGGATGAAAAGCGGCGCATCCGTCAGATGTTCCCCAATGCCCGCATCGTGCAGCATTATGGGCTGACAGAGGCATCGCGCAGCACCTTCCTGCAGGTCTCGGACGCGCCCGAGGATCTGCTGACCTCGGTCGGACAACCGGTGGGTCGCAGCGAAATCGGGCTTGGTCCCGACGGTCGGATCCGGATCCGCGGGCCCCATGTCGCGAAATCCCGCATCGATGCCGACGGCCTGCACGACCTGCAGGACGCCCAGGGATGGTTGCAGACGAACGACCTTGGGCACATGCGGGACGGCCACCTGTTTTTCGATGGCCGGGCCGATGACCTGATCAATTGCGGCGGCGTGAAGATCTCTCCCGACCAGCTTGAGGAACAGATCCGCACGGGGCTGGAGCCGGGTACGCAGATTGCGGTCGCGAAGGTTCCCGATGCGCAGCGCGGCGACGGCATTCTGGTCGCGGTTCGGGGCGATGCCGCCCAGGTCGCGCCGGTCCGGGACCGCGCTATCGCCGCCCTGCACGGCATGGGCGTGGCCGCGGGCAGCGCCCTGCATGTCACGGCCGTCGGCGCCATTCCCGTCACGGGCACCGGCAAGGTGCAAAGGCGCGTGCTGGCCGATCAGTTCCTGTCGCAGCAGCCGGCCGCCCCTGACCGGGCGCCGGCAAAGGCGACCGAGATCCGGGACGTGCTGTCCCTGTTCCGGCGCGAATTCGTCGGCCAGACCATCACACCCGAGGATTCGTTCGAATCCCTGGGCGGGGATTCCCTTCTTTACATCCAGTTTTCGCTGAGCTTCGAGCAGCGCTTCGGCCCCTTGCCGGATGACTGGGCCAAGCTCAGCGTGTCGCAATTGCAGCAAGGGCTGGGGCAGGCGCAAAAAACGGCCTGGCGTCGCCTTGAATCGGCGACCCTGACGCGGGCCTTTTTCATCGTCTGCATCGTCGCCCTGCACACCAATGCCTTTGTCTACAGCAAGAACTGGGGCGCGGCCTATTTCCTGGTCCTGCTGGCCGGGTATTCGGTCGCGCGCTTCCAATTGCCCGAGATCATTCGCAGCGGCAGCGTCAAGACCCTGCGCGGAACCATCAGATATGTGGCGATCCCGACCGTGCTGATGGTCGCCTTCCTGCAGGTGGCGACGCACCGGTTCGAGATCCTGCCCCTGCTTCTGATCTCGAACTATCTCGATCCGCATCAGCTCAAGGGTTTCCTGCTGTATTTCGTCGAGTTCTACGTCCAGATCCTGGTCATCATGGCGATCCTGTTCTCGATCGCTAAAGTGCGGGAAATGTTCAGGCTGCGGCCCATGCTCAGCGCGATCGGCCTGCTTCTGACGGCTGCGGCGCTGGATCAGGTTATCGAGTTCTTCTGGAACGGTGACTACAATTACCACCGCTCGCCCTGGAATTATGCCTGGATCTTTGCCCTGGGCGTGGTGCTGGCGACCGCAAAGGACGGGCGCACCCGGCTGTTTGCCATGGTCGTCGCGACGGTGGCGATCCTGATGAAATGGGGCATGACCTCGGCCGGGTTCTACGTTGCCGGGGGCTGCGTCATGGTGCTGTTCGTTCAGTCCCTTGTGGTGCCTGCGCCGGTCAAGGTTCTGGTGGCGGAAATCGCCGGGGCGTCGTTGTTCATCTATCTGACCCATTACGTAATGATTTCCGTGGTCCGAAAGATATTTGGCGTGGAGAAACCCTGGCTGGCGCTGATTTCCTCGCTGATCGTGGGCGTGGTTCTCAGCCATCTTTATGCCTGGTCCTCGCGGAAATTCGTCAACACGATCGACCGGCTCAGGGGCGTCAGCCGGACGAACGCCCTGCCAAGGTCGCCTGCCTGATCGACCCATTCCGGGGGCATTGCCCCCGGCACTGCAATTGGCGGCTGCTTGCGGCGCTGGTTCCATTCGCGCGCACAAGGTCAAAGTCACGGCCCCAACCTTTCCGGCCAATTCCGATTGTTTCAGGTTGCGAGGCCTGTTCCAAGCTGCCAACAATCGGGAAAGGGCAAATGATCACAGACATTTTCTGGATTTTTTGAGAAAGTAGGGACGGATGCAGCGTCGCGCCTTTACCCCCGCAGTTCTGGTTTTTGCCGCAATCGTCATTCTGATCGTCCTTTGGATCGGCAGTGGCATGATCGGCAGGACCCCCGAGCAGATGGCCGCGCCGCAAAGCCGGGTGCCGGTCGTCGCCGCAAGCTGGAGCGAGGCGCGATCCGTCGACAGGACGCTTTTCCTTTACGGGGCCCTGCAGCCGCGCAACAGCGTCATCCTGCGGGCGCGGACCGAAGGCCAGCTGCAGGACATCGTGGCACAGGGAACCAGGGTCCATGCGGGCGACGCGCTTGGCCAGCTCAGCATGGATGACCGCCCCGCGCGGATTGCCCAGGCCCAGGCCAACCTGGCCTCGGTCCAGCGCAATGCCGAGGCGTCCGAGCAGCTTGCCAATCGCGGCGTGCGATCCAACCTTGAGGCGCAGGCCCGGCAGGCCGAGCTGGAGGCGGCGCGCGCCGCGCTGCAGGCGGTCGAGATCGATATCGAGAACACGACCTTGCAGGCGCCGTTCGACGGCACGGTCAGCCGCCTGATCGTTGAGGCGGGCAGCTTTGTCGCGCGCGGCGGCGAGGTGCTGGAGATCGTCAACAACGATCCGCTGCTGGCGATCGTCCAGGTCCAGCAGTCCGAAATCGCGAACGTGCGCCCCGGAATGGCCGCCCGCGTCGGGGTCATCGGCGGCAAGGTCCATCAGGGCAAGGTCAGCTTCGTCGCTCCGGTCGCGGATGCGGCCACCCGCACCTTCCGGGTGGAAATCGAGATTCCAAATCCCGACGCCGCCATTCCCGCCGGCATCAGCGCCGAGGTGACGCTGATCGCTGAAACCGTTCCGGCGCATTACATCTCGGCCTCGCTGGTGCGTCTTGACCAGCATGGCCGGACGGGCGTGCTGGCGGTGGGCGACGACAACCGCATTCTGTTCCGCCCGGTCGGGTTCGTCGCGGCCGATGCGGCGGGCGTCTGGGTGGGTGGCCTTGACGCGCGCGAGCATCTGGTAACGATCAGCCACGGCGCCATCGCCGAAGGCGAAGAGGTCGAGGTCCGCGAGACGCCGCCCGAATTCAGCCTGCCCGAAGCCCCGCAAGCGCCGGGCATCATCGAGGTCGATGCAGGCCCGCAGGAGCAGGCCCCATGAATGCGCTGATCGCGGCGGCATTCGCCAGGGCGCGGACGACGGTCCTGCTGTTCTTTCTTCTGCTGTTTGCCGGGATCTTCGCCTATGCAGCGATTCCGAAGGAATCGACGCCGACGATCGAGATCCCGTTCTTTTCGGTCAGCGTCACCTATCCCGGCATCTCTGCCGAGGACAGCGCGCGGCTGCTGATCGAACCGCTGGAGCGGCGCTTGCAGGCGATCTCGGGCCTGCGCAGGCTGACCGGCCAGGCGGGCGACGGCTTTGCCAACCTGCGGCTGGAGTTCGAGCCGGGGCACGATCAGGCCACGGCATTGACGGATGTACGCGACGAGGTCGATCGTGCGGTCCCGGATCTTCCCGTCGGAGCCAATGCGCCCGTGGTCAGCGAGATCGACCTGTCGCTTTTCCCGATCCTGACCGTGGGCCTGTCCGGTCCCATCCCGGAACGCGACCTGATCCGGCTTGGCCGCGATCTGGCGCAGCGCATCGAATCCGTTCCGGGGGTTCTGGAAGCCCAGCTTTCCGGCGATCGCGAGGATCTGCTTGAGGTCAATGCCGACCCGTTGGCCATGCAATCCTATGGCATCTCGGCCCCCGACCTTGCCCGCGCCGTGCAAAGCAACAACCAGCTTGTTCCCGCCGGGTCTTTCGATACCGGCGCGGGCCGGATCGGGGCGTCGATCCCCGGCATGGTGCGGTCGCTGGCCGATGTCCTGGTCATGCCGGTGGTCGTCACCCCCGATACGGTGGTCCGCATTCAGGACGTGGCCGAGGTGCGCCAGACCTTCCGCGACCCGACCAGCTTCGCCCGGATCGGGGGAGAGCCCACCGTCGCCATCGACATCACCCGCAGCACGAACGCCAATATCCTGGAAACCGTGGCCGCGGTGCAGGCCGTGCTGGCCGAGGAAAAGGCCCATATGCCGCTGGCCCTGCAAATCCATGTCATGCAGAACCAGGCCGAGGACATCGCCAGCATGCTGGGCGACCTTGAAAACGGCGTGATCCTTGCCGTGATCATGGTGATGCTGCCGACCATCCTGATTTTGGGGCTGAAGCCTTCGTTGATGATCGGCATATCGATCCCCAGTGCGTTCTTCGGCGGGATCCTTGTCATCTATCTGATGGGCTTCACGCTGAACATCATCGTGCTGTTCGGCCTGATCCTTGTCATCGGGATGCTGGTCGACGGCACGATGGTGGTCGTCGAAAAGGCCGAGCGCCTGCAATCCCAGGGCATGTCCGGACCCGACGCCTATCGCGAGGCTGCGTCCCGCATGGCCTGGCCGGTCATCGCGGCCATCGCCACCTCGCTTGCCGTGTTCTTTCCGCTGCTGTTCTGGCCCGGCACCGCCGGTCGCTTCATGATGTTCCTGCCGGCGACCGTGCTTGTCACCCTGATCATGTCGCTGGTCGTCGCGCTGGTCTTTGTCCCGGTAATCGGCGGGCTGATCGCCGGCAAGGGCAGGGGCAAGGGCAGCGCCACCGCATCCGCGCAGGCCGAAATCAGCGTTCCCGCCTTTTACGACACGATCCTGTCGCGCACCCTGCGCCATCCCCTGCGAACCGTGGTGCTGACCGTCGCGGTTCTGGTGGCGTCGTTCCTGGCCTATGGGCGGCTTGGTCCCGGCGTCGAGTTCTTTCCCGCGATCGAGGCCGAGCGCGCCCAGATCCAGATCCGCGCCGATGGCAACCTGTCCGTGTTCGAGGCGGACCGCCTTGTCCGTCTGGTCGAACGCGCGGTGGCCGGGACCGAGGGGATCGAGCTGTCCTACGCGCGGACCATCGGCACGGTCGAGGGGCGGCTTGCCGCGAATGTCGATCCCGACGTCATTGGCACCATCCAGCTTGATCTGGTGGACTGGCGCAGCCGCAGGCCCGCAAGGGAAATCCTGAATGAGCTTGAGGCAAAGGCCGCATCGGTCCCCGGTGTTGGCGTGCAGATCCAGGAACAGCGCACGGGTCCGGTATCCTCGCGCCCGGTCGAGCTTGAGCTGTCCTCGGACGACCTTGCGGCCTTGCCCGCGGCCGCAAGCATCGTCACCCACCTCATGGAGGAACTGGGCGGCTTCACCGATATTTCCAGCGACGTCCCGGTGCCGGGGGTCGAGGCGCGGCTGGTCATCGACCGCGCCCGGGCCGCCCATTACGGGGCGGATGTCGCCACGCTTGGCAACGCGGTCAGGTTGATGACGAATGGCGTCATCCTTGGGTCATACCTGCCGCCCGATGTCGATGACGAGGTCGACATCGTCCTGCGCTATCCCCTGCAGGACCGCAATTTCACCGAACTCAGCGCGCTGCGCGTCCTGACCCCGATGGGCATGATCCCGGTTTCGAATTTCGCCACGATCGTGCCCTCCGAGGCGCCAGCCATCGTGAAATATTCGGGCGGCCGGATCGTGCAGAACATCTCGGCCGGGCTCGCGCCGGGTCGCGGGCTGGCCGAAGAGCTTCAGCGCCTGCAAGAGCGTCTGGACGGGGTCGGTCTTGGCGCCGTCGACTGGCGTTTCCGCGGCGAGATCGAGGATCAGCAGGACACCCTGCGCTTCCTTGTGGTGGCCTTCGTCGCTGCACTTTTCCTGATGTTCATGGTCATGCTGACCCAACTGAACAGCTTCCTGCAAAGCTTTCTGGTGCTGTCGGCCATCGTCTGCTCGATCCCCGGCGTGCTGATCATGCTGATCGTCACGCAGGCGCCGTTCTCGATGGTGATGGGCGGCATGGGGGTCATGGCGCTGGCGGGCGTCGTGCTGAACAACAACATCATCCTGATCGACGCCTATAACGAATTGCGCGCCCAGGGGCTTGATCCCGACAGCGCGGCCCTGCGCGCGGCGCGCGAACGGCTGCGTCCGATACTGCTGACGGCCTTTACCACGATCACCGGGCTGATCCCGATGGCGATCGGGCTGACCGTCGATTTCTTCGACCGCGACGCGTATTTCGGCGCGCCCTCGGGGCAGTTCTGGGTGCAGCTGTCGACAACCATCGTCGGCGGGCTGATCGTCGGCACGATCATCACTTCGTGCCTGACGCCAACGCTGCTGGCCTGGGACGGGCGGCGGCGCGAGGCTGCGGCGCGGCGGTCGCGGCAGGGCGGCGATCAGGGGTGATCCTGGTCCCGGTGGCTGATCTGCTGTTCGATCCGGGACAGCTCCATGTCCAGGAAATAGGCCATGGCAACCCGGATCACGACGATGACCATCAGGATGCCGACCTCGCTGAGCGTCCGGTGCACGATCGAATGCAGGATGTCCGAGATGATCAGAACCTCCAGCCCGGTCAGCATCCACCGCCCCAGCGTCAGGCGGAACCTGATTAGGGTGGGGCCGACCAGCCGGTCCATCCAATGGCCCTGCGCCTCGGCAAAGGTGCGCATCGACATGATCACGGACAGGATGATCCCCCAGACGAGGATCAGGAAGGCAAGGACGTCGATCACGTCGGCGGCGGCTTCGATCATGTATTCCCCCGTTGTAGGGCCGGATGGTCAGAACCTGACGCGCAGGCCAAAGACATTGGCGTTCGACGCGCCCTTCATGTCGCCCAGGGTCTTCCACGCGCCCGAGCGATGGTGAAGCCGCCAGAAGAAGCTGTAGCGGGATTCCGGCGACACTTTGAAATCCAGCTCTGGGCTGAGATAGAATACCAGCTGCGCGTCCCCGTCATATTCGGCCTCAAGCCGCTGTTCGCGCCCGGCATGGGCGGCATCGACATAGCTGAGCCCGAAGACGATCGAGGGCGAAAGAAAGATGTTGCGGGCCAGTTGCCAATTGTCGATCCGCGCCACCAGCCCACCCCAGGCCTCGGTCGTGCGATCCTCGCCATAGCGCGTGGCGATGCCCAGTTCATATCCGACGCTGGTCCGGCGCGAATGCAGGAAAAAGCTCTGGACGCCCAGCCCCGTGATGTAATTGTCCTCGTAGTCGGCACCGATCACGTTGACGCTTTCCCCCATATCGGCGTCCAGCATGCGGCCGGTGAAAACGAAGAAGTTCCGGTCGGGACCGGCCGGGGCCTCCTGCGCGGCAGCGGCAGAGGCGACAAGGCCGATCGAGAGGGCGAGCGCGGTCAATCGCAAGTCCGTCATCCTCGTGGTCCGTGGGTGCTTTCAGGGTGAAGCGTGACACGGCCCCGCTCAACAGGGGAATGACCGGATGGCGCGGTGCCGCGCCCCGACCGCGACTTTTCCGCCACGCGGCGCGGGCATGCCGGTTTTGCGTGTCCGTCCGGGCCAAGCGATCGAAGCGGACAAGGTCGGGAAACCTGTCTAACCTTGCGGGCGACAAGACCCCAAGCAGGACTGCCGGATGCGGATCATCCTTGCGCCTTCGAACCTTGGCCTGCGGCCGCTGCGGCCCGGCCACGAACCCGGTGCGTGGCGCGCGCCCGCCGCCCTTATGGCTGCGGGGCTGGAAAGCGCCACCGATCCCGGCGGGATCGTCGAACTTGCGCGCCCCGATTACTCGGCGGCGGCACAGCCGGGAACGCGGCTGAGGAATGGCCCCCAAATGCGCCGCTTCAACCTTGCGCTGGCCGATGAGGTCGACCGGGCGGTGCAGGACGGCCGGTTTGCGCTGGTGGTCGGGGGCGATTGCTCGGTCCTTCTGGGCGCGCTGGCCGGGGCGCGGCGGCACGGGCAGCTGTCGCTGGTGCATGTCGACGGCCACAGCGATTTCCGCCATCCCGGCAATTACGATCCGGCCTTGGGGCTGGGCGCGGTCGCCGGGATGGACCTTGCCCTGGCCACCGGGCGCGGCGAGGCGCTGATGACCGATTGGCCGGGCGTAACCGGTCCGCTGGTTCAGGACCGGAACGTGGTCCAGCTGGGGGAAAGGGAAAGCCGGGATCCCGACTTCGCCTGGCCCGACGTGAACCTGACCGAGATCGAGCGCCTGGACATATTCGAGGCGAAGCGGATCGGCATGCCCGCCGTCGTCGACAGGATCCGCCAGACCCTGGACAGGCTGCCGGGCCGGGGGTTCTGGGTCCATTTCGATGTCGATGTCCTTGACCAAAGGATCATGCCCGCGGTGGATTCGCCCGGCTCTCCGGGCCTGGACGTCGATGAGGTCGTCCATGTTCTTGGCCGGTGCGTGGCGGAACCGGGCTGCATCGGAATGACCCTGACCGTGTTCGATCCCGACCTTGATCCCGATGGCGCCTATGCCGCGGTCATCGTGGATATCCTGTCGCGCCTGCCGCTGCGATAGCGGGACCGGCAGGCGGCGTCATCGGCGGTCGGACGTGCCGCGAAATCCGTCCCGGACCCTCCGAACCGGGCGCGATCCGCAATCGCCCCGCGGATGCCGTCAATTGACGTTCCCGTTACATGCCAGAACCCGCGGCCCCAAGACGGCGTTGAGCGGTCGCAAAGTGTATGGGAGTGGCGACATGTTTGTGAAAGGGATGCTGACCGCGGTTGTTCTGACGGCTGGAGCAAGCAGCTATGCAATGGCCCAGGCCGCCGCGGAAGTCGTGACCGGAAATGGCCAGACGACGGTGGTGCCGCAAGCCGCCACCGAGGCGAAGGGCGTTCCGCCCGTCGCGACTCAGGTGATTTCGGAATATCCGGCCTTCAATCAATCCATGAACGACGAAAACATCGCGAGCACGCTTGTCGCGCAGGGCTTCCAGAATATCCATATTCTGCGCGAAGGCTCGTTGATGACCATCACCGCGACACGCGACAACAATGACATCAACCTGGTCTATAACCTTGTCGAGGGCCGCCTGATCAAGGTGAATGGCGAGCGTATTCTGGGCGAAGAGGACCAGAAGGCGAACGGCACCGATGATGCCGCCAGCCCCTCGGCCGTGGACCCGGGGGCGGGTGCGACGCCGGGTGACGATACCGACGATGATGGCGCGACCGACGGTGGAACCGATGATGGCGGAACCGGATCGGACGATGGCGGCATGGACGGTGGTGGCACCGATGACGGCGGCACCGGCACCGATACGGGCGGCGGCACCGATTCCGGTAGCGACAGTGGTTCGGGCAGCGACAGCGGCTCGGGTAGTGATGGCGGCTCCAGCGACGGTGGGTCCAGCGACGGCGGCTCCAGCGACGGAGGATCGGGCAGCGACGGCGGCTCGGACTCGGAAGGGGCTGGCGGCTGATCGGCTTGCATGACGGACGCGAAGGGCAAGGGGCCGGGGCGCAAATCCCCCGGTCCTTTATCCTGCGCGCCGGGGAATGCCCCCTGACGGCGCTGGTCTGGAATCAGTTCCCGGCGTAAGATCGTTGGCGACGGTCCAAGGCGGGCAAGGCCATGCAACTGGAAAGCAGTCAGGTCACCGTGATGCTGCCGGTCCGGGATCTTGCCCGGGCGCGGGATTTCTATGAACGGCTGCTGGCCCTGCCGGCGGGTCAGGCGCGCCCGGACGGCAAGGTGGTTTATCGCTGCGGCGGCACCGAGATCGCGCTTTTCCCCAGGGACGAGGGCACCAAGGCCGAACACACCGCGCTAAGCTTCCGGGTCGAGGACATTCGGTCGTCGATCGATCAGCTGGAAGGCCGTGGCGTGGTGTTTTCCGATTATGACCTTCCGGGCTTCAAGACCGAGGGCCATGTCTGCGTTCTGGGTTCCGAAAAAGCGGCATGGTTCAACGATACCGAGGGAAACATCCTTTGCCTGCACGAGGACATTTCCGTCCCGCCCGGCCAGGGATCAGGCGCGGCCTGACCGCAACCCATCCTCTGCTTCCCGCAAAAGCCTGCGGATCGCGGTCAGGTGTTCGGTCATGGCCCGATGCGCCGCGGTCTGGTCGCGGGCTGCGATGGCCTCGACGATGGCCAGGTGCAGCGCCCTTTGGGCGGTGGCGTATTCCAGCTTCTGCGCCTTGCGATAGACCGCGTCATGGTGCCTTTGCCAGTGCGCGCGTCCGCGCATGGCGACCAGGTTGGTGTAAAGCCCGATCAGCAGCGCGTTGGCGCTGGCCTGTGCGATCGACCTGTGGAATGCGTCATCCAGACGCTCGTAATCCCGCCAGTTCGCCGCTGTCCCGGTCTCGGTGGCCAGTTCGCGCATCCGGCTGATGTCGCTGTCCTTTGCGGCCAGCGCCGCCGCCGCGGCAAGGGCCGGTTCAAAGACCAGCCGCGCCTCGATCAGATCATGGGTCGAGGCGCTTTCGATCAGCACCTTCAAGGGCAATGTCCGGTCGGCGGCGCCGGGTCCAAGAAAGGTGCCCTTGCCCTGATGGCGCCAGATCTGCCCCTCGGCGCTGAGGGTGTGCAATGCGCGGCGCAGGGTTTCACGGCTGCAGGCAAGCTCGACTGCCAGCGCGCGTTCGGGCGGCAGGGCTTCTTGCGGCTGCCAGCGCCCGGCCTCGATCCAGCCCCGCAATGTCGCGGTGACTTCGGCATGATTGCGGCGGGAAGCCGGGATTTCGTTCATGAACAGACCAATTTGCAGACCAATCCATTCCTCTCATAAGGCTGGCGCATCGCCGTGCAAGCTTTGTGTCCACCGAAGGAGGTCGCCGCCGTGAAGAAACTGGATCCGTTCCTGATGTTGATGATCGGCGCGGTTGTGCTGGCCACGCTGGCCCCCGCCACGGGACGGGCGGCGGGTGTCGTCGATGGCCTTGGGACGGCTGCGGTTGCGATGCTGTTCTTCCTGCACGGGGCGGCGCTGTCGCCGCGCACCATCCTGGACGGGCTGAAGCAGTGGCAGCTGCATCTGTTCATCCTGATGAGCACCTTCGTGGTCTTTCCGGTGATCGTCCTGCCGCTGCGCCTGCTGCCAGAGACGATCCTGCCCGCCGACCTGGCCCTGGGCTTCGTCTATCTGGGGGTGCTGCCTTCGGCCGTGTCCTCGTCGATCGCCTATACGGCGATGGCGCGGGGCAACGTGCCGGCGGCGGTCTGCAACTCGGCGGGGTCGAACGTGCTTGGGCTGCTGCTCACGCCGCTTCTGATGAGCCTTCTGATCGGCTCGGCCGCCAGCGGGGCGATGGATCTGGGCCAGACCCTGCGCGATGTCTGCCTGCAGCTTCTGCTGCCCTTCGGCCTTGGCCAGCTGGCCCATCGCTGGATCGGAAATACCCTGCAACGGAACGGCAGGTGGCTGTCGAACTATGACCAGGGCGTCATCGTGCTGATCATCTATGCCGCCTTTTCGCAATCCGTCACCGGCGGGCTTTGGCAGGTCCTGCCTTTGGGCGGACTGGTCATGGCCTGTGCGCTTTGCCTTGCGATCCTTCTGGTCGTCATCGCCTTCACCACCAGAGGCGCGCGCTTCCTGGGCCTGTCGCGCGAGGATGAGATCGCGGCCGTGTTCTGCGGGTCAAAGAAAAGCCTGGCTTCGGGGTTGCCCTTGGCGCAGGTGCTGTTCGCGGGGGCGACCGGTTTTGGCATGATCGTCCTGCCGATCATGCTGTACAACCAGATCCAGATCATGGTCGGCGCGGTCCTGGCCCGGCGATATGCCGAACGGGCTGCCGCCACATCGGCTTGAATCCCGGCCAAGTCTTTTGCCAACATGCGGGTCGCATGACAGGGGGCGCGATGTTCAAGCCATATCTGGACCGGTGGAACCTTGTCGCGGATGGACAGCCGATCACCACCCCGGCGGCCCGGCTTCTTCCGGTGCTGCAGAACGGCACCCGCGCGATGCTGAAACTGTCCTCGAACCCCGACCAGCGGCGCGGCGCCGCGCTGATGGAGTGGTGGGGTGGCGATGGGGCGGCGCGGATCATCGCGCGCGACGAAGCCGCGCTGCTGATCGAACGCGCCACGGGTGGCCGGTCCCTAGGCGAGATGGCCCGTGGCGGCGACGATGCCGAGGCCTGTCGCATCCTTTGCGCCACCGCCGCCCGGCTGCATCGCAAAAGACCCGGCCCGATCCCCGAGCTGGTGCCCCTGCCACACTGGTTCCGCGACCTTGAGCCCGCTGTGGCGGCGCATGGGGGGATCCTGACCCTCAGCCTTGAAACCGCGCGGTTGCTGCTGGCCGATCCAAGGGATCAGGCCGTCCTGCACGGCGATCTGCACCACGACAACGTGCTTGATTTCGGGCCGCGGGGCTGGCTTGCCATCGATCCGCACGCGCTGTTTGGCGAACGCGGCTTCGACTTCGCGAACATCTTCACCAATCCCGACCTGAGCGATCCGACGCGACCCGTCGCCACGCTGCCCGGCCGCTTTCAGCAACGGCTTGAGGTGGTGGCCGGGGCGGCCCGCATGGATCGGCGCCGCCTGCTGCAGTGGATCCTGGCATGGACCGGATTATCGGCGGCGTGGTTTCTGCAGGACAACGACCCTCTGGTCCGGGTGGATCTGGAAATTGCCTCCCTTGCTGCGGCGGAACTGGCGCGATAGCGGCGGAGGGACCGGACAAGTTGCGGCTGGCCGGCACCGTCATCATGCTGCGCCCGCGACGGCTTGACCCGAGGGCTGCGGCGCGTTACCAGCCGCATCAAGGTGCCGGGCACCTGCCGCCTGCGGACGCGAGTCACGGTGAAGCCCGGAAGACGACGACATCTCACCCTCGAAGCATTTCGCGTGGTGGGCAATGCAGGCTCCCATCCATCCTGAAATGCCTCTGCAAGAGGAGTGGGCGATGTCTGTCCGGCACGCTGTCCAACAAGTTAATCCGTCTTCAACCGGTCCAGATCGCGTCGGTCGCCTTGGCGCGCCGAAGGCGCGGGCCCATCGGGGGCGCATGCTATGACCATCGATGAAGCCAAGGCGCAGGCAAGGGCGCTGCGCGCCGCGCTTTCCGAGCAGGGAACCGCGATCAGCCACGCGCAGGCGCTGGAACTGGTCGCGCGCCAGCATGGGGCAAGGGACTGGAACACGCTTCACGCTCGGCTGGCGCTTGGCAATGCGCCGCCCGAACTGGCGGTCGGCGATCAGGTGCGGGGCCGCTATCTGGGGCAGGGGTTTTCCGGCACCGTCATCGGCCTGTCCGGCCCGGCCAGCCACCGCCAGATCGAGATCCGCTTTGACCAGCCGGTGGACGTCGTGCAATTCGAAAGCTTTTCGAACCTGCGCCGCCAGATCCGGGCGGTGATCGACGAACACGGCCGGTCGCATCGCCACACCTCGGACGGCCAGCCGCAACTGGTGGTCGAATTGGCCGGCGCCTAGATCGAAAAACCGCCCCGGAGGTCAATGCCGCATCGCCGTTCGGGGCGGCCTTCAGTCCAGCCGCACCCAGTCGGCGGCTTCGATCCCATAGGGCGCGAACAGGAAATCGCGGATCGCCGCGATCCTGCCATCCTGCCAGTCGATCAGGACGAAATGCGCGGGGCGTTCCATGGCACCGGTCTTGTCGAAGACCAGCATCGCCGGATGCCCATCAACAGCCCCGAATGCAAAGGTCCATTGCGTCGCTTCGGCATAGCGGGTGAAGTACAGCCCGACATTCTGGCGACCCTCAAGCCTCAGCCGGTTGACCAGTTCAAGCCTGACATCCTCGGCCAGCATGTTCCGGATCGTATCGAATTCACCGCGCTGGAACAGGGCGACATAGGCCGCCATCTTCTGACGCTGCGCATCCGGCAGCAGGGGCAGCCGGGCATCCTCGGGCAGTTCGGCCAGTTTGCGCAGGGCCGCGCGGCCGCGTTGCAGCGCGGACTTGGCGGCGGCGGGCGAGCAGCCGGCGATCACCGCCACTTCATCGACCGAATGGCCAAGGACGTCCTTCAGGATGACGGCGCAGCGTTGCAGTTCGGGCAGGCGCAGGAAACTGTGGAACCCGACCGAGACGATCTCGCCTTCGGGCAGGGGCGCATCGGCGACATCCTCGACAAGGGGGGTGGTGCTGTGGCGCGACCTGCGGCGCAGGAAATCAAGGCAGGTGTTATGCGCAATCCGCAGCAGCCAGGGCTCAAGGTCGTCAACCTGCGTCCCCGCGGCCCTGGCACGCAGCGCCTTGAGCAGCGTGTCCTGCACCATATCCTCGCCATCCACGGTTGAGCCGGTCATGCGCGCGCAATAACGGTGCAGCCGCGGCCGAAGCGTGTTCAGGCGGTCTTCCAGTTCCTGGGTCGTCATGTCCCCTGTCCCATCAGCCTGCGGCCTTGTCCCCGACGCCGGAGGTAAGAATATCCGCGACCCGCCCGTCAAGCGGGCCGCGTTTGGTTCTGCCCGAATGTCACTTGCTGTCGCCAAACACCGCCTCGCCCATGACCGACTCGAAGCTGGCCATTTCCAGAATCTTCGGGAAATAGGCCTTCATGCGTGGGTCGTTGCGCATTGCGGCGACGGCCTCGGGCGTGTCCCATTCGGAATGAATGACGACGCTTGCGCCGTCGCCGCCGGCGATAAGACGGCTTGCCCGCCAGCCGCCAAGCGTGCTGACGACGGTTTCGATATTGCGCTGCAAAAGCGCGATCAGCGCCTGCTGCTGGCCCGGCCGGACCTTCAGCAGATTGATCAGCACTACGGGTTTGCTTGTCATCGGTGGTTCCTTTCCTGACAGACACACCAAGGACGAAGCGGCGACCGAAAACGGATCGGGTGGCGCGATTTTATTTTGGGGACGCGAGAACGGCCGGGCAGAATTGCAACCTGACCGGCCTAGGGGGCGTGGGATGCGTTCCCCGCCGCAAGGGTTTGCAGGGCAAGTGCGACCTCTTCGGTCGAAAACGGCTTTTCCAGAAGGATCAGCCCCTGCTCCATCCCCGGCGCCATGGAGCCCAGATTTGTCAGGATGGCCCCGGTGACCGCGACGATCCGGCCCTTCAGACCGGGCTGCAGCAAAAGCGCCTGCCGGGCAAGGTCGGCACCGTCCATGCCGGGCATCCGCAGATCGGTGAACATCGCGTCGAACCGTGTCTTGCCCAGCATTGCCAGCGCCTCTTGCGGCGAGGTCGTGCACTGCGTCGCATGACCTTCGCGTGCGATCAGTTCGGCAAGGCTTGCGCCGACATCGGGTTCGTCATCGACGACAAGCACGGTCATCGCCCTGCCCCCGGTCGCGGGCTGGACGGGCTGGGCCTGCGGCACCCCATCGGCACAGGGCAGGACGACCTGCAGACAGGCACCCGGAAGCGAGCCTCGGGTCAGGGCAATGCTGCCGCCGTGAGACTCGATGACGCTGCGGGAAATCGACAGCCCGATCCCGGTGCCGACATCAACCGCCTTGGTGGTGAAATAAGGGTCAAAGACGCGCCCAGCCAGATCCTTTGCGATGCCGGGGCCATTGTCCTCGAACCGGATGATGATTTGCCCGCCTTCGCCTCGGGCCGTCACCCGGATCAGGCGGGGCAGGGGGCGGCTGGCCAGCGCCTGCTGCGCATTGATCGCCAGATTGGCGAAGACCTGCCCCAGCAGGTCGCGGTCGCCCAGAACCCGAGGCAGCGTGTCGGGCAGGTCGAACGCGGTTTCGACGCCCGAACTGCGCAGCCCGTATCCCACGACCTCGAACGAGGTGCGGATGACCTCGGTAATGTCCAGCAATTGCCGCTGCGCGGGCTTCTGCCGGGCCATGGCCAGAAAGCTTTTCACGATCCGGCCGCAGCGATCGGCGGCGGCGCGAATGCGTTCGCCGCGCGTCTGCATGTCGGGGTCGGTGGCCTTGTCCGCCAGAAGCGTCGCCTGCGCCACGACAATGGCAAGGGGGTTGTTCAACTCATGCGCGACGCCCGCCAGAAGCGAGCCCATCGCCGACAGCTTCTCGACCTGATAAAGCCGGTCTCGCCCTTCCTGCATCTCGCGTTCCAGCCGCTTGGCCTCGGTCAGGTCGCGCAGATGCGACACGAACAGGCGCTGACCGGCCAGCCGCATTTCGGTCACCGTCAGTTCGATCGGCAAAAGCGCGCCCGCGCGGTTCCGGCCCCGCACCTCGACCCGCTTGCCGACCACCCGGGCCACGCCCCCGTTCAGATAGCGGGTCAGGCCCTGTTCATGCGCGGCGCGGAATTCGTCGGGCACGATCAGCGCGCCGACGCTGCGCCCGACCGCCTCGGCGGCGGAATAACCGAAGATGCGTTCGGCGGCGGGATTGAATTCGACCACGACCCCGGCCTCGTCCATGACGATGATCGCGTCCAGCGCCGACGCCACGACCGAGCGATAGCGTTCCTCGCGTTCGGTCAGGGCGGCAAGGTGGCTCAGCGCGGCTTCCTGCGTCTTGCGATGTTCCGTCAGGTCCAGCGTGAAGGTCAGAAAGCCCGGAAGCTGCGCGTCGCCACCTTGATAGGGCAGGACCGAGACCTGCAGATAGCGCCGACCGTGGTGGACATAGTCGATCCAGCCGTCGAAGCGGCCGAACTCTCCGCGGCGGATCGCCGGGGTCACGCGTTCATACTGGCGGACGACCTCGGGGCCCAGGATCTCGGCCACGTGATGGCCGATGACCTGATCGCGCGCCAGCCCAAGGAAGTTCAGGAATTCCGCGTTCACGTCGCGATAGACAAGCTCCGGGTCCAGGTAGGCGACGCGCAGCGGGACGCCGTCGACCATCGCGCGCAGGTGATTGGTCTGCGCGACATGGCTTCGCGCGGCCTCGCCGATCTTTGCGGCCAGCGCGCGGAAGGGTGCGGGCAGACCCTGCGGGACCGGGGCGGCGGCGGCCTGATCGGGGGGCATCGCGCCGAAATCGGCCAGCCGCATCGCCGGGCCGACGAAACGACGGGTAAAGGCGCGCATGACCAGCGCCAGCAAGACCGCCAGCCCCAGAAGCAGGATCGCAAAGGGCAAAAGCCGCTTCAGCGCCAGCCAGCCGACCCGTTCATTGGGGACTGTCACGACCAGCCGCCAGGGCGTGCCCGCAATGGGATCGCTGGAGACCAGATCCGCCCCGCGCCGGTCAAATCCACCTTGTGTCGGCGACAGGTCGGTCGCGCCGAACATCCCGCGCGCCGGGACCGGGGACGGGGCATGGGCGGCACTGCCGTCGCGCGTCGCGATCAGGTTGCCGTCCTGGTCGATCACCGCGAATGTGCCCTCGTTCTCGGGGAAGTCCGCCAGCAGCGTCGACAGATAGGACAGCAGAACATCGGTGCCGACCACGCCGCGAAAGCGCCCGCCGCTCCAGACCGGGGCGGCATAGGTGACCATCAGCCCCGCGCCCCCGGCATCGACATAGACCGGCGACCAATAGGCGGATTTCTCGGGGTCGTTGACCGGCAGGCCCAGCGTGTAAAGCGGGTAATCGAAATAGCCTTGCAGGGACTTGTGCGGATCGGCGGGGTCGATCATCGCGGATGGGTCGCTCCACGGATAGATGGCGACGAAGCCGCGGCTGTCCGAGAAGAAATAGCTCCAGCGCAGATAGGGGCGCGAGGCCTGCATGGCGCGGGCCAGCGCGAAAAGCGGTGTCACGGCGGTGATCTCGCGCCGGATCGGCGGGGTCATGCGGGCGGGATCGCCCATGACCAGCCCTTGGCTGGCCGCGGGATCGCGGGTTTCGCCCGGCCAATCCAGCGGCTCGGCATATTCCGGCAGCGTCCCCTCATGCGTCAGGTTCTGCGCGACAAAGGCGCGCATCGTGTCGACATGGGTATCGACGACATCGACGATCTGCTCCAGCCGCGCCCGGCGCAGACCCTGCGCGTTTTCAAGGTCCTTCAGGATCGCCGTGCGGGCGGCCCCGAATTCGCGCAAGCCAAGAAACAGCATCGCGCTGACCAGCGGCACGGCGGCGGCCAGCATCAGCCAGCCGAACTGGCGGCGCAGGCGCTGCGCGGGGCCCTGGGCCTGCCCGTTCACGCGGCACCATCGGTATCAAGGACATAGCCCAGTCCCCGGATGGTGCGGATAAAGATCGGGCGGTCGCTTTCGGGTTCGATCTTGCGGCGCAGGCGGGCGATCCGCACGTCGATGCGCCGGTCGCTTTCGCTGTCCGGAACCTCGTCGCCCAGCAGCTCGACCAGTTGTCCGCGTGGCAGGACGCGATTGGGGCGCCGGGCCAGCACGGCAAGCAGGTCGAACTCGGCCGCCGTCAGGACGATCTCGCCCCGCTCGGCATGAAACAGGCGCCGGGCGTCGATATCGATGCGATAGGGGCCGAAGCTGACCGGGCGGGCGGCAGGGGCCGCAACGGCAGGCGAAGGCACCGCCGAGGGACGCGCGTCCAGCCGACGCAGGACGCTGCGGATGCGCGCCAGAAGCTCGCGCAGGTCATAGGGTTTCGACATGTAGTCGTCGCCCCCGATCTCCAGCCCGACGATCCGGTCCATCGCGCTGCCCGAGGCCGAGGCGAAGATGATCCCGGTATGGCCCTGCCGCCGGACCCATCTTGCCAGCGACAGCCCGTCCTCTCCGGGCATGGCGATATCCAGAATCGCGACGTCGATGGCGTGGTCCGCGACCAGCGCGCGGAACTGGGCGGCATTGGCGGCGGTCAGGACCTCATAGCCGTGGCCGCGCAGATATTCCGCGACAGCTTCCAGAAGATCGATCTCGTCATCGGCGATGGCGACCCTGTAGACCACGATTCCCCTGCGCAACTCGACATCCGGCGGTGGCGATTATACGATGCGGGGGTTCGGGCGGTAATTAATTTCGGGTTGGGATTGAAGATGTTGCGCGCCCGTATCCTGATCGCCGAGGATGAGCCCGATTTTGCATCAGCCCTGGCCGAATTCCTTCAGGATCTTGGCTATCAGACCGAGATCGTGGCGACCGGCATCGCGCTGGACGCGGCCCTGCGCGCCAGTCCGCGCGACCTGATCCTGCTTGACCTTGGCCTGCCGGGCCGGACCGGATTCGACCTGCTGGATGACAGCGACCTGATCGGCAGGGCGGCGGTGATCGTCCTGACCGGCAATCCCGACGCGGTCGAGCGGATCGTGGGGCTTGAGGCCGGGGCAGATGACTATCTGGTCAAGCCGATCGATCTGCGCGAACTGGCGGCGCGGATCGGCAGCGTCCTTGCGCGCCGGCTGGGACGGCAGCGCCAGATCGTCAGTTTCGAGAATGCCAGCGCCGACCTGACCGCGGCCCGGATCCTGTATCCTGACGGGCTGACCGCGCCCCTGTCGCCGGGCGAGGTCGCGCTGATCCGCACCTTTGCCGAAAACCCCCATCGCGTGCTGGACCGCGACCAGCTTCTGGAGCTTGCCCCGGCCGAGACGACCGAGGCGCTGGACCGCGCCATCGACAGCCGCATCGCCCGGCTTCGCCGCAAGCTGGGCACCGCGCAGATCGTCACGCTGCGGGGGCGGGGCTTTCGCTATGAGCCGGACTAGGGTCAGGCGACGCGGTTGCGCGCCGCATCAAGCCCCTCGGCCATCATCGCCGCCAGCGTGGAATAGGCCGAAAGCCAGGCCGCGCGGGCATCCGTGTCGAAGCCGGGGCCGAAGGTATCGGCCAGCGTCGCCAGCAGCGCCTGTCCGACCGGGGCAAGCATGCCTGCATCGACGCCGTAAGCCACGTGACGGCAACCCAGTTCGACCACGACCGGGCGCAGGGCCTCGACCCGGTCAAGGCTTGCGACGGCAAAGCCCAGGGTCATCATCAGCTTGCGCGACTGGTCGGCCAGATCCGGCGGGAACAGCACCCGCAACCGGGGCGCATCCTGGAAAAGCCGCGCGTAAAAGGCGGCGCCGAAAGCGGCCTCCTGCCCTTTGACGGCGGCGAACTGGCGTCTGATCAAGGCGATGTCCGAGGGGAGCATGGGTTCCTCCTGTCTCCCTGCCGTCCCGGTGCGGGGCGACTTCTTGGCCCCAACATGCGGCGCGGGTGTTTCCGCTTGATGCCGTGCGGGCGCGGGCCGCGTTACAGGCGTTGCAATACAGGCACGGAAAAACCCGCCCCAAGGGGCGGGTTGGTCAACGCTTCTGGCCGGGCGGGTCAGATATAGGCCAGCTGGTCCATGACCTGGGCACCCGTGACATTCTGCACGAAGACGGTGAAATCGCCCGCGCCGGTATCGACGTGAAGCTGCGTGCCGCCCGCCACGTCGGTGGCGGTGACATGGCCCTGAAGCGCGGCGTCGAAGACCAGCCGGTCGGTCCCGTCCTGGAAGTCGGTGATGGTGTCGGTCTGTCCGGCGATGGCGCCAGAGGTGAAGATGAACTGATCGACATCCGCGCCGCCCGTCAGCTGGTCGTTGCCAGCCCCGCCGGTCAGCTTGTCATTGCCCGCACCGCCGGTCAGCGCGTCGGCGCCGCCATTCCCGATCAGTTGGTCGGCGCCGTCCCCGCCCGACAGCAGGTCGACCGCATCGCGCCCCTCCAGCCGGTCATTGCCCGCAAGGCCGTAAAGGCTGCCACCCGCCATTGCCCCCGTCAGCCGGTCGCCAAAGGCCGAGCCATAAAGGGATTCGATATCCAGAAGCATGTCGCCCTGGGCGTCGCCTCTGCTGCCGGTGCCGTAATAGCCCTGCACCTGGGTGCTGGACGCGCTGTCCAGGGCGACGGTCACGGCGGCCGCCGAATTTGCATAGCTGGCGATGTCGATGCCGCCATCGCCGTCCAGCCGGTCCGCGCCCGCGCCGCCGGTCAGGATGTCATTGCCATCGCCGCCGTTCAGGATATTCGCCTCGGCCGAGCCGACGATCTGGTCTGCGGCATTGCTGCCGATCACGTTCTCGAACCCCGAGATCCTTTCGCCAGTCGCATCGGTGCCGCCGGCGAAATTCGTCTGCAGGTTCACGCCGACGCCATAGGCATTGGCGGCAAAGCTGACGGTATCATTGCCCGCCCCGCCGATCATCGTGTCCAGCCCCTGTCCGCCGAAGACAAGGTCGTTGCCCGCCCCACCGTCCAGCACGTCATTGCCGCTGCCGCCGATCAGGCTGTCATTGCCGTCCATGCCCCAAAGCGTGTCATTCCCCATGCCTCCGGTCATGAGGTTGTTCAGCGCATTGCCCGTCCCCAGAAAGGTGCCGCTGCCAAGCTTCATCAGGTTCTCGACCTCGGCCCCCAGGGAATAGCTGGAGGTCCAAGTCCGCACCTCGTCCGTGCCGCCGCCCGCGGCCTCGATCACCTTGTCGGCCGTGGTGTCGACGATATAGACGTCGTTGCCCAGACCCCCGGTCATGCTGTCGGCCTCGGTCCCGCCATCCAGGTAATCCGACCCGGCATCGCCCCGCAGGCTGTCCGCCCCCGCTCCGCCGTAAAGCGAGTCGTTGCCGTCGCCGCCGAACAGCTGGTCGTTGCCGTCCATGCCGACGCCGACGTCGTTTCCGGCCCCGCCGTTGATGGCATCGGCATCGCCTTCGCCGTTCAGATAGTCGTTCCCGTCCTCGCCGGTCAGAATGTCGATGCCCGCGCCGCCCCGCATCGAGTCGCCGCCCGTCCCGCCATTCAGGATATCGTCCCCGGCATCGCCCATGATGGTGTCGTTGCCGTCGCCGCCCTGCGCGACGTCATTGCCGTCGCCGCCAAGGATGCTGTCATTCCCGCCCATGCCGTAAAGGAAATCGCGCCCGGCCATGCCGCTGATGACGTTGGCGGTGGCCGATCCGGTGATGCGGTTGTCCAGCGCGTTGCCGGTGCCGTTGGTCGGCGCGCTGTCATTCAGCAGCACCAGATTTTCGACATTCGCGGCCAGGGAATGGGTCACAAGCGCGCGCACCGTGTCGGTGCCGCCCGTCAGGGTCTCGGCGATGACGGTCGTGGCGCTGCCGATCAGATAGCTGTCATCGCCGTTTCCGCCCTCCAGCCGGTCGCCCGGACCTCCGGTCAGGCTGTCATTGCCTTCCTCGCCATAAAGCGTGTCCGATCCGGCGCCGCCGTCGATCTGGTCGTTCCCCGCGCCGCCGCGCAGCGTGTCATTGCCCGCCTCGCCCGCAAGCGTGTCGTTTCCGGCATCGCCGCGGATGCTGTCGGCGCGGATCGAGCCGGTGATGACATTGTTCAGCGCGTTCCCGGTCAGCGTGCTGCCGCCCTCGGGCGTATCGTAGTAATACTTGTCATAGGCATAGGTATCGACGCGCAGGTTTTCGATATTGGCGCCCAACGTATAGTCGTTGCCCAGCAGGACGACGACGGTGTCGGTGCCGCCATTCGCGTTCTCGCCGATGGTCACGTCGTGGGGCTGGTCGCTGCCGACATTGACATAGGTGTCATTGCCGGCCCCGCCATAGGCGCGGAAGGTCGAACCGGGGCTGTAGGCGCTGTCGATGCCAAAGGTGAAGGTGTCATTGCCGGCATCGCCATTGGCGGTGATGGCGACATCGATGATGCCCTCGGTCAGAAAGAACTGGTCGTTGCCGTTGCCGCCATTGACCGTGCCATCGGCCTGCATGCTGATGATGTCGTCGCCATCCTCGCCATAGGCGGTGCCGCTGGGACCGTCGATGGTGATGCGGTCATTGCCGATCCCGCCATAGATCAGCGCCGTGTCGGCATGGGAAATGATCTGGTCATCGCCTTGCCCGCCATAGACGGTCGCATCGCCGGTATCGTTGTAGACGCCCTTGTCGCCGACCTCGATGGTGTCGTTGCCATCGCCGCCATAGACGATGTCCGCGCCATCGCCCGAGGTCAGGAAATCATTGCCCGCCCCGCCGTCAAGAAGGTCGTCCCCGCCCGCCGAGGTGATGGTATCCGCCAAAGTCGTCCCGGTGACGTAATAGCTGCCGCTGTCCGGCGCGGTCCAGGTATGGACCGAGCCTGTCAGGGTGATCTGGGTTTGTGGCATGCCGCGCTCTCCGAATGTCTGCGGGCGGGATCGCCCGGAATGGATCTGCGCAAGGTTTTGCGCCCCGCGTGTTTCAGGGCGATGCCGTCACGGCGGGGCGGATATTGCAGCTGTGTTTCAAGGCCGCGCGGCGGGGGCCGCGCGGCATGGCGTGCAAGTCTGGACGCGGCGCGTCTTCAGAAGCTCAGGTGAAAATGCTCGCCGATATCGGGTTCGTCCCCGGTCAGGTTGGCCTTGGCGATCTGGAAAAGAAACCCGAGACCGCCCGAGGTTGACCAGACATCAGCCTGTGCCAGGCTGAATTTCAGCAGGCGCAGATCGGGATCCTGCTTGCCTTCGTCGAACCACGCCGCCGCGACCCTGCTCCAGATCTCGTCCAGCTTTTCGCGGTCCGCGGAAAGCTCAAGCTGTCCTTCGATCTGCGCCCAAAGTTTGCCCCCCGCATCGCCGATAATGTGCAAGGCCGGCTTCGGCCCCTGCTTCACTTCCGCCACGATATCCGTGCCCTCGGCGGTGATGAACCACAGGGCGTTTTCGTCCGGGTCGGCATAATGCGACATCGGGACCAGTTTCAGCCGGTCGCGCGTGCCCAGCATGCCGGCATTGATGCCGTCCAGGCGCTTCCAGAAAGTCTGCTGTTCATCTGCCATGATGCGTTCCTTTCGCTGGCCAAGCACCGCCACCGCATTGGCCCAGGGGTCCACCGCGTTCGCTGCTACTGCTGATCGAGATCGGGTTATCGTCTTGAGCAGGTGACCGAGACGCCACCTTGCCCGGCTTGCAGTTGGAACGTCCCGCGCCGGTCAAGGTTCCCCGCGCCATGACCGGGGCCATGACCGGGACCGGAACCGGGGCTGGAACCATGCACCGGCAGGCGGGTTTTCCCCAAGGCACCACGCACCGCGGAATCCCGGCCCTTTCCGGGCCTTCGATGCGGTCCAGCCTGAAAAGGAGCCAGCATGACGAACACCCTGATCCTGCGCCTTGGCCTTGGAATCGCCGCGGGCTTTTTGCTGAAATCGGCGTTGGACGCACGGCGGATGCAGGCGACGCCACGCCTTGAAAAGGTCCGCGATTCCGGTCCCGAGGCGATGCGCGAGACACCCTCGGACTGGGACATGGTCGATGAACAGGCCGACCAGTCCTTTCCCGCCAGCGACCCCCCGGCGAATTACTGAGGCATGGGCGAAAGACTGGTCTTCGTCTCGGACAGCCAGCCCGGCATTTCCCGACGCCGCGCGGGAAAGGGCTTCAGCTATCGCGGCCCGACGGGCGAGGCGCTGGACCGGGACGAGTTGGCGCGGATCCGGGCGCTGGCCGTCCCCCCGGCCTACCGCGATGTCTGGATCTGCGCGCTGGCGAAAGGGCACCTGCAGGCGACCGGCCGCGACGAACGCGGGCGCAAGCAATACCGCTATCACCCGAGGTGGAGCGAAACCCGGTCCAAGACCAAGTTCGACCAGCTTCTGGCCTTCGGACAGGCCTTGCCCGCCCTGCGCCGCCGCCTGCGGCGCGACCTGCGCGCCGAGGTCGGGGACCGCGACTTCAGCCTGGCCGCGCTGGTCCTGCTGCTGGACCGGACCTATCTGCGCATCGGCAATCCCGCCTATACCGCCGCGAACCGCAGCTTTGGCGCCTCAACGCTGTTGACCCGGCATCTCAGCCTCAGCGACGACGGGCTGGTGCAACTGAAGTTCCGCGCCAAGGGCGGCAAGTTTTGCCGCCATGTGCTGCGCGACAAGCGGCTGAACCGCATCCTGCAGGGCATTGGCGATCTGCCGGGGCGCAATATCTTCACCTATCTCGATGACGAGGGAGAGCCGCGCAGCCTGCATTCGCAGGACGTGAACGAGTACCTTGCCGAGATTGCGGGCGAGGGGATGACCGCCAAGACCTTCCGCACCTGGGGCGGGACGCTGGCGGGGTTCGAACTGGCGCTGGACCCCGCGCCGGGTGTCCCCCTGACGGCCCGCACCATGTGCGAGGCCGCAGCGGAACGCCTGTACAACACCCCGACGATCTGCCGGAAATCCTATATCCACCCCAAGGTTCTGGCGCTGGCCGACCGGACGCAGGAGCAGCGCCTTGCCCTGTTCGAGAACCTGACCGGTCCCGACATCGCCGACCTGCGGAAAAGCGAGGTCAGGCTGCTGGCATTTCTGGGCGCGCCTTCCTGAGGCCGGGCAAGGCCCTAGGCCAGCTGGTCGATCAGCTGGTAATCCGCCGCATAGATCGACCGGATCATCTGCCGCGCGCGCAGGCTGACCGTGACCGGCTGCGCATCCGAGGCATTGACGCGCCGGGCAAAGGGCCGCGCCGCATCCTTGCCGACCAAACCCGACATCGTTTCATGCAGGCGCTCCAGCGGGATCGCATGGGTATACCTGATCGGGTAAAGGTGTTTCGCCTGAGGCAGGCAATGGGGATCGGCCTGCAGGCCCGCAAACTCGACAAAGCGTTCAAAGCTTGACGGCTCTTCGTTCATGCGCGCGCGATAACGGCGCAGGATATCCTCGGCCCCGCGGCGATCCAGGATCTTGTTGCGATACAGGCTGACCAGACGCGCGACCGGATCGCGCCAGACGAAGATGGTGGCATCGTATCGCCGGAACAGCGGCGCACGACTGCTGCGCGCCAGATCCGAGACGCGCGCCGTTGAGGAATATCCCAGCGCGGTCTTGAAGCTGGAACAGCCGTTTTTCCGGATATAGGCATATCGGATCCGCATTCCGCCCAGCGTCAGCCGCAGGTGCAGCTTGCCGCCCCATCCCGCGTCGCGGTTGTCGAAACCAAGGATGCGGGGCGTCGGATCGTCTCCCCGGCAAAAATCGGGGGCCGTGGTTTTGGTCGTCATGTTCGTTCGGTCTTTTGCCGGCATTCTGTGCCACCGCCGGCTTGCATAGCAGGGGCGGCGCCACGCCTCCAGACACCGGACCGGCTGCCGTTTTGAATAGGCGGTTTTGTGCGTTCCGATGGCAGGGGGTCGGCGGGGAAAAGCCGCCCCCCTTCAGGCGTCGCGCTGGTTCGCCGGGCTGACCCTTTCGCGCCGCCGGGCCCGCCCCGGCCCTGCGCCGGCTAGGCCAACCAGTCCATATAGGCCTGGGTTCCGCCATTGCGTGCCGCTGCCAGCGCCGCCCGCGTGTCGAACCGCGCCGCGGTTTCGGCATCCGTCAGGACTTTCACCAGCGCGTCGCGCACCAGCTCTGCCTGGCCCTGCATCAGGTTGCAGGGGTCCAGCTGGAAATAGCCGTGTTCGACCTCGTGCCCGCGCACGATCAGGGGCGGATCGTTGCGACCGAAGGCTTCCGCGAATTGCGCGGCGCTGGCACCGGCCTTGGCGGGATCAACCCAGACCTGCAACCGCTCCAGCGGGTTCGCGGTGGGGTCGGGAATGCGCACCGGGGTGATGCCGGGCAGACCGGAAATGGCGTCCTGCCACAGGTCCAGCGCACGGTTTTCCTCGGCGCGGACCGCCTCGTGATCGCGTTCCAGCCATTGCTCCATGGCGGCGATCGCGCCGGCGATGCTTTCCTTGCCGATCTTCATGCCGCGACCGATGCCGATATTCTGCAGATAGCCCGCGCGGACCAGATCCTTGCGTCCCGCGACGATGCCCGAGGTCGGCCCGCCCAAAAACTTGTGGCCGGAATAGATCACGATGTCCGCGCCCTTCGCCAGCAGGCCGCGCAGGTCGTATTCCGAGGCTGCATCGACGATCACCGGCACGCCCCTGGCATGGGCGATCTCGGCAAAGGTCTCCAGCGGGATCATCCCGTAATCGACGACATGGTGCGACACGACATAAAGCGCCGCGGCGCAGGTTTCGTCCAGCGCGGCGGCCAGCTGGTAATCCTTGGCCAGCGTCGACTGACCCACGATGCGCGTGCTGCCCCCCGCCAGCGCGATGGCCTGCGACACGGCCGCGCCATATTCGCACAGATGCCCCATCTGGACGGCGACCGCGCTGCGTGCGCCGGGGGCGGTCGGCAGCGCCTCGGCGCGCGCCGGGTCCATGCCGGTGATCGCGCCCGCCACCGCAAGGGTGATCCCGGCGCTGGCCGAAGCGGTCAGGAACCCGGCCTCGGCCCCGGTCAGGCGGGCGATCACTTCGGACGCGCGGGCCTGCATTTCATGGATGCGGGCAAAGCGGGGCATGGCGGCGGCGGTTGCCGCGGCGACGCGCGGCGTTGCAATCGACCCGCCCAGAGATGTCATCGTCCCCGAGACGTTGACCATCCGTCCAAAGCCTTCGGAATCGTGCCAAGACCAGTCGATGGGATATTCGGTATTTCTAAGCATGGCTTCGTCTTTCGGTCCTTTGAAGTTCCATAATTGTAGTATCTATGCCAAAACTGCGTATAACTTGGCGATACGCAACTCATGCAGGGCGACATGGCGATGACGGACGGCACGGAACGGCGATCGCGCACCAGCGGCATCGACCGGGCATTGCAAATCCTGGACATTCTGGCCGAACGGCATACGCCGATGACGGCCTATGAACTGGCCAAGGTGGCGGGTGCGCCGCCCTCGACCATCTACAAGCTGATCGATGAGCTGGAAGAGCGCGCGGCCCTGTCGCGCAGCGGTGATGGCCGCGTCTGGCTGGGGCCGCGGCTGATGCGCTATGGCCTGGCCTATCGCGCCCGGATGAGCGCCTTTGGCGAGGCCGAGCGGGCGATGTTCGCGCTGAACGAGAAGGTCGGCGAAATGGTCCAGATCTGCGCCCGTGACGAAGGCATGATGCAGGTCGTGGCGATGGCCGAGGGGACCGGGCCGTTCCGCGTCACCTCGGACGTGGGCACGCGGGTGCCGCTGAACTGGACCGCATCGGGGCGGCTGCTGATTGGCCATCTGCCCGACGATGCCCGGCTGGCGGTGTTCCGCGACTATGCCCGGCCGTCGAATACCGGGCTTGCCGAAACCGATCCCGCAAAGCTGGCCCAGACCTCGCGCGAGGATTTCCTGAACGGGCTTTCCGTCCAGATCGACACGTCCGAGGATCAGGTCGCCTGCATCGCCGCGCCCATTCGCGGATTGGACGGAACCTGCGAACTGACGCTGTCCGTGGTCATGCCCAAGCATCGCGTGCCCGACAAGTTCGACCATGTGGCGCGCGCGGTGCGCGAGGCCGCGCGTTCCGTCGAAAGGGCGCTGGGACTGAATCACCGCGACTGATCCGGCTGGATCCGGTCATCGATCTCGAAGATCGCCTCGATCTCGACCGAGATGCGGTTGGGCAGAGAGCCCACGCCAAAGGACGACCGCGCATGGATGCCCGCCTCGCCGAAAATGTCGGCCAGCAGGTCCGAGGCGCCGTCGATCACAAAGGGATGGCGCTCGAAATCGGGGTCAGCGTTGACAAGGCCCAGCAGCTTTACCACGCCGCTGACCCGGTCAAGCGACCCCAGCGCGTCGCGCAAAGCGGACAGGATGTTGACGGCGACCAGCCTTGCGTGATCGCGGGCTTCCTCGGCCGTCACCTCGCTTCCGACCTTGCCGCGGATCAGCGTGCCGTCGGCCCGGACCGGACCCTGTCCCGAAACATAGATCATGTTGCCCGCGCGTCGGACATTGCGGAAGGATCCGATCGGCGTCGGCGCGGCTTTGGGCAAGGTGATGCCCAATGCGGCGAGGCGGGTTTCGGGCGTGCTTTCCAGCGCGTCAGAGTCCATAAAGTTCCTCGGTTCTCTTGCAGTAGCTTTGATGATTGCGGTCCATGAGATGCGGGCCGGGAACGGCGTTGGCGCAGATCTGGGCGACATGCGGGCAGCGGGTGCGGAACACGCATCCCGAAGGCGGCGCAAGCGGACTGGGAATGTCCCCTTGCAGCAGCGTGCGGTTGCGGGCGGCGCGCGGGTCCGGCTGCGGGATCGCCGAGTTCAGCGCCCGCGTATAGGGATGGGCCGAGCCCTTGCGCACGCGGTCGGTCGGGCCGATTTCCATCAGCCGGCCCAGATACATCACCGCCACCTGATCGCACAGATAGTTCACCACCGACAGGTCATGGGCGATGAACAGCATGGTCAGGTTGCGGGTCTTGCGCAGGTCCAGCAGCAGGTTCAGCACCTGCGCCTGGATCGACACGTCCAGCGCCGAGACGCTTTCGTCGGCGACGATGAAATCCGGCTCCAGCGCCAGCGCGCGGGCGATGCCGATCCGTTGCCGCTGTCCGCCCGAAAAGGCGTGGGGATAGCGGTCCATGTGATCGGCGTTCAGGCCGACCTCCTCAAGCAGCGCGGCGATCCGGTCGCGCCGGTCGCGGGCCGTGCCGATGCCGAAGGCGCGCAGCCCCTCGGCGATCAGGTCGCCCACCTTCAGGCGCGGGTTCAGGGACGAAACCGGGTCCTGAAAGATGATCTGCATCCGGCGGCGCATGTCGCGCATTCCGCCCGCGCCAAGGCGGGTGATGTCGGTGCCATCAAAGGTGATCCGGCCCGCCGTCGGTTCGACCAGCCGCAGGATCGTCCGGCCCAGCGTGGTCTTGCCCGAACCGCTTTCCCCCACCAGCCCCGTGATCGAGCCGCGCGGGATGTCGAAGCTGACATCCTCGACCGCGTGGACCGTGCCGGATGGCGTCTGGAACCGCTTGGTCAGGTTGCGGATCTGAAGCAAAGCGTCGGTCATGCCGCCCCCGCGAAATCGAAGATGCAGGCAGAAAGATGGCCTTCCGCCTTCTCCTCCAGCGAAACGGGCCGCTGGCATTCGGGCTGGGCGTGGCTGCATCGGGGTGCAAAGGCACATCCCAACGGCAGCGCCCCCAGACGCGGGACCGAGCCGGGGATCGGCACCAGCCGTTCATCCGGCCCCAGCCCGTCATTGGGGATCGAGGCCAGCAACCCGCGGGTATAGGGGTGGCGCGTATGGTCGAACAGGTCCAGCACGGAGGCCTGTTCGACCACCGCGCCGGCATACATGACCGCGACGTCGTCGGCCATTTCGGCCACCACGCCCATGTCATGGGTGATGAACAGGATCGACATGCCCAGATCCTTTTGCAGCCTGCGCATCAGGTCCAGGATCTGGGCCTGAATGGTCACGTCCAGCGCGGTCGTCGGCTCATCCGCGATCAGCAGGTCGGGGTGGCAGATCATGCCCATCGCGATCATGACACGCTGCCGCATGCCGCCGGACAATTCGTGCGGATAGGCATCGGCGCGGGCGGCGGCGCCGGGAATCTCGACCATTTCCAGCATCTCGATCACGCGGCGGCGCCGCTGTGCCGCCGGGGCGTCGTCGTGCAGCAGCAGCATCTCGCCGATCTGGTCGCCGATGGTGAACAGCGGGTTCAGCGAGGACATGGGCTCCTGAAAGATCATCGACAGGCCCGGTCCGCGCAGGCGGCGAAAGCCTGCGGCGTCCAGCCGCGCCAGATCGGTGACGCGGCCGTCACGCCCCAGAAAGTCCAGCCGCCCCGACAGGATCCGTCCCGAGGGCGGCAGAAGCCCCATCAGCGCCAGCGACGTGACCGACTTGCCCGATCCGCTTTCGCCGACCAGCGCCAGCGTGCGGCCCCGCGCCAGCGTGAAGCTGACATCGCGCAATGCGGTCACGGGCGCGTTCGGGCTGCCGAAGCCCACCCGCAGCCCCTCGACCGACAGGATCGTGCCGTCAGGCATCTGCGTCTGCATCCGGAACTCCTTTCGCTTGGGATCAGCCCGCAGGCGGCAAACGGCGCGCGGCGGGCCGGGCGTCGTCGCCAAGGACGGTCATGCGCGGTTCGAACACCCGGTCCATCACCAGGTGATTGCCCTGGCTGTCGGCGACATCGATGCTGGCCTTTTCCAGGTCGAAGACCGTGAAGTCGGCGCGACTGCCCGGCGTCAGCCCGTCCGCACCCGACAGACCCAGCACGGACCGGGGGGCGTTGGTCGTGGCCTCGATGCAGTCCTCGAAGCTCAGCCCCACGGCCAGCAGCTTCGAGACGGTGGTTGCCATGTCATAGACCGGAGTCTCCATCGAGCGCATGTGCAGGTCGGTCGAGATCGAGAAGGGCCGCAAACCGTCGGCGATCGAGTCGCGCGCCGTCTTGAAGTTGAAGGACGCGCCGCCATGCCCGATATCCATCAGGATGCCGCGTTCGGCCATGTCCTGCGCCATCTTGAACAGCGCGGCGGTGTCGCGGATCGAACCCGCGGCCTTGCCGTTGAAGCAATGGGTGACGATGTCGCCCGGCGTCAGGATCTCGAACACCTCGTCGATCAGGGGCGGCGGCTCGCCGACATGGACCATCAGCGGCAGGTCGACCATCTCGGCGATGCGCTTGGCGATCTTGGCGGGGGTGATGCCCCAGCTGCCCACGATCACGCCCGAGGCGCGGACCTTGATGCCGCAGATGACGTCCCGGTTCGCCTCGATCACCGCCAGCGTCCGGTCGATGTCGATGGACCGCCAGTCGATCAGTTCGGGCACGCGGTTGCAGGCCACCAGCCCGATCGAGCCGATGTTCAGGAAGGCCTTGATCGTCTCGCTGGCCGGGTCGATGACATATTCCCTGAGGCCGTGGAAATTCGCCTCGCCCGCCGATCCGGCATCGGCCATGGCGGTGACGCCGGTCGCACGCCCCGCTTCCGCGGCGCGGATGGAGATGTCGGTGCCGCCGTGCCAGACATGGACATGCAGGTCGCACCAGCCGGGCGACAGATACGCCCCCTTCAGGTCCAGCACCTCGGCCCCCTCGACCGGGGTCGCGGCAACCTTGCCCGACGCATCGACGAAGATTTCGTCGGGCGCGGCATCGAAGCCCACGGGTTTGAAGTTCGTCAGTCTCAACGGCAATTCAGGTCTCCTTGGCAAGTTTGGGGTCCAGCGCGTCGCGCAGGCCGTCGCCGACAATCTGCAGCGACAGGACGGAAAGCGCGATGGCGAGGCCGGGGAAGAGGATCAGGAAGAAGGCAGAGTCGATATATTGCCGTCCTTCGTTCACCATCGTTCCCCAAGTGGGAATCTTGGGATCTACGCCGACGCCCAGAAAGGACAGCCCGGCCTCGGCCAGCATGGCATAGGCAAAGATGAACGTGGCCTGCACCAGGATCGGGGACATGATGTTGCGCAGCACATGGGTCAGCATGATCGTGACCGTACGGGTGCCCAGGGCGCGCGCCGCCTCGACATAGGGCAGTTCGCGGATCACCAGGGTCGAGGCGCGCACGATCCGCGCGATGCGGGGCGTATAGACGACGGACAGCGCCAGCATCACATTCGCCATCGAGCCGCCGAAGATCGCCACAAGCGACAGCGCCAGCAGGATGTCGGGGAATGCCATCATCGCGTCGATCAGCCGCGACAGCGGCGTGTCGAGCCTGCGGAAAAAGCCCGCGACCAGTCCGATCACGATCCCCGCGGCCGAGGAAAGGATCGCCACGCCCAGCCCGATCCCCAGCGAGGTCCGGCCCGCCACCAAAAGGCGGCCCAGCACGTCCCGCCCAAAGGCATCCGCGCCCAGGAGATGCTGGCTGCTGGGACTGGTCAGGCGATTGCGGACCGACATTCCCCCGATGCTGGTCACGCCAAGCGCCGGCAGCAGGAAGCAGGCCGCGACGATCAGCAGGAAGATCGCCAGCGTCACCGCGACCGAGGGGCGCTGCAACAGCAGCTTGCGAAAGCCCGGCGCGGCAGCGAGCGGGGATGCGGAACCGGCCATCAGTATTTCACCCTCTTGTCGACGACGAGGTAAAGAAGATCGGTCAGCAGGTTCACCAGCACGTAAAGCGCCGCGACCACGATCAGCGTGCCCTGGATCACTGGATAATCCCGGCGCAGGACCGCGTTCACGACCAGATTGCCCATGCCAGGCAGGTTGAACACGCGCTCGGTCACGACTGCGCCGGAAACCAGCAGCGCGAAAGTCAGGCCGACCACGGTGATGATCGGGATGCCCGCGTTCTTCAGCGCGTGGCGCAGGACCACGCGGCGCTCGCTCATGCCCTTGGCGCGGGCGGTGCGGACGTAATCCTCGCCCAGGATCTCCAGCATCGAGGCGCGGGTGAACCGCAGGATCAGCGCCGAATTGGTGATGCCAAGCGTGATCGCGGGCAGGAACAGATGCCGCATCCTTTCGGCAAATCCCGCATCCGCGCCGCCATAGCCCGAGGCCGGAAACCAGCCCAGGTCGGTGGCAAGATAGCGCTGGAATATCAGCCCGGTCAGAAAGCTGGGGACAGCCGCCGCCAACATGGCCGAGGTGATCGAACCCTGGTCAAGCACCGAACCCCGGCGATAGGCCGCAAGGATGCCGATGGGCGTGGCGATGACCAGCGCCACCAGCAGCGAAAAGATCGCCAGAAAGACCGTCGGCTCGGCCCGGTCGGCCAGCACCTGCGTGACCGGCTGGTTGAAGAACAGCGACTGGCCCAGATCGCCCCGCAGCGCATTCGCAAGGAAGGTGACGTATTGCACGATGATCGGCTGATCCAGCCCCAACCTGACGCGCAGGGCCGCGACCTCGGCCGGCGTGGCGTCCGGCCCCAGCATCAAGGCCGCCGGATCACCCGGCGCCAGCCGCACCAGCACGAAGGCGATGGTCAGCACAAGGAAGATGACGACGATCATGCCGATCAGGCGACGGAACAGATAGCTGCGCATAAATGGCTCGATACGTTGCGAAAAGCGTCGGTGTGGCTGGGTGTGGCCGCGCGGCGGGCCGCGCGACCGTTCGGCACGGCCTATTGCTTCTTCGAGGCGTTCCAGAAGGCGGGCCAGGGCGAGGGCGTGACGCCCGACAGCGCCCGCGACTTGCCTTGCACGGCGCTGAAATTGCCGATCTTGATCATGCCCACATCGTCATAGATCTTGCGCTGAAGCTCGGCATAAATGGCCTTGCGCGCTTCCGGATCGCTTTCATGGGTAAAGCGTTTCAGGATCTCTTCCTTCTCGGGATTGGCCCAGCCTTCGCGTGAGGTCGAGGAAAGCGACGAGGTCAGCGTCGGTTCGGGCAGGAAGGGCGAATGGGTGATATAGATGTCCCACAGGTCCGGATTGTCCCGGTTTTGTGCCAGCGTCGCCCAGTCGACCACGTCCAGCTCGACCTTGAAGCCCGCCATTTCCAGCGCCATCCGCGCCACTTCCGCCATCTGGTAATGGAACTCGTATTGACGCGAGGTCAGGATCCGCAGCGGCTTGCCGTCGTAGCCTGCTGCCTTGAGGTATTCGGCGGCCTTTTCCGGGTCGTTCTGGTTGTAAAGCTCGGTCCCTTCCTCGGTATGCCAGGGCCAGCCTTCGGGATAATAGGCGCCGTCGGTCTGGAAGAACTTCTCGTTGCCGAAGGCCGCGAACAGCATGTCGTCATAGGGCAGGGCGGCCTGGACGGCGCGGCGGATGTTCAGGTCCGTCATCAGCCCCTTCTTGTGGTTGACCTGGAAGGTGGGCCAGCCAAAGGCCTGAAGCAGCACCGGTTCGGCCACGTCCGAGGCCTCGATCCGGTCGAAGACCTCGGTGGACAGGCTGTCGGCATAGTCGAACTGGCCGGAAAGCAACCCCTCGACCCGCGTGTTCGGATCGGGCACGGGGATGAAGCGGATCTCGTCGGGGATCTGCGCGCGTTCGCCCGCCGCCGCGCCGGGCTGGGTATAGCCGTCAAAGCGGACCAACTGGGTATATTGGTCGGGCTGATAGGCCTGCAGCTTATAGGGGCCGGTGCCGATCGGCTGCTTGATCTCGGGGGCGATGATTTCCTGCGGATAGATCACCGCGGCCGAGTTCGAAAAGGCAAGCAGCGTGGTCAGGGGGGCATAGGGCTCGCTCAGCTTGATGGTGATCTCGGCCGGGCTGGTCGCCTCGATGCTGCTGATCTGGCCCGCGATCGCCTTGCCGCGGCTGGCCACGTCCTTCCAGCGGTTCAGCGATGCGACAACGTCGGCGCTGTCCATCGACGAGCCGTCATGGAAGGTCACGCCCTGCCGCAGCGGGATCGTATAGGTGGTGCCATCTTCGCTGACCTTGGGCATGTCCGCCGCCAGCAGGGGCACGACCTGCCAGTTCTTGTCGAAGGTATAAAGCGTTTCCAGGAAATGCTGGGTCACGATGCTGACCACGTCCTTGGTCGAAACCATCGGATCGAAGGTATCGGCATCCCCGATCAAGGCGACGTCGACCTTGGTCTGGGCGGCAACCGGGCCCGCGGCAACAAGCGCCAGAAGGGCGGCGCTGGCAATGCAGGTGGCGCGAAGATTCATCTGATGCTCCCTGTATTCTGTTATAATGGCATATAGTCCGCAACAGGGAGTAAGCCGGGTGAGTTACATAGGTGTCAATCACCTTCTATAATAACGGAGTATTGAGTGGCGGGCATTGGCCGGAAGGGGTCCGACAGGCCCGCGTCAGGGCGCGCCCGTGAACGCCATTGCCACGACAGAAAAGCCCGCTCGCGGCGGGCTTTTCCGGGGCTGTTCCCGATACGTCAGACGTAACGATTGACGATGTTTTCCAGATATTCCTGACGGCCGGAAACCGGGGTCGGGTTGATCGCGTCGGTCGAGACAAGGTCGTGGATCTGGTCCAGAGTCGTCCCCCTGTCCAGAAGCCGTTGGCCCAGCGGCCCGGTCCAACCCGCATAGCGCGCGGCCAGCGGGGTTTCCAGGGCACCGTCCTCAAGCATCCGGGTCGCGGCCTTCAGGCCACGCGCGCAGCAATCCATGCCGCCGATATGGGCGATCAGCAGGTCCTGCGGGTCCAGCGACTGGCGGCGAAGCTTGGCATCGAAATTGGTGCCGCCGGTGGTGAAGCCGCCGAATTTCAGGATCTGGTAATAGGCCAGCGCCATTTCGGGCACGTTGTTCGGGAACTGGTCCGTGTCCCAGCCCGACTGATAGTCGTTCCGGTTCATGTCGATCGACCCGAAGATGCCCAGCGTCCCGGCCAGCGCCAGCTCATGCTCGAACGAGTGCCCGGCAAGGATGGCGTGGCCCTGTTCGATATTGACCTTGACCTCGTTCTCAAGCCCGTAGCGCTTGAGGAAGCCATAGACCGTGGCGACGTCGTAATCGTATTGGTGCTTGGTCGGTTCCTGCGGCTTCGGCTCGATCAGGATCGCGCCCTTGAAGCCGGTCTTGTGCTTGTACTCGACGACCAGATGCAGCATCCGCGCCAACTGGTCCAGCTCCTGCCCCAGATTGGTGTTCAGCAGAGTCTCATACCCCTCGCGGCCGCCCCAAAGGACATAGTTCTCGCCGCCCAGACGCATCGTGGCGTCCATGCAGGTCTTGATCGTGGCGGCCGAGAAGGCAAAGACCGCGGGATCGGGATTGGTCGCGGCGCCCGACATGAAGCGGCGATGCGAAAACAGGTTCGCCGTGCCCCAAAGCAGCTTGCGCCCGGTTTCGGCCTGCTTGCGTTCGAAGACGTCGACGATCTCGGACAGGTTGCGGCTGTTCTCGGCGAAATCCTTGCCCTCGGGGCGGACATCGGCGTCGTGGAAGCAGTAATAGGGCGTGCCGAGCAGGCTGAACATCTCGAAGGCGACATCGGCCTTGAGCTTGGCCTTCTCCATGCCGCCGTCATACCAGGGGCGGTCAAAGGTGCGCCCGCCAAAGGGGTCGCTGCCCTGCCAGTCGAAGCTGTGCCAATAGGCGACGGCAAAGCGCAGGTGATCCTCCATCCGCTTGCCGGCGACGATCTCGTCGGGGTTGTAGTGGCGGAAGGCCAGCGGGTTGGTGCTTTCGGGGCCTTCATAGCGGATCGGTTCGATATCGCCGAAAAATCCGGTGCTCATGGTGGGTGGTCTCCGTTGTCAGGATTCAGTCGCGCAGGGCGGGATAAAGCGCGCGGTAGCGGGCATAGGCATGGTCAAAGGCGTCCCGCAGCGCGGGTTCGGGGGCAAAGATGCGGTCGGTTTCCGGGGGCGTCAGGACGTCCAGCGGATCGGCACCGGTGGCCGCGATCAGCCCCAGCCGCGCCGCGCCGAAGGCCGCGCCGAAATCGCCATCCGCGGGCAGCGCCACGGGCAGGCCCAGGACGGTGGCAAGGATGCCCAGCCAGTAATGCGACCGCGCGCCGCCCCCGACCGCCGTGACTGCGGTCAATTCGGTTCCGGCCGCGCGCAGCGCTTCAAGATTGTCGCGGATGGCGAAGGCCACGCCTTCAAGCACCGCCTGCGTCAGTGCCGCGCGGTCGGTCGCGTGGTCCAGTCCGACAAAGGCGCCCCGAATGGTCGCGTCGTTATGGGGCGTCCTTTCGCCCGACAGATAGGGCAGGAAGGTGACGCCAGGCGTCCGCAGCGTGCTGCCAAGTTCCGCGACCAGCGCCGCCGGGCTTTCGCGGCTGGTGCGCGCGTGCCAGTTCAGCGCGTCCGTCGCGGACAGGATCACCCCCATCTGGTGCCAGGTCTGCGGCAGGGCATGGCAAAACGCATGGACCGCGCTTTCGGGCCGGGGGCGATAGCGGTCATTTGCGGCGAAAAGAACGCCCGAGGTGCCCAGCGAGACGAAGGCCCGACCCGCCGCGACCGTGCCCATGCCGCAGGCGGCCGCCGCATTGTCCCCCGCGCCGCCCGCGACGGCCACGGGTCCGGAAAGTCCCCATTCGGACAGAAGCTCGGCGCGCAGATGGCCGGAAACCTCGGTGCCCTCGACCAGCCGGGGCATCTGGTCGCGACCCATCCCCGACGCCTCCAGCAGGTCGTCGGACCAGTCGCGTTTGCCGGTATCAAGCCAGCTTGTCCCGGCGGCGTCCGACATGTCCGAGACATGCTCTCCGGTCAGCCAGAGGCGCAGGTAATCCTTGGGCAGCAGCACCTTGGCGACCCGCGCGAACAGGTCGGGTTCATGGTTGCGCATCCAGACCAGCTTGGGTGCGGTAAAGCCGGGAAAGACGATATTGCCCGAAATCGCGCGGAACCGGGGATCGGCGTCGAGGGCAGCGGCCTCGGCATGGCTGCGGGTATCGTTCCACAGGATGCTGGGGCGCAGGACGCCGTCATCCGCCCCAAGGGCGGTTGCGCCATGCATTTGGCCGGACAGGCCGATGCCCCTGATGGCCGCGAAGGCGACCGGGTGCGCAGTGCGCAGGGCCTGCGCGCCTTGTCTGGTCGCGGCGATCCAGTCGGCGGGATCCTGTTCGCTGAACCCGCTCAGCGGGCGGGAAATCTGCAACTCGGCGCTTTGCGAGCCGATGATGCGCTGTGCGTCGTCGATCAGAAGCAACTTGACGCTGGAGGTGCCGAGATCGATGCCAAGATAGGTCATGTCTTGCCTGAAATGCTGCAGCCGCGCGCCACATCCCGATGCGGCGCGTTGCTGGATTTGGATCAAGGTCCGGGGTCGGATGGGTTCTTTGCGTCAGTCGGCCTTGCGCGCCGCCCAAAGCAGGCCCCGGCGCAGGATTTCGCGCATCTGCGGATGGTCGAATTCCGCTGCCTTGTGGCCAAGCGCCGAATAGAAGACGCGGCCCTGCCCATAGCCGTGCTTCCACACCACGGGCATCTGCGTGTCCTTGACCCAGGGCGCGTGCTCGCCCGAGAAGGTGGTGGTCGCCAGCACCTCGATGCGGGGATCGACATGCATGTAATACTGCTCGGAGTGATAATCGAAATCGTCGATCCCATCCAGAAGCGTGTCGCCGTTCCGAAGGATTTCAACGCGATAGTCGATGACATTGCCGGGATGGGCGACGAACTGGCCGCCGACCATGAACTGATAGTCGGTGTTCTTGCGGAAGGTGTCGGCCATGCCGCCGTGGAAGCCCGCCAGACCGGTTCCGGCCTCGACCGCGGCGGTCAGGCGCTTGACGGCATCCGCCTCGACATCGGACATCGTCACCACCGGCACGATCAGGTCGAAGCCGGAGAGGTCGGATTCGCCAAGGATCGCCGTGCCTTCGCTGCGGGTGACGTCGAAGCCTTCGGCCGCAATCATGTCTGCTACGATTTCCGAGGTCGGGCCGGGCTCATGCCCGTCCCAGCCGCCAAAGAATACCAAAGCCTTGCGGGTCATTGTGCCATCTCCATGGTCTCTATCTGTCCCTGCGCGGTCCCCATCGGCAGGGGCGCGGGGCGGTCGCAACTGGTGGTCAGGGTTTCGGCCCGACCGGTGCCGGCGGCGCGCAAAAGGGACTCGATCACGTCCAGCGCATGCAGCGCCAGCGCGCCCGAGGCCCGGTGATCGCGGCCTGTGGCAATCGCCTCGGCCATGTCGGCAAGGCCAAGGCCGCGATAATTGCCGTCGCCATGGGCATGGCGCATGGGCTGGGCCTGCCAGTCGGCGTCATGCAGCATCACCTGGCCGTCGAAATGGTTCGGGTCGGGGATCAGCATCGCGCCATCGGTGCCGTAAAGCTCAAGCGGGGTGTGGCGATGCGCCTTGACGTCGAAGCTGGTGACGATCTGGACCAGCGCGCCCGAGGCGAATTCCATTACGCCGGTGACATGGGTCGGGGTCTCGACCGGGATTTCCTGCCCGGCGCGAGGACCCGTCGCGATGACGCGACGGTCGCGTCCCTTCGCGGCCAGCCCCACGACGCGCGACACCGGTCCCAGCAGGTTGACCATCGCGGTGATGTAATAGGGGCCCATGTCCATCAGCGGGCCAGCGCCTTCCCCGGCATAGTAGAAGTCGGGGTTGGGGTGCCAGCGCTCATGCCCCGCGACCATCATCACCGCCGTCCCCGAGGTGGGCCGCCCGATCCGACCCGTATCCAGCAGGTTGCGCGCGGTCTGATGCGAGCCGCCAAGGAAGGTGTCGGGTGCGGAACCGACCCGCAGCCCCTTGGCCCGTGCCGCCTGAAGCAGCCTGCGCCCGTCGGCGACCGAACCCGCCAGCGGCTTTTCGGCATAAAGATGCTTTCCCGCGTCCAGCGCCATCAGCCCGACTTCGACATGGGCCTTTGGGATGGTCAGGTTCAGGATGATGTCCACATCCTCGCGCTTCAGCAGCTCGTCCACGGTCACGGCGGGGACGCCGTATTCCGCGCCCTTGGCCGCCGCGGCCTCGGGGCGCATGTCGGCGACTGCGCGCAATTCGATCTGGGGAAAGATCGCGCAGTTCTTCATGTAGATGTCGCTGATGACGCCGCAGCCGATGACGCCAATGCCAAGGGGTTTCATGCGCGGGCCTCCATGCGCTGACCGCGTTCGTCGAACAGGTGCAGGTTCGCGGGTTCGGGCGTCAGGAACAGCTTGTCCCCGACCTTCAGCCGCATGTGGCCGGGCAGGCGGACGGTGACGCTGTCGATGCCCTCGGCGCTCATATAGGCGATGGTGTCGGCGCCCAGCGTTTCGACCACCTCGGTGCGGGCCTGCCAGGTGCCGCTGCTGCCGTCGACATGGATATGCTCGGGGCGGATGCCCGCGGTCCGCACGTCCTGACGCCCGATGGTGCGACCCGGCAGCAGGTTCATCTTGGGCGAGCCGATGAAGGCCGCCACGAATTCGGTGGCAGGACGGTCGTAAAGGTCCATCGGTGCGCCGACCTGTTCGATCTTGCCGCCATTCATGACGACGATCTGGTCGGCCAGCGTCATCGCCTCGACCTGGTCATGGGTCACATAGATCATGGTCGCGTTCAGCGAGCGGTGCAGCTGCGCCAGTTCGACCCGCATCTGCCCGCGCAGCGCGGCGTCAAGGTTCGAAAGCGGCTCGTCCAGCAGGAAGACCTTGGGGTTCCTGACGATCGAGCGGCCGATGGCGACCCGCTGGCGCTGACCGCCCGACAGTTGCGAGGGCTTGCGCTGCAGATAGCTTTCCAGCGCAAGGATCTTGGCCGCATGGGCCACGCGCTGCTCGCGTTCGGCCTTCGGCATCTTTTGCAGTCGCAGGCCGAAGTCGATGTTCTGCGCCACGGTCATATGCGGGAACAGTGCATAGGACTGGAACACCATCGAGATCTCGCGCTGCGAGGGTTCCTCATCGGTGACGTCGCGCCCGCCGATCAGGACGCGGCCTGCGGTGGGCGTCTCAAGCCCGGCGATCGTGCGCAGCAGCGTGGACTTGCCGCAGCCCGACGGCCCGACCAGAACCGTGAACGATCCGTCCGGAACCAGCAGGTCCAGCTGCGGGATGACCGTCACGCCGCCGAATGTCTTGGTGATGTTGTCGAGTCTGACCTCTGCCATTCTGGCCTCCTGTCAAGCCGGGCGCGGCATGTAGCGGAAATGGGAAAAATCGGCCGGGGTCGCGGTACCGGCGATGTCATGGGCGGCCATGCCGACAAAGGCGCCGGTATGGCTGCCGCAGGCATTGCCCGCCGCCTCGTCCGCCAGCAGCGAGGCGTCAAGCGTGACCGGAACCGGCTGCCATTCGCCACCCGGCAGGGCATAGCGGAAGTTGAGCCTGTCCCGGTCGACCGAGACGCCAAGCCGGATCGCGCCCGTCGCAGGCAGCGGGATCGGCTGGCCCAGCGGATAATCGACCGCGCCGATCGGATAGTCGCCCTTGACCGACATCACGATCAGTTCCCGCGCGCCATCCTCGGTCGCGGTGATGGCGAGGTAGTGGAACAGATAGGCGTTGTAGTAGCACAGCAGACCGGCCATCTGCAGATAGCCCTGCGGCGCGAACTCGACCTCGGTTTCGGCGTCATAGGCCCATTCGGTCTGGCGGTGCATGACGACTGCATGTTCAAAGCGGTTGCCGGGGGATTCACGACCAAAGATGCGCAGCCAGCCGGGGCGGTCTTCCAGCGAGAAGATGCGGTCGGCCTGCGGCGTGCGCAGCCATTGCAGCGGCTGGGGCAGCGGGCCGGGGGCAAAGTCGAATTCCCGTTGCGGTTCGGGCCAGACCTGCACGGGCAGGTTGGGGGCGGGCACCTGCGCGGCGGGGACATTGCCGCCATGGGCCAGGCGCGGAAACTCGCCCGGTTCCCAGATGATCTTCTGGATCGCGGTTTCCCGCCCGCAGACCGAGCGTTTCAGGCCGGGCAGGGGCCGCGAGCACAGGTGCACCATGTAGAATTCGCCGTCCTGCGTCTCGACGATATCGGCATGACCCGCGCGCTGCAGTTCGGCGTCGGGCGCGTCCTTCGAGGTCAGCATGTGCTTTGCCGGGTCGGTCTCATACGGCCCCAGCAGGTTCCGCGACCGCGCGATGGTGACGGCGTGGTTGTACTCGGTCCCGCCCTCGGCGGTCAGCAGCCAGTACCAGCCGTCGCGCTTGTACAGATGCGGCCCCTCGGTCAGCCTCAGGTCGGTGCCGCGATAGATATTGGTGATCGGGCCGACAAGGCGCTGTTCCTCGACCGAATATTCCTGGCACAGGATGCCGCCGAACTTGCCGCCCTTTTCCGTGTTGCGGTGGTTCCAGACCATGTTCAGCAGGTATTTGCGCCCGTCATCGTCATGAAACAGCGACGGATCGAAGCCCGACCCGTTCAGATAGATCGGGTCCGACCACGGCCCCTCGATGTTGTCGGCCGTGACCAGATAGTTGCGGCTGTCCTTGAAGCTGCCGGTGCGGCGCTTGAGGTCCGAGAAGATCAGCCAGAACTTGCCGTCGGCATGGGTCAGGCATGGTGCCCAGACACCGCCCGATTCCTCGGCCCCGCGCATGTCGAGCTGGGATTCGCGGTTCAGCGGACGGGTCAGCAGGCGCCAGTTCTGCAAGTCGCGGGAATGGTGGATCTGCACGCCCGGAAACCATTCGAAGGTCGAGGTGGCGATATAGTAATCGTCACCCACGCGAAGGATCGAAGGGTCGGGATTGAAGCCGCGCAGGATCGGGTTCTGGATGATTGCATTCATGTCGGATCAGCCTTTGACTGCGCCACCGGTCAGCCCGGCGACGATGTATTTCTGTGCGGCGAGGAAGAAGACCACGGCCGGCAGGATGGTGAGGGTGACGAAGGCAAGGGTGCGGTTCCATTCGACCGCAAACTCGCCGCGATATTGCATCATGCCCAAGGGCCAGGTGAACGCCTCGCGCGAGTTCAGCACCACCAGCGGCAGCAGGAAGTTGTTCCAGCTTTGGACGAAGACGAAGACGCCGACCGTCGCCAGAATGGGCGTCGAAAGCGGCAGGGTGAACCGCCAGAAGAAGCGGATATAGCCGCATCCCTCGACATAGGCGGCCTCGAACAGCTCTTTCGGCAATTCGCTGAAGAAGGTGCGGAACAGAAGGATCGCCAGCGACAGGCCAAAGGCAGTCTGCGGCAGGATCACCGCCCAATAGGTGTCGAGTAGTCCCAGATCGCGCACCTGCACGAAAAGCGGCAGGATGGCGGTCGCAAAGGGGAACATCAGCCCCAGCGACAGATAGGAGAACAGCATCTTCGAGCCGAAGAAGCGCACCTGCGCAAAGACATAGGCCGCAGCCGATCCGACCAGCAGCGTCAGCACCACCGTCGCCACCGAGATGACGAGCGAGTTGCCGAGATAGCGCCAGAAGCCCGGATCGCTGAGGATGTCGGCATAGATGTCCGTCCGCCAGACTGCGGGCAGGCTCAGCGCGCTGGTCTGGACCTCGGCATTCGATTTGAACCCGCCCAGCACGGTCGCGGCCAATGGGCCAAGGACGAAGCTGGCGACGATGCAGAGAAAGCCGATGCGGATGATCTCTCGGATCAGGTTGGAGCGGGTCATGCGGGCTTCCTCATGAACAGGCGCTGATAGAAGACCGCGACCAGCACGGCGGTGATGAACAGCGTCACCCCGATGGCCGAGCCGTAGCCGATCTTCAGCCGCGCCAGACCGAAGGTATAAAGATAGGTGACGATGGTGTGGCTGGAGTTCGCCGGGCCGCCATTCGTCAGCGGGATGACCACGTCAAAGACCTGCAGCGCGCCGATCACCGAGAAGAAGACCGAGACCACGATCGCGGGCTTGATCATGGGGATCTGGACATGGCGGATGACGCCAAGGCGGCTTGCCCCCTCGATCCGGGCGGCCTCGATCATGTCCTTGGGCACGCCCTGAAGCGCCGCGATATAGATCATCATGTGGAAGCCGAAATATTTCCAGACGATGACGACCAGCACGGCAGTAAATGCCCAGCTGCGGTCCGAGGTCAGGAAGTACGGCTCGATCCCCAGCGCCCGGGTGATGTCGGCGACAACCCCGAAATTGCCGTCCATGATGAAGCTCCAGATCAGCCCGGCGGCGATCTCGGCAAGGATATAGGGCAGGAAAAAGACCAGCCGGAAGGCCGTGTTCTCGGGCGTGCGGCGATAGATCAGCAATGCCAGCAGCAGGGCCAGCGGCAACTGCACAAGCAGCGATACGGCGATCACCTTCAGCGAGTTCAGCGCCGATTGCTGGAACACGGAATGGTTTGCCATCCGCTCGAAGTTCGCGAAGCCGACGAAATCGGTGGGCGTTCCATAGCCGTTCCAGTCATAGAAGGCATAGATCCCCGAACCCAGCAGCGGATAGATCACGAAAAGGGTGAAAAGCACCAACGCCGGGGGCAGCAGGACCAGGGTCGCGGCAAGGCGCCCGTTGATGGCCTTTCGGCGTGGCTTGTCGATTGCGGAGGAGGTCTCCGCATGCGTGTTCACGGCAGCCATGTGGGGCACCTGCCTTTTATCTGGAAAGGTCGGGTCGGGTCGCGCAACCCGAATGGTGGCGCGACCTTGTTTCAGGAAGCGAAACGGGGACTTAGCGGAAGTCCCAGGCTTCCTGGATGCGTTCGGCCGCGTCTTGCGGCGTCACGTCGCCGGACACCATGTCCGTCGAGATGTCGTTGATCGTGCCACCGACCTGCGCGCCAAGGAACTGGTCAAGGAAGATCTGGTGGCTGGGCGACGCTTCCAGCATCGCGTTGATCTCCTTGGTGAAGGGAACCTCGATCGCCTCGCCCGTGCCTTGCAGGACGGGCACGAACAGGGCGCGGCGCGCGCCTTCGCGCTGATGCTCGGCATTGACGAGGAACTTCAGGAAATCCACGGCCTCGGGCGGGGCGCCGGTCGTGACGGCATAGCCGTTGACACCGCCCAGTGTCGCGGCCTGATCGGCCTTGCTATCGGACAGCGCGGGGAAAGGCAGGATCCGCAGGCTGCCATCCAGCAGCTTGCCCTGTTCGACCCCGATCGTCTGGGTATAGGCCCAGTCGCCCATCAGCATGAACGCCGCCTTGTTCTCGGCGAACATGGTGTTGCTTTGTTCCTGCGCGGTGCTCAGCACGCCGGGCTGGAAGGGGTCAAGGTCGATCAGCTGCTTGAAGCGTTCGCCCGCGCCGATGAAGGTCGGCGACTGGAAACCATCGCCGTCGCCGGACATGGCGGCGCGGATCCCTTCGGGGCCGCCCTCGCGCAGGGCGAGATAGCTATAATAGAAATGCAGCGGCCACTTGTCCTTGCCGCCCGCGACCAGCGGGGTGATCCCGGCCTCTTTCAGCTTGCCGACCGCGCCCAGGAAATCGTCCCAGGTCTTGATCCCGGCCAGATCGACGCCCGCCTTGTCGGTCAGCGACTGGTTGGCGAAGAAGACGACAAGGCGCGCCTCCATCGGCAGGCCATAGACGGCGTTGCCTTCACTGAAGGCCGAAAGCGACGCAGGGGTGAAGGTCTTCAGGTAGTCCGGTTCAAGCGAGGCAGAGATGTCCTGCACCAGCCCCGCCTTGACCTGATCCGAAAGCGTCAGGCCCGCCCAGCTGTAGATCAGGTCCGGGCGCGCCTCGGATTGCAGCATCGTCGGCAGCTTGGTCTTGTAGGCTTCCGAGGCGAAATACTCGATCTCGACATTCACGTCGGGATGGGCGGCTTCGTATTCCGCGATGACGTCCGTAAAGAACTGCTTCAGGCCGGGACTGTTCGATTCCGGGCGCAGGATCTTGACCGAAGTTTCGGCATGCGCGCCCATCGCGGCAAAAGCGCAAAGCGCCGCCGCCCCCAAAAGAGCCTTCATGATTTCCTCCCTTCAAGCCCGAGGGTGGGCTTGCTTACTTTTGATGAACGTACATCAGTTTTGGGGATTGGCAACCCTCAAATTTGACGCGCCGGTTCAGGGCAGGTTGTCGCGCATGAAGATGTCGATGCTGATCTTTTCCTGCGCGTCAAAGGTCGGACGGCCGTCAATCAGGGATTTGAGGATCCTGACCGCGCTGCGCACCTCGTGCCCGGCATCCTGATTGATGACCGCATCAAAGGTGCCATCGATCAGCGCGCTTCTGGCCGAGGGGGTCAGTTCGTGGACCACGGCCGAGATACGCTTGCGACCGGCGCAGGATTTCAGCGCGCGGGCGACGCCGCGATTGCCCGCGCCGAGGCTGTAAATCCCGGTAATGTCGGGATCGGCCTGCAATTGCGCGGACAGCAATCGGGCGACGGTGTCGGCGTCATCGCGACCCTCGACCGGGGGCAGGCAGGTCAGGTGCGGATATTCGCGCGCAATGACCGTCTCGAAACCAAGGCGACGCTCGACATGGTCCCGCAGCAGCGACGATCCCATCACGATCGCGATCTTGCCCGGTGCGGAACAGCAGCGCCCCAGAATCCCGGCCGCGGTCCGGCCCGCTACCACATTGTCGATGCCCACGAATTTTGCGCGCCGCGAGGTTGGCGCATCCGAAACCAGCGTCAGCACATGAACGCCACGCGCCACCAGCCGCGAAATCGCGTCGCGCACCTCGGGCGAGTCGGTGGCGACCATGGCAATGCCATCGACCTGATCGGGGTTGAGTGCGTCAAGCGCCTCAGCCAATGCCTGCCCGTCGAACGGGGGGACAAGGATCGTCTCAAGCTCGACCCGGTCCACGCTGGTGAAGGACGCGGTGCCGGATACGGCGTCGCGCAACATGTGCATGAAGCTGTTCGTGCCTGCCGCCAGAATGAAGGCCAGGCGGTATTGGCGGCGTTTGGACAGGTTCGCCGCCGCCATGTCCCGTTCATAGCCCAGCTTGGCCATGGCGTCTCCGACGCGCTTGGCCGTCGCCTTGCGAACCCCCGGACGGTCGTTCAACACGCGATCGACGGTGGCAAGGCTGACGCCCGCCTCGCGCGCCACATCGTGAACAGTCGGGCGTCGCGTCAGGCCAGCCGACAATCTGGCCTCGTCCGTCACTTGTTTCAACTTGGTTCCTCCGCTCAATTTGATGATCGTACATCAGGATTTTACAGAGGCAAGGCGCAAGCGGAGGAACATAGTTGGGGTCTGGTTGGCTGCCGGGCTGCAACGACAGACCCGCTTGCGGCGGACGAGATGATGCCGACCGGAACCTTGCCCAAGGGACGCCCCTGCGACCAAGGTCATTATCGAAGCATGGGTTTCCTGCCGATCCGCTGGCGCGCCGCATAGGCTTGTTGATCGTGAAAGCCGGAATGCGCAGACAGCGCGGGGCCGTGCCTGTCAGATCAATTCAGCCAGGCGAAGGCCTTTTTGTTGTTGCCGTCGGGACTGAACAGCTTGTCGTCAAGGCGGCATTTCTCCACCTCTTTGTAGGACACTTTCAGCCCGCTCTGGATCACGTCATCTGGCCGCACGGCGAAGATCGCGCCGGCCTTCGAAATATGCCGCGGGGGGGCTTTTACGCCCTCGACATAGGCCCAGTTTCTTCTGCTGCCATGGCCGGGGACGTGAATGTACCAGTCCGCGCAATTCATGCCATAGACCTGATTGTGCGAGGCAGACAGCCTTCGCACGACCTCAAGAAATTGCGTGAAGTCGTCATAGTCGATCTTGGCCGGGATCTCGTGTCCGGCACCGGCATCGCCGATGGTGCGGCAGAAACTTTGAAGATAGGTCCTCAGCATGCTGAGCTCGGCCCACCATGCCTGATTTGCGCCGGGCGGGCGCAGGCGTTCGGCGCGATCGCCCAGATCATCGCTTCTGTGTTCTGGGGCCATGCCCAGGAAACCACCGAATTTCGGCGCGCCACACAGGTTTCCGATGGCGCCCAGATCGAATTGGCCCGCCTTCTTGATCTCATCGACGATGGAATCGCTACCCTCATTCCTGCAGCCGTGCAGCGGCAAAAGCGTTCGAAGCAGCTTCGGACCGCTTTCGTTCAGGTTCCTGTTGAAATCCGCGACTTCGGGGCCATAAAGCTTTTCGACAATACCTGAATTCGTTTTTCTTTCCTGGGCAACGGCAGATGCCAGCAAGGGGTTCAGGCCGACGCCATAGTCGTTCATGAGAAATTTCATGCGCGCCACATTGGCGATGATATATCCCATCAGATAATAATATCGCCATGGAAGCACGTGATGGTATGTCCACCCATCATGCGTGGGCGTTGAATCCGCTCGCGAGGCGAATTTCACCTTGAATTCAAGCTTGGGCATCGGGGGCTCCTGTCATCCAAGGCCGTGGGAATTGGATGGGGTCTTTCTGGTCGCCGTAAAGTCCCGAACGATCCGGCCGTTCGAATATCACCGGATTTGCGGTCGCAAAAACATGTAAATAGAATGCCACACGGGGCTAATCCGATCAATAATCTTCAGGCCGAAGGGCACTGCTGTCCCGCGGAGCATCGAAGCATTCCCAGAAGGTCGTCGGAAGCAGTCTGCCAGAATTGGGATGATCCATCGCGCGGAAAAGTCCTTCCGCCCTAGCTCCCCAGCGCGGAGGCATTGAAGCCCCCGTTTCGCCATTTCTCCAAGGCCTGCTTCAGGGCCGGCCCCGGCAACCCGTCAAAGCCCTTGGAGTATAGCCCCACCCGGCCAAGACGACGCTGCATCTCGACCAGCGTATCCTTTGGCCAGGACTGGCCCGGTGCGGTCAGTTCCTGCAACAGGCTTCCATCATCCGAGGCGACCCCCAGAAGCAGGTATTTCGATGCCTCCAAGCCGCTTTTGGCAACGCCGTGGCCTTCGGCCAGCAGATAGGCGGCTTCCCGATAGGCCCTGGGTTCACCCTCGCGCGCGGCGCGTTCGAACAGCGCCCTCGCATCGGCGGGGGTGCCGAATTTTCCGTCCCGCGCCAGCAAGCCCAGGTTGAACGTCGCAATCGCGGCCCCGCTTTGGGATGCCTGCTGCATCAGCGCGATCCCCCGCTTGTGGTCGGCGGCGCTGCGGTTTTCGTCCAGCAAGGGAATGGCGACGTTGATTGCGGCATCGGGGCTGCCGGCGGCGGCCGCCTTTTCGAAAAGCGCCTGCGCCTTGGCGGGGTCCTTTTCCGCGCCGTCCCCGGTTTCGACGATCAGGGCAAGGCTGACCATTGCGCGCAGATCGCCCTGCTCGGCCGCCTGTTCGAAAAGCGGGACCGCCTTGTCGCGCAGGCCCGAGGCCGCATAGGCGCGGGCCAGCAGGGCCAGATACCGTGCCTGTCCGGGGTTGAGACGGACGGCCTCTTCGCAATCGCGGATGGCGGCAACCGAATTGCGGGCCAGCAGCTCGAACGGGACGCCGGGCGTCGTTTCGGTTCCATCGCGGGGGTGGTTGGCCTGCAACTCGCAGCGCCGCGCCGGATTCTGATCCGCGTCCGGGGGCATTTCCGCAAGGATGCGCCGCGCCTCATCCGCATGAGGCCCCGAGGCATAGGTGTTCAGATAGCTTTCGAACAATGGCCTCAGCCGATTACGCTGCGCCAGTTGCCACAATTGCTCGCCGCTTTCTTCGTCGGGGCCGATACTGCGCAGCTGGGTGTTTGCGGTCTTGCCTTCGGTCAGCATGGCCAGAATGTCGCCGGCATGGACGCCCTCGGGATAGCGCTGAAGATAAAGGTTCATCAGCGACTTATCCCAGCTGCGCACCGCAGCCTGATACAGCATCGTGTCTGAATTGGCGGTCGGCGGGCCGTCATCGAAAAAGAACCGCCGCGTCAACGACGAGCTTTCCCAGGGGATCTGCAAGCCGCCGCTTTGCGCGATGACCTCTTTTCGCACGGCGATCATCATTTCCGATATGTCCTGCGAGGGCGTGCGGATGTGATGCAGCAGCGCGCCGGTAAAGGTGCCGTTGCGACCCTTGCCGTCCGAGGCCACGGCACCGGGTTGCGTGGCATAGACGATCAGGAAATCCGCTGCGCTGCCGACCCGCGCCAGGCCGTCCCTGACTCCGGGGATCTGGTTGCGGTTGTCGCGGCAGGCATCAAGCATCACGATCTTCAGGCCGGGCGCTTCGGCCAGGGCATTCAGCGCGACATCCAGCATGATCGAATCCGCCGCGGCCTGTTCCAGATTCACGGGGTTGAAATCCGTCGGAATCAGATAGTTGCTGTCTGAGACCTGAAAGGCGTGCCCGGCGTAATAGAAAAGCGCCACATCTGCGGTCCTGGCCTCGGCACCGAAGCCTGCGATCAGGTCAAGCATTTCCTCGCGGCTGCGGTCGATGCCCAAGGTGACCCGAAAGCCCAGTTCGGTCAGGGTCAAGGCCATGTCATTGGCATCATTGGCCGAGTTGTCGAGGCTGGGGATCGCGCTGTATGCGGCGTTCCCGATGATCAGCGCGATGCGCTGCTCGGCCCGCGCCGGTCCGGCGAACAGGGTGATCGCCAGCACCGCCCAGACGACGAGGATGCCGGCAACCCGTTCAAAGGCCGACGGCACGGACCAGCGTGGTATCGGCTTTTTCGACAGTGGCAAGGATCAACCCCTCCTGGCGGGAATTGGCGCGGGCCAGGTCGGGATCGTCCGCGCGCAGCAATTCGACCCGTTTGACGATCTCGGCCCTCGCGGCGGACATGGTGCGGCTTGCCTCGCGCAGCGCCTCGCGCCGGATCGAGCGACGCTCTTCCTCGGTCGTGGCGCTGCCCAGACGCGCGATCGACCGGCGTCGGGTCTGGTCGATATCCGTGCTTGCCTTGCGCAGGATCGCCGAAACGGTCTGCATCGAGGGCGGCAGGCTGGCCGACAGCTCGTCAAGCGCCGTGGAATACTGGTCAAGCGCGCGAGAGATACAGGCCAGCATGTCCTCGGTCGGGCCTTCGTGCTGGTTGCAATTCTCGATCTGCAGCGAGATTTCCTGCGAGATCGCGGCAAGGCGCGAAAGCTCCTCGGCCTCGGCGACATCGGCCGGCCGGCGCGCGGATGGGTCGGTCAATGCATCGCCCGGCAGCACCGCGGCAAGCAGGATCTCGGTCCTGTCGGTCGGGTTGGGGACGGGGGCCGTATTCTGCGAGGTGCCGGGATAGGGATTGCCCGAAGGCTGGGGCAGGATGCGCAAAATCCCCGGGTCGATGGCGATGCGATAGTTCACCTCGGCCCCGTTGCGCATACGCACATCCGTGGCCGTGATTTCATAGGCACCGGGGGGGCTGGTGTGATCGCCCTCGCTGGACAGGGATATGCCGGTGATGGTGTCCCCGTTGACAAGATCGCCCGCGACGCGGTTCCAGTCGAACATCGGGGTGCCGCCCACCCGCATGACGCTGTCCAGAACGTCGAGGGTGATGTTGCGCGGCAGGACATTCAGCTGTCCCCCCTCATAGGTGATGTTGTAATTGGACGTCGCCGGTGCACCATCGCCGGAAATGACCGCGTTCGCGGCGGTGATCGGATAGGCCGCGACCCATGCCCGGCCCGCCGCACCAAGGCTGGCCAGATCGACCGAGACCAACCGGTCGCCATAACGCAGCCGCCCGCCAAGCGTGACATCGGCCAGGGTAAGGCTTCTGTCGTTTCCGTAAATCTTTTCCAGATCCGCGACCGAAATCCGCAGCATCGCGCGGTTGATCCGCAGCGTCGCGTCCGAGGCGACGATGCTGAAGGTCTGTCCCCCGGCGGATGTGACCGAGGCGTCGGTCAGGATGTCATAGCTTCCGGCATTTCGCGGCGTGCCTTGCACGCGGAAGATGCCGTCGGTTGCAGGAATGTCGCCCTCGGCGCCAAACAGGTAAAGCCCCAGCCCGTGGACCGTTCCCCCCAGCCCCGGCAGCCTGTCGCCATAGGTGACCGTAATATCGTTCGGTTCCGCCCACAGCACGCGGTCAAGACTGTAAAGCCCCGGATAGTTTCCGCGCCCGCCCGGTGCCCAGACAGTGTGGAAATCCCAGCCATCGGCGACGCTCAGGAAAAACTCGGTATCGGTCAGCTGGGCCGTCGTCAGGCCCATGCCCCCGGCCGAGCTGCCCTGCCCGGTGGTGTTCCGGTCCCAGAAGGAAAGCCAGCTTCTGGCCCCTTCGCCCGCGCTGCCGACCAATCCGCCGACACGCGTTCCCGCAGACGAGGTATTGACCGGCCCCGCCGCGAAACTGCGGGCGATCCAGTTCTGGTTGGTTCCGGCCAGCCCGCCCACCGACGCGGGCAATGCGCTTGTATAGTCGACCGAGGCCAGCGAATAGGAATCCGTGATCTGACCGTCATTGGTCCCGACCAACCCGCCCAACTGCAGGCTGGAGGTTTCGGACCCTCCCAGCCCGACCGTCAGGCCGCCGGTCGCGCGCGAGAAACGTACCGCGCCGGTATTCCACCCGACCAGTCCCCCCGCGCGGACATCGGCCACGCCCGAGATGTTCACCTGGTTCGTGGCAAAGCTGTAGCGCACGCGATTGGTGCTGATGCCGACAAGCCCCCCGACCGCGGCAAGACTGGTCATCTCTCCGGGGCTGGCCAGGTTGACGCGCAGATTTCCGGTCGCAAAGGAGGTCTCGACACGTCCCGAACTTGCGCCGATCAGCCCGCCCGCCGCAACGCGTCCCGCGGTTTCGATGTCAAGACCGACGCTGGAGCTGCTGCGCGTGACCGCGCCGATGTTGGTGCCAGTCAGACCGCCGAACGCGCTGTTGCGGTTAAAGGCAAACCCCTCGCCCGAGGTCAGGGCGATCGTGCCGCTGGTTGAGACCCGGTTGAGCGTTCCCGAATTCTGGCCGACAAGGCCGCCGATCAGCCAGCTGCCGCTTCCGTCCTGGCGGATCGTGACCGCTGCGGTTGAATCGATGATGCGGTCCGCTGTCGTCGTCTGGCCAGCGATCCCCCCGATACGGTTGGTGACGGGCGGACCCTCAATCCCCACTTCCGCGCCGCTGAATTCCGAGGTGATGGTGCCCGCATAGCGGCTGTTCGAGATCGTCGTCCCCCCCGAAACGCGTCCGGCGACCCCGCCCAGATGCACCGACTCTCCGCCATCATCCGCTGAACCGGACAGGTCCAGCGCCACCCGAGAGGTCACGTTCGTGATCGTGCCATCTGCGAATTGCCCGACAATCCCGCCGAACATGGAATGCGCCACCTCGTCTTCGCCCACGGTCGCATCCATGCGACCGCTGGCCTCGACGTTCTGGATGACGTTCGAACCCGCGCTGGCCAAGGCCTGCCCGACCAGACCGCCAACCGCATGCCCGCCAAAGGTCGTCAGGTCCAGGTTCAGAAGCCGCAGATTGCGGATGGTCGCGCCCTGGATCACGCCGAACATCCCGCCGAAGCGACCGTCGACGATTTGTGTCAGCCCGGTGATGGAACGGTTCGCCCCCTCCAGACTGCCGGTGAAGGGGGTGCCGGAGCTGCCGATTGGGCGGAAGCCGCTCAGGCAACGGCCGTCGCAGGGTTCCGTCCATTCGGCGGTGCCGCCGGCCGCGATATTCGCGCCAAGCGCATAATGCGCGCCTCGGTAGCCGGGCGAGCCAATGCCCTGCAGCCCATAGACATCGGTGATGACATAGCGGTTGGCCGTGGTGCCCGCACCGCCCCGCGCCCGCAGAAAGTTTGCGCTTGGATCAAACCAGAAATCGCGGGCGGAAAAGGCGGGAAGCGTGGCCGCGTTCTGCACCCAGTTCGATCCTTCAAGCAGCCGGAATTCGTCCACATTGACGCTGCCGGTGGCCCTGATCCGGGGCGCGTCCAGCCACAGGGTCCCGGCGGGCGCGTTCAGGGCCGCGTTCAGGTTGATGCTGGTCGCGGCCTGCATCTCCATCTGGTTTGTCCAGCGTACGGGCGCGTTGACGGCGATATCCGCGCCCGCCCCAAGGCTGACACTTGCAAGGCCACCCCAGTTGAGCGGCTCATCTATGATGATGTCGTTGTCGGCCTGAAAATTCAGGACGGTTCCACCAAGATCAGCACCGAAGGAAAGCGCGGTCGCAAAGGTGATGTTGCCCGGATCATCGCCCCCCGGCAGGCTGGGCCCCGAGGTACGGAATTCATAGGTGCCGGGGTTTTCGGCCATCGCATAGATCTGCGTGTCCAGCAGATGCGTCGGGTTGAGCGAGTCATAGGTATCCTCATCCACGATCATGATGTCGAGGGGATCGAACAGCGCATGGCCCGGCCGACCGTTCTGCGCGGTCAGCAGGATGTCCGGGCTGCGCAGGGCCAGGCTTTCGCGGCCCGAAATCTCGACAAATCCGCCGTCTCCGCCGTCATCCCCGCCCCGGACCGAAACGCCGCCGTCGAATTCGGTCAGAAGGTCCGACCACAGGATGACGCGCCCGCCGTCGGCATTGCCGATCCCGTCTGCCGAGATCCGCGTCCCCGCGCCGATCAGGTTGACGCTTGCCCGCTGCAGGGCACCCCGGCCCTGATAGTCGCCGCCGACGCGGATCAGCCCGCCACCGCCGGTTCCGCTGGCATCCAGCGTGGCCCCGACAAGCTCGATCCGGTCGCCGGTGATGGTGATGTCGCCGCCACGCTCGGGCCGGGTGGGGGGACGATCCGCCCGGACGGAGGCCGCGCGGGCCGCCCGCACCCCGCCCCTGGTATCCACGCGGCCGGTCACGCGGACCGTGCCGCCATCGCCGCCGCCAAGGACGACCCGCCCGGATCGACCCGAGACGCTGCGCGCCTCGACCACGCCGGACAGGTTGATCGTCTGGCGCGCGGCATTGCGGGCCGATGCCGCCTTCATCTCGATCGAGCCGCCATCGGCGGAAATCCGGCCGCTTTGTTCTATATGCGATCCCGCATCGGGGGGCAGCGCCACCGACAGGAAGTCATTCCCCGACAGGTTCAGCGTCGCGCGCTGACCCGCGCCAAGTCCGACCCGGCCCAGCGGCACCCGGATCGTGCCGGAATTGCTGACCTGTCCGCCCAGCAACGCCGCATAGCCGCCGGGGATGATGTCGATCCGGCCTTCGTTCGTGACCGCGCCGGGATTGTCGCCCGAAAAGCGCAACCGCCCCGCCATGAAGTCGCCATTCGAGATGTCCAGCGTCGATCCGACAAACCCACCCGTCGCGATCCGGCCATTCTGCCCGATGGCGATGCCATTGCGGTTGACGATGAAGACCTGTCCGTTCGCGCCAAGGCTTCCGTCGATCCGGGTCGGTGTGTCGCCCGTCACGCGGTTCAAAAGGGCCGAGCGCCGCCCCGGCTGGATGACCTGCACCGAAGCGCCCGACCCGATGCCGAAGCTGCCCCAGTTGATGATGGCGCGATTGCTGTTCTGGTTGATCTGCATCCTGCCGCCGGACGAGGAGACACTGGCAGAGCCCGCGACGACATTATGTCCGTTCGGCAGGGTCTGGGCGGTGGTCACGCCGGGCAGCACAAGTGCGCTGCCCGCAAGAAGCGCGGCCCAAAGCGCGCGTCGCCGGCTAGAAGCGATAGGAGCTGACGATCGTGAAGCGGTCCTCGTCCTTTTGGTCATCGTCCCTGTTCCCTTTGCCATATTCCAGCCTGACCACTGCGGAGGAATAGTTGGGGTCGTAGATCATCCGCAGATCGACGCCGATGCCCAAGGTGTTTGCGTTGATGCGCGCGGCCTCAAGCGATGATGGTTGTTCAAGACGGACCGAGCCTGCGGCCACGGCCAGATAGGGGCTGACCTGCAAGGGCCGGCCAAAGGCCTGGATCGGGAAGTTGCGCGCCACCTCGCTGCGCAAAAGCCAGCCGGAATCGCCGGTAATGCTTCCCAGGTCAAAGGCCGACACCCCCTCGGACGAGGCGATGCCGAATTGCTCGCTCGACAGCAGGGGCTTTCCGAACGAGGTCTGCGCCTGCCCGGACAGGGAAAATGCCCAGTCCTGCAGGAAGCTGCGGTCATAGCGGAATGAAACTTCCAGCTTGGTGAAATCGGCATCCGCGCCCGCGCGCGACAGCGGGGTGTCGCTGTCTTCGGCGTCCTGGGCACTGCGCGCGCCCAGACCGTCGATGCCAAGCGACAGGATCGCCCCCCCGCTGATGGCCGCAGTATCCGAAAGCTGCCAGTTCCCGTCGCTGCTGAGACGAAAGACGCGGGTGCGGTCCTCATAGATTGGAAAATCCGCGAAATCGGTATTCAGATCCTGCTTGTCGCTTTGCACATCCAGCGCCGCCGTGACCGAAAGATTGCGCTTGATCGTGCGCACCACCGGATAGAACAGCCGGAAAGAGACGCGGTTGAAATCCGACGGCGTGGCGACCGCGTTATTGTCGGGGCCGGTTCGGGAATTCGCGCCCTCGACCCCGAAGGTCAGGCCGTTATAGCCAAGGGGAAAGATCGCACCCCCGGCAAGGGTGCGCAATCGGGGTTCATCGGCGAAATACCCGTCATCCCCCAATGTGGGGTGCCCCGAGGCGCGCAGATAAAACACCTCGCCCATGTTCAGAAAGTCGTTGAATTCGACGCCAGCGCTAAGATTCCAGCGGCCGAGTTCCTCGGAAAACGTATTGTCCAGACCGACAAATCCGGTAACCGAGCGGAATTGCGGTTCAAGAATGACGACCGTTCCGCCGGGCTTGGACCCGGTAGACAGGGCCGAGCCAAGGGCCACGCCGAACATGTCCCCCGCAAGCAGCAGCCTGCGTTCGATATCCGGCAGCCGCAATGATCGCTGGTCGACAAGCGGGTCAGTGGTCCGTTCCAGCCGGGCGCGCAATTCGGGCGGGGCCGCGCTTGCATCGACCTGCTCGACATAGCCATCGACGACCGTCAGGCGCAGCGTGCCGCCATCCTCAAGCGTCTGCTGGGGAATGACCACGCGCGACAGGACATAGCCCTGCTTGACATAGCTGGCCTCAAGGTCGGATGCGGCGGCGAAAATCTCGGAAACCGGGATGCGCTTTCCGGTCAGGCGTTGGCGCAGCGTGTCGGTCGCGGCCTGGGTCCCGGCCAGCGCGCCTTCGACCGTGACACCGGACAGTTGGACCGACAGCTTTTCGGCACCCGCGGGCGCGGCCAGTCCCGGAGCGCCGCTGAAGACCAGCGAGCCGGTCATGCGTTGCAACGAGGGTTCATAACTGGGCTTGGTGATCTGCGACGCGGTCTGGGCCAGCGCGGCATTACAGGTCAGCGTCAAAAGGGTAAATGATGCAGTGGCGGACCAGTGTCGCATGAATGCCAAGTTTCATCCTCCAAAGAGTCTGCGATTCAGGTTATCACCGGGCCGCGATTCTGTGAATTCCTTTGCCGAGGCTTTTGCTGAATCCCGTTCCGCAGAAAGGATTATTTCAAATTCGGGCATTTCGGATTCTCTTGTCTATTTCCATCAGGTCAAGAAATTTCCAAAACCAATGCTGTCTTTTTTCCGTGCCGACCGGATTATCTTCGCATGCGATATTGCCCCTTCAGGGCTTTGACGTCGTCAGAATGGCGGAATCAAGGCTGCGGACGGGGACGGAAACTTCCTGCAATGCCTTGGCATAGCTTTCCGCGCTTTCGGTTATCGGGCGCAGGCTGTCGAATAACGGCTGGTCGCTGATCAACGCGATCAGGCGCGTCTTGCCCAGCGAACTGCCATCCACCGTAAAGGCAAGCCGATCCGAGCCCTTCGCCTGCTCCAACCCATAGGACAGGCGCAGCGGGCCATCCCCCAGATCCCGGATCCGGTTTTCCTGCCGGTTCACATTGGGCAGCAGGTGAAAGACGTTGCCGGAAACGTCCAGCACCGAAACGTAAAGATAGCCGTCCTTCAGGTCGGTCGGCAGGGTCAGGTCGATAACCGGATTGTCGCCCACCACATATTGCGCCTTCGGATTCGGATCGGGACGATCGCCATAGCCGAAGGTGAAGACAAGGCCGGCAGGCTCGGCCGAGGGGGTATTGGCATCCATAAGGCACAGCGTCGGGTTCAGGACCTCAAGATCCAGCTGCGCGACCCGGTTGCCGATTGCCTCGGTCAGCGCATCGCGAAGCGCGGTCTGCGTCTCGGCATGGGCGACGCGTCCGGCGATATGCAGGTTGGCGCCCGCGCCCCAGCCGGTCGAGGGCGCGTCGGCCACCGTCAGCCGACCGCAATCCTCATGCGCGCGCAGGATGGAAATGACGGTTTGAGGGCTGAGGATGCGGGGGCCAAGTTCAAGCTGGGCGGTGCCGGTCAGTCCTGTGGGCATTGCCACCAATTCGGTCTTCAGCCGGTCGTAATCGGCGCGGATATTGGTCAGGCCATTCGCCGTCACCTGATTGTCCGACACGGACAGCCTGTATTCCGGCAGATCCGCCAGCGTCTGCACCAGCTGGACGACGCCTTGCCCCCAGCCCTCGGCAAGATCGCCTCGCGCCACGGTCAGCGTGGGGGGCATACCGCCCTGCGCAGCCAGCGCGGCCCCCAGAAGTTGCGCGGTTTCCGGGCTGGGCACGAAGCCCTCGGCGACTGGTCCGGCACCATCCACGCGCGAAATCTGCAGGGTGAAGGGCTTTGCCCAGGGAAGCCGGGGCGTGAAGATGCCAAGCGTGCCGGTCGCAAACTCAACTGCACCAAGCGCAACGACCAGCAGGGCCAGCGCGGCGGCGATCAGCGCGGTCCTGCGTTTCGGGCCGCCCGAAGCCGGGGATCCGGGCGCATCCGGTGCGGGCTTTGGCGCGGACGCGACCCGCCCGGGGGCAGGGGGCGTCACCTTGCGGGGCACGATCACCGTGGCATCGGGGGCGGCGGAGGCGGTGCGCAGAAATGCCAGCGCGGCCTCGGCCGACTGAAAGCGCTCTTCGGGGGCAGGGGCCGACAGCCGGTCGATCAACTCGCCCAAGGGCTGCGGAACCCCCGACGTATCCAGCGGCTGCGCCTTGCGGTTCACGACCTCCATCAGGTTTGCGCCGCTATCGGGGGACCGGCCCCGGAAAATGGCCAGCAGCAGCGCCCCAAGCGCATAAAGGTCAGCGCGGGGATCGGCCTTGCCCGCCAGTTGCTCGGGTGCGGCGAAAGCGTATTTGCCGGCGAACTCTCCGCCCACGATGGTCTCGGCGCCGGGGTTGGAATCCTTCGCGATGCCGAAGTCGATGATCGTGGCCTTCGCAGGATCGTCGCCACGCAGGATGATGTTGTCGGGCGAAAGGTCGCGGTGGATGATGTTGCGCCCATGCGCGGCCGCCAACCCCTCCAGCACGCGGCCGGCCACGGTCAGCAGCGCCTCGGCGGACATGCCTCCTGCGCGCATCTTCGCGTCCAGTGACGGCCCGTCGACGAAATCCATCACAAGATAGACGGTGCCGTCAGGCGTGCGCTGCGTGTCATAATAGTGAACGATCGTGTCGTGATGGATGTCGCGGACGTTTTCCTCGCGCGTCATCAGCGCGAGATAGTCGGCATTGCCCGCGAATTCGGATCGCAAGACCTTCAGGGCAACCACCTTGCCCGAAATCTCGGACCGACAGCGATACACCTCCGACGTGCCGCCCCGCCCCAGGATCGCCTCGATCCGATAGGTGTTGTTCAGCACATCGCCGGGTTTGAAGATGGGCGCCTGCCCTGTCACCTTGTCCACCGGCCCGTCAGGACTGGGCCTGGAATTCGACGCGGCGGTTGACCTCGCCCCGGGGATCCTTTTCGTCCAGAAGATAGCGCGCGCCCACGCCCACCGCCTGCATTTGCCCTTCCGGGACACCGCAATTGGCGGCCAGATAGCGCTTCACCTCTTCCGCGCGCAAAACGGAAAGTCGCTCGTTATACTGGACGGTCCCGGTTATGTCCGTGTGGCCGATGATGCGCAGCACGACATCCGGGCTTTTCTTGAGCACGTTGCAAAGCGCGGCCAGCGCGGGTTTCTGGTCTTCGCGCAGCGCCGCGCTGTCCAGATCGAAATGGATCGAGACATTGACCTGTTCGTCCTGCGGCAGCGCCACGTAGTCGACCTTGGTGGCATCTTTCTGGCTGGTATCGGCGCTAACCTCCGGCTGTTGTCCGGTTGGAACAAGAACCAGACCCCGGCTTTTCTGCTTTGCGAAAGCCTCGGAAATGTCGTCTTCGGACATCGCGGACTGCGCATGCGCGGGGAAATGCCATAACCCGATTGTCAAAATCAATGAAAAGCAGATGAACAAGGACTTCATGGAATCACTCCATCAAGCGGAAAGCACCTGCAAATTTATACCTGTGCCGATCATTACGCGAGTCCGATTGCAGCTTGCGCCAATTGACAGAGAAGATTGGCGGCCGCATCGTCTGGCTATTTCGGACGGGGAAGCTTCGTGAAGCCGGTCCATTTTGTCGTCACAGCGATTGCTCTTCTGGTGCTGCCTTTGTTGGGATATGGGGTCTGGACGGCTTTGTCCCAGCGGGAACAAGTCGCGGGCGGCTCGGCGGTCGACAGTCAGGCACGAATCGAGATCGAAAATCTTAACCAGCAGATTCTTGGATTACAGGAACAACTGGTTGCGCTGTCAAACCAGATCGACAGCCTGGGCATAGACCAGGCCGCCTTGCCCGAGGATGTCCCGTCTTCGGCTGAAAACCCGGCTGCGGACACGCAATCGGCAATTCCGCGCGACGGTGAAAACCGCATCGCCGGAGATTACGCCACGGTGGTGCTTATCGCCAATCGGCGCAATGTAAACAAAGGACAAACAGTGGGTTCGTCTGCATTCCTTGAAGGATTTCTGGGTCGTCCAAGGAAAGTGCTGACGGATGACTGCGAGGGAATGGACAATCCCAAGCTGCAGGCCATGCTGGTCGTCGATACGGTTGGCCCGGTAAAGGTCCAGATGCTGCGACCCGCAGTGGAAAGCCTGACCAGGGTCTTTGAAAAGGTCCGGGCGGTGGATCAGGATCTTTATGACCGCATAAATACCTCTGGTTCGCTTTGCGTGCGCCGGATTCGCGGGACGACGGACCTGACATCGACCCATTCCTTCGGGCTTGCAATCGATCTCAATATCGACGGCCACCTTGACGGATTCGCCGATGGCCGGACCCAGTTGGGCCTGACCATCCTTGCGGATTTCTTCCATGAAGAGGGTTGGGTCTGGGGCGCCGGTTTCTCTCGCGAGGATTCGATGCATTTCGAAGTCAGCCGCGCGACGCTTGAGGCTTGGCGCGCCGCCGGAAAGATCTGACCCTGCACCGCAGCATTACCACCATCCAACATTGGCCAAGGCGCTGAAAACGAGGGTCAAGTTAGATGGCTAAACCTTTGCGTGAATATTTCTTGACCGGCTAGGTGCGAGGGTGCACCGTTACAGCAATCTGGGTTTCGTTGGTATTCATCATTTTTGTGCGAGCAAGAATGTGCCTGATTCCGTTTATGTTCCGATTGATTCTCTGCTAATTGAGCGTAGTTCCGAAATACCCAGCGGGAATGATCTGGAATATGATCCGGAATTTCTCGCGATGGAGAAGGCTGCTCAAATCAAGCCCGAGCGCCAGTCGGGGGCAGAGTTCCTGTCGGGCGAAGAACCTGACTATACAAAGCTGCGCCAACACGCGCTGGCAGTGCTTGACCGCGCGCATGACCTGCGCGCCGCCATCTTTCTGGCGCGGGCGCTTTTGCAGACCGAGGGGGTGCAGGGATTCGCCGAAGGGGTCGCCCTGCTGCGCGGCCTGCTGGAGCAATGGTGGCCGACCTGCCATCCGTTGCTGGACCCCGATGACGGCGATGACCCGACCGCCCGGATCAACACGGTTCTGGGGCTGGTCGACAATGACACCACCCTGCGCGGCGTCCTGCTGGCCCCGCTTGCGCAAAGCCCGGCCCTCGGTCACATCAACCTGCGCGACATCGCGATTTCGCTGGGCGAGATCGCTGGCGGCACGCCCGACGCCGCGACCGTCTCGGCGGCGTTTCGCGACACCGACACTGCGCTGCTTGAATCGCGCCAGGCGGCAGTTCTGGGGCTGCGCCGCGATCTGGATGCGATAAGCGCGGTCTTTGACAAGCATACGCCGGGTCAGGGCCCCGATTTCGCGCCATTGGACCGGCTTTTGCGCCGCGCCGCGATGCAATTCGCCGATGCCCTGGGCAATGAGACGCAACCGGATGGACCGGTCGACGAAGCGGTGGCGCAAGAGGCCGCGATCCCCGCCCAAAAGATTGCAGCCGCGCCTGTCGGGGCGATCAGTTCCGCGGCCGACGTGCGCGCCGCGCTGGACCGCATCATGGCATTCTACGCCGCGAACGAACCTTCAAGCCCGTTGCCGATCCTGTTGTCACGGGCACGCAAGCTGGTCGGCGCGGACTTCATCACCATCATGAAGGAAATCGCGCCGGGCGGGGTCGAGAATGTTCGCAATCTCGCCGGCTTGCAGGACGACGACTGAGAGACGGAGGACCGCCCCGGTGTCCGGAAGGCGGCCGAACCAAGGGGGAGCGACGGATGGCAAGTTCACAGAAGTTCATCGCGCGGAACCGCGCGCCACGGGTCCAGATCGAATACGACATCGAATTGTATGGTGCCGAAAAGAAGATCCAGCTGCCCTTCGTGATGGGGGTCATGGCGGATCTGGCGGGCAAGTCGAACACGCCGCAGCCCGGCATCGCCGACAGGAAGTTTCTTGAAATTGACATCGACAATTTCGACAACCGCCTGAAGGCGATGGCCCCGCGCGTGGCCTTCAGCGTGCCCAATACCCTGACGGGAGAGGGCAATCTTTCCGTCGATATGACCTTTGAAAGCATGGAGGATTTCTCGCCCGGCGCGATCGCGCAGAAGCTTGAGCCGCTGCGCAAGCTGGTCGAGGCGCGCAACCAGTTGTCCAACCTCGTCACCTATATGGATGGCAAGCCTGGGGCCGAGGATCTGATCGCCAAGGCGATGAACGATCCCGCGCTTCTGCAAAGCCTTGCCGCTGCCCCCAAACCCGCAGAAGGAGAGGAATGAGACATGGTGGAACGGGAAGCCCAGTCCCAGGATGCCGCGGCCGCCGTGGCGCTGGATGAAAGCGCATTCGCCAACCTTCTGACCAAGGAATTCAAGCCTCGCACCGATCAGGCGCGCTCGGCCGTGGAATCCGCAGTTAAGACGCTGGCGCAGCAGGCGCTGTCCAATACGGCGCTGATCTCGGAAGACGTGGTCCATTCGATCGAATCCATGATTGCCGAGATCGATCGAAAGCTTGCCGAACAGGTCAATGCCATCATCCACAACCCGGAATATCAACAGCTTGAAAGCGCGTGGCGCGGGTTGCATTTTCTGGTGAACAACACCGAAACCGACGAAATGCTGAAGATCCGCGTCTACAGCATCTCGAAAAAGGATCTTGCCAAGACCTTGAAGAAATTCAAGGGCGCGGCCTGGGACCAGTCGCCGATCTTCAAGAAGATCTATACCGAGGAATTCAGCCAATTGGGCGGCGAACCTTACGGTTGCCTTGTCGGCGATTACTTCTTCGACCATTCCGGCCCGGATGTCGAGATGCTGGGCGAGATGGCCAAGATCGCGGCGGCCGCCCATGCACCTTTCATCACCGGTGCGGACCCGGCCTTGATGCAGTTCGAAAGCTGGCAGGAACTGGCCAATCCGCGCGATCTGACCAAGATCATGAGCACGCCGGAATATGCCAGCTGGAAAAGCCTGCGCGAAAGTGACGACAGCCGTTATCTGGGGCTGGCAATGCCGCGCTTTCTGGCGCGCCGCCCCTATGGCGCGAAATCCAACCCGATCGAGGAATTCGCATTCGAGGAGGACACAGCGGACGGAAACTCCGCCAATTTCTCATGGATCAACGCGGCCTATGGAATGGCCATGAACATCAACCGCAGTTTCAAGCAATACGGCTGGTGTTCGCGCATCCGTGGCGTGGAATCGGGCGGCGCATTGGAGGGGCTGCCCACGCATACCTTCCCGACCGATGATGGCGGGGTGGACATGAAATGTCCGACCGAAATCGCCATCGACGACCGGCGCGAGGCGGAATTGGCGAAAAACGGGATGATGCCGCTGGTCCATCGCAAGAATACCGACATTGCCGCCTTCATCGGCGCGCAATCCTTGCAGAAACCTGCGGAATATGACGACCCGGATGCCACGGCCAATGCCAATCTGGCGGCACGTCTGCCTTATCTGTTCGCGACCTGCCGCTTTGCGCATTTCCTGAAATGCATGGTCCGCGACAAGATCGGGTCCTATAAAAGCCGGGCCGACATGGAGAAATGGCTGAACAGCTGGATCCTGCAATATGTCGATCCGAACCCCGCCACCTCCAGCGAGAATGACAAGGCCAGAAAGCCTTTGGCCAATGCCAGCGTCGAAGTCGTGGATGTCGAGGGCAATCCCGGCTATTACACCTCGCGTTTTTATCTGCGACCGCATTACCAGCTTGAGGGACTGACCGTTTCACTGCGGCTGGTGTCCAAGCTGCCCAGTGAAAAGGCCTGAGACGATAATCCCGCCCTTATTGCGGGGCGGGCCCTGAACGATCATCGCAAACCATATCACTCTAGGGAGAAGTCAATTGGCAGTAGACATGTTTCTCAAGGTCGGTGAGATCAAGGGCGAGGCAAGGGACGCGACATATTCGGGCGACAAGGGCTGGATTGACATCCTGGCCTGGAGCTGGGGCGTTTCCAACTCGGGGACGACCCATACCGGCGGCGGTGGCGGCGGTGGCAAGGCCAATGTCCAGGATATTTCGGTCACGAAATATATCGACCTGGCCTCGACCGATCTGATCAAATCAACCCTCAAAGGCACCCACCACGCCAAGGCCGAACTGATCATGCGCAAGGCCGGGGACAAGCCGCTGGATTATCTCCATATCGAGATGGAGGAGGTAATCATCACCAGCTATTCGACCGGCGGCAGCGGTGGCGAGGATCGGCTGACCGAAAACATCACCCTGAACTTCGCGAAGGTCAAGCTGACCTATACCGAACAGAAGAAAACGGGCGACAAGGGCCTGACGCCGGACGTGACGTTCAACATCGCCGAGAACGTCGACGCTTGACCCGCAAAGCATCTACGGCCCCGGCTGTCCCGGGGTCGCGGTTCCCTTTTCCGCTGGGAGGATGCCGGTGACACCGGATGGCTATCTGAAGGCAGGCGACCCCGAGGGTGCGCTTGCCGCGCTTTCGGCCGAGATACGGGCCCATCCCGGTGATGCGAAGCTGCGCATATTCCTGTTCCAGTTGCTTTGCATTCAGGGCGATTGGAAAAGGGCGATCACGCAGCTGAAGCTTTGCGCCGAGTTGGACGCATTGGCCCTGCCGATGGCGCAGACCTATCGCGAAGCGATCATCTGCGAGGTCTTCCGCGAAAAGGTCTTTCAGGGCGAAAAGCTCCCCTTGGTCCTTGGCGAGCCGCCCGGCTGGATCGCCCTGCAGATCGAGGCGCTGCAGGCGCTGTCGCAGGGGCAGGACAGCCGGGCCGCCGACCTGCGCGCGCAGGCTTTCGACAGTGCGCCTGCGACCTCTGGCGAGGCCGACGGGACGGCCTTCACCTGGATCGCCGACGCGGACATGCGCCTTGGCCCGGTTCTTGAGGCGACGATTGACGGGAAATACTACTGGCTGCCCTTTGACCGCCTGTCCGCCGTGCGGATCGAGCCACCGACGGACCTGCGCGACCGGGTCTGGATGCCGGCCAACCTGACCTTCGCAAATGGAGGCGAGACGGTGGCCCTGATCCCCACCCGCTATCCCGAAACAACCCGCGATGGCAGCGGTGCCGCGCGGATGGCGCTGGCCACCGACTGGCGCGATCTGGGCAGCGAGACCTGGGCGGGGACCGGACAGCGCCTTCTGACGACTGATGCGGGCGACCTGCCGCTGATGGACCTGCGCGCGCTGCGGCTGGATCCGGGGCGCGTCGATGGCTGACCAGACCATCACCGAGCGGCTGCAACCCTCGCTTCTTGACCGGCTCACCGACAACCAGCGCGAGGTGACGCAGGAACCGCGTGAGGAATGGGTGATCGACCTGCGGCGCCTGCGCGAGATCGTGCTGCGCGACCTGTCCTGGCTGATGAACACCACCAGCAGCGGCAACGGGGTCGATCCGGCGCTGTTCCCGCAGGCGGCGCGGTCGGTCCTGTGCTATGGGGTCGCCAGCATCTCGGGGCAGTCTGCAGGGCCGGCGCGGACGGCGATGCTGCGTCAATCCATCCAGCGCGCGATCGAAACCTTCGAGCCGCGCCTGCGCGCCGGTTCGCTGGACATACAGGCCGGCGACCCGTCGGCCTCCAAGGGCGCACAGGTCGTCTTCAACATCCGCGCCGACATCTGGGCGCAACCGATCCCGTCCGAGCTTTATCTGCGCACCCAGATCGACATGACCACGGGCGAGGCGACCGTGGCCCGGACAGGATAGGACGATGGATATCCGGCTGCTGCGCCATTACGAGGCCGAGCTTTCCTATCTGCGCGAGATGGGCGTCGAATTCGCGCAATCCTTTCCCAAGATCGCGGCGCGGCTGGGCATGGACGGCACCGAGGTCGTGGACCCCTATGTCGAGCGGTTGCTGGAAGGCGCGGCCTTTCTGTCGGCCCGCGTCCAGCTGGAACTTGAGCTGCAATACCCGGCCTTTTCCTCGGCCCTGTGCGAGATCGTCTATCCGCATTACCTTTCGCCGACCCCGTCGATGATGATCGCGCAACTGGTGCCCGATCTGGCCAATCCGGCGCTGGCCGAGGGGTATCGCGTGCCGCGTCACAGCGCCCTGCACGCGGAACTCAGCGCCGGTCAGCAGACCGCCTGCCAATTCCGCAGCGCGGCCGAGGTGACGCTTTGGCCCATTCGCATTGCCGAGGCCGAATATATCGACGGACGCGGCGCGCTGGTCGCCCTTGGCGTCGCCGGCGCGGGCGAGGCGCGGGCCGCCATTCGCCTGCGACTGGCCCGCGCCGATGGCGGGCTGATCGGGGCGCTGCCGATCGAGCGGCTGACCCTGTTTCTTGGCGGCCATGCCGCCAGCGGCTGGGCGCTGCACGAACTGCTTTGCACCGAAACGACCGGACTGGTCGCGCGCTCGACCGACCGTCGCGACGACTGGGTGTTGCCGCTGCCCGGCGGGGTCGAGCCGCGGGGATTTTCGCCTGACGAGGCATTGCTGCCCACGCCGCGGGCCAGCTTTGACGGCTACCGCCTGCTGCAGGAATATTTCGCGCTGCCCGAACGCTTCCATTTTGTCGACCTGACCGGCCTTGGTCCGGGCCTTGCACGGGCAACGCAGGATGCGGTGGACATCTATATCCTGCTGCGAAAGGGGCGGGCCGATCTGGCGCATGGGATCGCACCCGATGCCTTTACCCTTTTTGCCGTGCCCGCCGTCAACCTGTTCGAAAAGCGTTGCGACCGGGTCATGCTGTCGGAACGCGACACCGAGCATCACCTTGTTCCCGACCGCAATGCGCCGCTGGATCATGAGGTGCACAGCATCCTGTCGGTTGCCGGGATCAGCGGCGAGGGGCAGGACAACCTGACATTCCGTCCGTTCTTCTCGACCGACGAGCTGACCGCCGCGGGCTCGCGCCATCCCGCCTATTTCCAGATCAACCGCCGCTTTCGCCAGCGCACCGAGCGAGAGCATCTGGCGGGCACGCGCACATCCTATCTTGGGTCCGAGATCTGGCTGGCGCTGGTGGATCCGGCAATGGCGCCCTGGCCGCCGGGCATCCAGCAGCTTGCGGTGCGCGCGCTGGTCACGAACCGCGACCTGCCGCTGTTGCTGGGCTCGGGCGCGCGGAACCTGTTCCACATGCCCGAATGCGGCCCGGTCTCGGCGGTGCTGGTCGCCGTGGCCCCGACGCGGCCACGCCCGTCCCTTGCCCAGGGCGAGGTCGCCTGGCGCCTGATCGGGCATCTGGGGCTGAACTACCTGTCGCTTGCGGATACGGCCGGGGGCAGCGGCGCGGCCGCCTTGCGCGAATTGCTGGGTCTTTATGCCCCCTTGGCCGACCGCGCCGTCCTGCGGCAGATCGAGGGGCTTGTGGGGGTGGACACCCGCCCCATCGTCCGGCGCATCTCGGACGGGTTGCTGTCCACCGCCGTGCGCGGGCTTGAGATCCGCCTGCGCATGGACGAGGGCGCGTTCGAGGGGGCCGGCACCTATGTGCTTGCCTCGGTGCTTGAGCGGTTCCTGCGCCGCCACGTCACCATCAACAGCTTTACCGAGACAGTCCTGGAAACCAGCCAAAGGGGGGAACTCGCGCGATGGACTCCGCAAAGCGGTCTGGGGCGGGTGCTGTGACGCATTACGACCATCTGGTCGCGTCGTTTCCCCGCTTTCACCTTTTTCACGCGCTGCGCGTGATCGAGGCGCATTTCGCCGACCATCCCCCATTTGGCACCGCGCGCCGCCCGCGCGAAGATCCCCTTCGCCTTGGGCAGGATCCCTCGACCGCCTTTCCCCCGCACACGATCACGCGTTTCGACCCGCCCGATGGCGCGGGTCGCGGTCAGCTGCGCCAGCAGGCCTTCGGTCTTTTCGGTCCGCACGGACCGCTGCCCCTGCACCTGACCGACTATGCCCGCGACCGCATGATCAACCAGCGCGACCCGACGCTGGTGGCCTTCGCCGATCTGCTGACCCACAGGCTGGCGCAGCTTTTCTATCGCGCCTGGACCACGGGCCAGCCCGCGGCGGATCTGGACCGCGGGATGGGCGGGCGGATCGAGCGCAAGATCGCCGCGCTGTCGGGCCATGCCGGTCCGGCCTTCCAGAACCGGGACGCGATGCCCGATCTGGCGCGCCGCCATTTCGCCGCCTTCCTGTCGCCCGGTCCCCGCCATCCCGACGGGTTGCGGGCGATCGTCTCGACCTTCTTCGACACCGGTGTCGCGGTCGAGGAATTCGTCGGCTGCTGGCTTGAGCTTGAGCCGGACGACCGCTGGCGGCTGGGCTCAGGCTCCGGGCTGGGTCTGGGAACCTGCATCGGCGAAAGGGTCTGGTCGCGTACGGCCAAGTTCCGCTTGCGGCTTGGGCCCCTGTCGCGCGCCGATTACGACCGCCTTCTACCGGGCACCCCGGCGCTGGAGCGGTTGGCGGCGATCGTGCGCAACTATTGCGGTCTGGCGCTGGATTGGGATGTCGTGCTGGTCCTGCGCGCGGATCAGGTGCCCCAGACCTGCCTGGACGGCGACACTCGATTGGGCCTGACATCCTGGCTTGGCGCAAGGCCAAGCGCGGCGGATGCGGATGATCTTCACCTCTCGCCGCCCGAAATGGCGGACCGGGCCGCAGCATAGGAAACAGCGAAGATGACAGAAATCAGCCGCGTCGCCCTGTTTGGCAAACTGAACCAGCTTGGCTACCAGACCGTCGAGGGCGCGACCGTCTTTTGCAAGCTGCGGGGCAATCCCTATGTCGAGATCGTGCATTGGCTGGCGCAGATCCTGAACCAGCCCGACAGCGACGTGATGCGCATCCTGCGCCACCACGGTCTGGACGAGGCGCGGCTGGCCGCCGACATGCAGCGCGCGCTTGACGCGCTGCCGCGCGGGGCCAGCGCCATCATCGACCTGTCCCAGCACCTGATGGACGCGATGGAGCGGGGCTGGGTCTACGGCTCGCTGATGTATTCGGCGGTGCGGGTGCGCACCGGGCATCTTGTGCTGGGCATGCTGAAAACGCCGGAACTGAAGCGGATCCTGACCGGGATCTCGGCCGAGTTCGGAAAGATCAGCGCCGACGACCTGTCCGAGCATTTCTTCAAGATCACCGACGGCTCGCCCGAGGATGCGATGACCGCGACCGCGGGCGGCGGGGCCGAGCCGGGCGAGGCCTCGGGCGCCCTGTCCCCGGCCGAGATGGGCAAGGAAGAGGCGCTGAAGAAATACTGCACGGACATGACGCAGGCCGCGCGCGACGGCAAGATCGACCCGATCATGGGTCGGGACGAGGAAATCCGGCAGGTTATGGACGTGCTGATGCGGCGGCGGCAGAACAACCCGATCCTGACGGGCGAGGCCGGGGTGGGCAAGACCGCCGTGGTCGAGGGATTTGCCCTGCGCATCGCGCGCGGCGACGTGCCGCCCTCTCTGAAGGACGCCCGCATCCTTGCGCTGGATGTCGGCCTGCTGCAGGCCGGCGCCAGCATGAAGGGCGAATTCGAGAACCGCCTGAAGCAGGTGATCGAAGAGGTGCAGGCCTCGGCCACCCCGATCATCATGTTCATCGACGAAACCCATACGCTGATCGGCGCGGGCGGGGCGGCGGGGACCGGGGATGCGGCCAACCTGCTGAAACCGGCGCTGGCGCGCGGCACCCTGCGCACCATCGGCGCGACCACATGGGCCGAATACAAGCGCCATATCGAAAAGGACCCGGCACTGACCCGGCGCTTCCAGACGGTGGTGGTGGATGAGCCCTCGATCCCCAAGGCCGTGACGATGATGCGCGGCATCGCGGGGATTCTTGAAAAGCACCACCGCGTGCAGATCCTGGACGAGGGGATCGAGGCGGCGGTGGCGCTGTCCGCGCGCTATATCCCCGTCCGGCAGCTACCCGACAAGGCGGTCAGCGTGCTGGATACGGCGGCGGCGCGCGTCTCGATCAGCCAGCATGCGGTGCCCGCGGCAGTGGATGACGCCCGCAAGCGCATCGATGCGTTCGAGACCGAGCTGGGCATCATCGACCGGGACGAGACCGCAGGTTATGCCGTCGATGACCGCCGCGCTGCCATCACCGAGGCGCGCGCGCAGGAAGAAGCGCGGCTGGCCGAGCTGACGCAGAAATGGGAAACCGAAAAATCCGTGGTCGAGGCGATCCTTGCCCTGCGCGCCAAGCTTCGCGAGGGCGGCGCAACCGCAGATGCGGCCCCGGACACGCCCACGGACCCGGACGCGCCCCCGCCGGACCCGGATCGCGCCGCGCTGCTGGCCGAGCTGAAGGCCAGGAATGCCGAACTTGCCGCCCTGCAGGGCGAAGCGCCGCTGATCCTGCCGATCGTGGACGAGCAGGCGGTCGCCTCGGTCATCGGCGACTGGACCGGCATTCCGGTGGGGCGGATGGTCGGCGACCAGATCCGCACGGTGCTGGAACTGGACCAGCATCTGGCCCGCCGTGTGATCGGGCAGGACCACGCGATGCAGATGATCGCGAAGCGCGTACATACCAGCCGCGCGGGGTTGGACAATCCCTCGAAACCGGTGGGGGTGTTCCTGCTGGCGGGCACCTCGGGCGTGGGCAAGACCGAAACCGCGCTGGCGCTGTCCGAGCTGATGTATGGCGGCGAGCACAACCTTATCACCATCAACATGAGCGAATATCAGGAGGCGCATACCGTCAGCAGCCTCAAGGGCGCGCCTCCGGGCTATGTCGGTTATGGCGAGGGCGGCGTCCTGACCGAGGCCGTGCGCCGCAAGCCCTATTCCGTCGTGCTGCTGGACGAGGTCGAAAAGGCCCATCCCGACGTGCACGAGCTGTTTTTCCAGGTCTTTGACAAGGGCGTGATGGAGGATGGCGAGGGGCGGCGCATCGACTTCAAGAACACCCTTATCCTACTGACGTCGAATGTCGGCTCGGAACTGATCATGGACCTGTGCGGCGACCCCGACCTGCAGCCGGAACCCGAAGGGATTGCCAAGGCCCTGCGCGACCCCTTGCTGAAGGTGTTCCCGGCGGCGCTGCTGGGTCGGCTGGTGGTGATCCCCTATTATCCCTTGTCCCCGGACATGATCGGCAAGATCACCCGCCTGCAACTGGACCGCATTGCCCGCCGGGTGCAGGAAACGCATGACGTGCCCTTTACCTATTCGGACGCGGTCGTCGACACGATCGTCGCCCGCTGCCAGGAGGTCGAGTCGGGTGGCCGCATGATCGACGCGATCGTGACCAACACGATGCTGCCCGAGATCTCGGCCGAGTTCCTGCGCCGCATGCTTGACGGAAAACCGGTCGAAGGCGTGCGCGTCGACGTGGCCGACAACAGGTTCACCTATGATTTCGACGGGCAGGGGCTGCACCCGTGATGATTGCACTGCGGAAAGGAGGTTTCAGGCGATGGGGAACAAGCTGTTCTTGAACGTGATGGGTGAAGGCCCGGTCGAAGGTCTTCAGGTTCGCCGCGCGCTTGTGCTTGAAGGGCTGAGCCAGATCACTGAAACCCGGATCGAGGTGCTGTCCAAGGACAGAAGCCTTGTGCTTGGCGACTTTGTCGGCAAGGCACTTGACCTGTCCATTGAATCCGAGAACGGGGACGTCTCGCGGGTTTTCCGCGGACTTTGCATTTCGGCGGAATACCGGGGCGTGTGGCGCGCCTATGGGCGTTATCTGCTGGAGGCGCGCTCGCGCATCTGGCTGCTGGGGCGCACGAAGGAATGCCGCGTCTTCCAGAACGAAAGCACGCCCGAGATCGTGCAGAAGGTGTTGGGCGATTACGGGCTGTCGGGCAGCCTGAAGAACCGCCTGACCCAGCAATACGAACGCCGGGATTATTGCCTGCAATATCGCGAAACCGATTTCGACTTCCTGTCCCGCCTGATGGAGGAAGAGGGGATCTCCTATTACTTCACGCATGAAGGCCAGACCGAGACGATGGTGCTGGTCGATGCGATCAGCGGCCATGATCCGATGCCGGGAGAGGCGCTGGAATATGACGATGACCTGACCAACAACGTGCCCCAGCAGAACCGCGTGCGCGACCTGCACGGGATGGCGGCGCTGACGACGGGCAAGGTCACGCTGGCCGACCAGAACTTTGAAAAATCGAACGCGAAGCTGATGGCCGTGCAGGCTTTGCCCAAGGGCCGCCATAGCCACAGGGAATATGAGAACTACCTCTCGCCGGGGCATTTCCGGGAAACCGGGCTGGGCAAGGCCCGCGCCCGCGTCCTGATGGAGGCCGAGGCCGCCCGGCATGCCTTGTGGTCGGGGGTGACTTCGGACATGCGGCTGGCGGCCGGATCGACAACGCAGATCAACCACCATCCGCAGAACGCCCCGGATGGCGAATATCTTGTCACCACGACCAGCCATGCCTTTCAGACCGACCCGACGGAGGTCGATTCGCCCCAGGACATCCTGCCCCTGCCGTCCGAAATGCGGACCGATGCCAACATGACCCGTTTCGGCAGCATCCCGAAATCGGTTCAGTTCCGCGCGCCGCTGCTGACGCCCTGGCCCGAGGTGCCGGGCGTAATGACCGCGACCGTCGTCGGACCGGCCGGAGAGGAAATCCACACCGACAAATATGGCCGGGTCCGGGTCCAGTTCTTCTGGGATCGCCTTGGCAAGATGGACGACAAGGCGGGGATTTTCGTGCGTGTCGTCCAGCCCTGGACGGGCAAGTCCTGGGGCATGGTCTCGATCCCGCGCATCGGGCAAGAGGTTCTGGTGGGGTTCGAGAATGGCGATCCCGACCGGCCGATCATCCTGGGCATGCTTTACAACGCCAATACCATGCCGCCCTGGACCTTGCCCGCGAACCAGACACAGTCCGGCATCAAGACCAATTCGTCGAAGGAAGGCGGCGGCTTCAACGAGCTGATGTTCGAAGACAAGAAAGGCGAAGAGCTGGTCCGCTTTCAGGCGGAAAAGGACTATACTCAGATCGTCAAGAACAATGCCACCATCACCGTCGGGCCGGAAAAGCAGGACAAGGGCGACATGACCCTGACGGTCCATCGCAATCTGACCGAGACCCTGAAGACCGGCGACCACAGCTTTACCGTCGCGGAGGGGAACCAGACCATCGCGATCAAGAAGGACAAGACGGAAACCATCGAGGGCAAGTCCGACCTGAAGGTGACGGGGAACGTGACCGCGATCGTCGAACGGGGGAACGTCAGCGAGACCGTTCAGACCGGGAACGTGACGCATGATGTCTCGCAGGGGAATTTCTCGCTGACGACCGCGCTTGGCAAGATCAAGCTTGAGGCGATGCAGGAGATCCTGCTGCAGGTCGGCGCCAGCTCCATCAAGATCGACCAGACCGGCGTCACCGTGAAGGGCGCGATGATCAAGGTCGAGGGCACCGCGATGATCGAGGCGAAGGCGCCGATGACAACCGTCAAGGGTGACGCGATCCTGATCCTGAAGGGCGCGCTTACCATGATAAACTAGGAGGACGGCCCCGTGGTTTCGCGTTTCGAAGGGTTGCGCAAGATCCCGTCCGGTCCGGCGGCGCGGATGCTGGCCGCGGCCAATGCGCGTCTTGTCGAAAGGACCGGGCTGCCCGCCAGCGCGGATGTGGCCCAGACGCTGTCGGTCCTGGACCAGAAGGCGGCGGACATGGACATTCTGCGCCTGCTGTCGGTCGCCCTGCCGCCGCGCGAAAGGGTCTGGTGGGCATGTCTTGCCGCCCGCGACACGCTGGCCCCTGATGCCGGGGCGCCGCCGACTCTGACCACGGCCGAGGCATGGGTGCGCAAGCCCGGCGACGAGACCAAGGCCGCCGCCCGGCAGGCGCTTGAGGCTGCCGATCCCGACGACGACCTGACCCTGTGCGCGACTGCGGCGGTCTTTGCCGATGGCACGCTGGGCGCGGGGGATCTGGCCCGCCTTCCCGCGCCCCCCGGCGCGTCCGAGGCGGCCTCTTTCGGGATGAATGTCCTGTGCATCGCGCGCCGCGCAGGAGATTTCAGGACCGAGACCGCGCGCCTGATCGATCGCGGCTTGGACATTGCGCGCGGCGGAAACGGAAGGGGCCAGCCATGACGTTCCCTCAGGCCCGGTTGACCGACAGCCATATCTGCGCCCTCAGCCTGGGTGCGCCCGCGCCGATCACCGGGCCATGCGCGCCGACCGTTCTGGTGCAATACCTGCCCGCGGCAAGGATCACCGACCTGTGCGCGGGCGTGTTGCCCCCGGGCCCGCATCCGATCGTCAAGGGCTCGGCCACGGTGCTGATCTCGTGCCTGCCGGCGGCGCGCATGGGGGTGGATCCCTGCGCTGGCGGGGGGGCGATCGTCCTGGGCGCCATGACGGTCCTGACGGGGGGATAGGATGGCGGTCACGCTGCGCTTTCAGACCACCGGAATCGTCCCCAGCAATGCCCAGCCCGTCGTGCTGCGCGGAACGGCGCTGACCATCGGGCGCGCGCCGGAAAACGACCTGGTGCTTCCCGATCCGGATCGCCAGCTGTCCAAGCGGCATTGCACGATCGAAGACCAGGGCGGCAGCTTCGTCGTCATCGACTTTTCCGCGAACGGCACCTTCCTGAACTATGGCAAGATCCCCCTTGGCCGGGTGCCGACACCGCTGAGCGACGGCGACATCCTGACCCTCGGGGGCTATGAGCTGCTGGTCAGCGTGACGCCCGGTGCCTCGCCCGCGCGGCAGGACCTGATCCCCGATCCCTTGCCCGACGATCCGGTTCCTGCCGACATGGTGCCCGGACCCGCGCCCTATCCCCCGCCAAACCAACCCGCCGGGAACCAGTTCCTGCCCGAGGACAGCGGCGAGCGCGATTTTCTGGACGATCTGCTGGGCGCGGCGCCGTTGCGCGGACCCGCCAGCGTGTCGCGGCCCAAACTGGGCGAGGACGGGCTTTTGCCGCCGCTTTCGCCCGATGATCTGGAAGACCTCCCGGACGAGGATCCGTCAGTGGGGGCCTCGATGCTGGAGCGTGCCGCGCCCGCGCAGGACCATTTCGCCGCACCTCGTGTCCGCGACACCATTCCCGACGACTGGGACGACCTGACCGAACCGCCCGAGCCGACCCAACCCGACGCATCCGACGCCGCCCCGCCACCGGCTGATCTGCCGGACCCGACTTTGGCCGAACCTGCGCCGGAGCCGCCGCCTCCGCCCCGTCATCTCGCGCCGGAGCCGCCGTCCGTCACAGGGCCGGACGCCGCGACCCGTGCCTTTCTTGAGGCGCTTGGCGCGGGGCATATGGCGATCCCCGATGCCGACATGGTCGCCGCAATGACCCGGCTTGGGCAGGCGATGCGCAGCATGATCGAGGGGCTACGCGAGGTGCTGATGACCCGCGCCTCGATCAAGCAGGAGCTGAGCCTTGGCCAGACCGTCATCTCGGCCGGGGGGAACAACCCGCTGAAATTCAGCGTCAGCCCCGGTCAGGCGGTCGAGGCGATGGTGTTTCCCACCGCGCCCGGCTGGCTGCCCGCGGATGTCGCGGCGACGCAGGCGCTGGACGATCTGAAGGCGCATGAGGTCGCCATGCTGACCGGGATCGAGGCCGCGCTGAAGGATCTGTTGCGCAAGTTCGACCCCAAGACGCTGGAATCGCGCCTGACCGCGGGGGGCGGGATCGGCGGCTTCATCAAGGGCCGCAAGGCGCGCTACTGGGAAATCTACGAAGCCCATTACGCCGAAATCGCCGATCAGGCCGAAAACGATTTTCAGGACCTGTTCGCGCATGAATTTGCGCGCGCCTATCGAAAGCAGCTTGAGCGTCTGAAGTAACCACAGGAAGGACAGTGCTGGCATGGCCTGGGATAGCAAAGTGCTCTGGACCGAAGGGATGTTCCTTCAGCCGCACCATTTCCAGCAGGGCGACCGCCACGCCGAAGCCATGCGCGCGGGGCTTGCGCGCGCGCTGGTCCCCTATGGCTGGGGGCTGACGGCAATGGAAATCGATCCCGACGCGCTGAAGTCGGGGCGCGTCGCGCTGCGTTCGGCGGCGGGGCTGTGGCCGGACGGGACCGCCTTTCGCCTGCCCGAATCCGACGACCATCCCCCCGCGCTTGAGGTGCCCGCGACGATCAAGGATTGCGTCGTGCTGCTGACCTTGCCCGCGCGCAGGCAGGGCGCGGCCGAGGTCGACATGTCCGGGCTGGACATGTCCGCGGCGCGATTGCGCCCCGCCGAGATCGAAGTGACCGACACGATGGGCGCGGGCCGCAAGTCGGCGCGGCTGGTCGTGGGACAGCTTCGGATGCAATTCGGCCTTGCGGTCGATGACCTGAGCGACCGCCTGACCATTCCGATTGCCCGCGTCATCGAGGTTCGCCCCGACCGCGAGGTGGTTCTGGACCGCGCCTTCATTCCCTCGGTGCTGGATCTGCGCGCGGCGCCCGTGCTCGAGGCGCTGGTGCGCGAGATCGACGGTCTTCTTGACCACAGGATGCAGGCGCTGGCGGGACGGCTTCAGGCCTCGGGTTCGGTGCGGGGCGCGGCAGAGCTGCAGGATTTCCTGCTGCTGATGGCGATCAATCGCAACCTGCCGGTCTTTCGCCATCTGGGGAATATCGAAAACGGACATCCGGTGCAGCTTTACCGCGATTGCGTCGCGCTGGCGGGCGAGCTGTCCACCTTCATGGCCGCCGACAAGCAGGTGCCGCAATTTCCGCCCTATCAGCATCACGACCTGAACGCGACCTTCGCGCCGGTGATCCGGATGCTGCGCCGCTACCTGTCGGCGGTGCTGGAACAGAATGCCGTCTCGATCCCGCTTGAGGCGCGCAAATACGGTATTTCGGTGGGGCTGATCGCGGATCGCAAGCTGATCGGCAATGCCGGGTTCGTGCTGGCGGTCAGCGCCGACACGCCCTCGGAAAACATCCGCCGCCATTTCGCCGATCAGGCCAAGCTGGGCCCGGTCGAGGAGATCCGCCAGATGGTGAACTCGGCCCTGCCGGGGATCGCCTTGCGCCCGCTGCCGGTCGCGCCACGCCAGATCCCCTATCACGCGAACATGGTCTATTTCGAGGTCGCCCCCGACAGCCCGGCATGGGGAAGGATGCCCACCTCGGGCGGGATCGCGGTGCATGTGGCCGGAGATTACCCCGGCCTGAAGATGGAGCTTTGGGCGATACGGCATGGGTAAGGATGGCCGGCGATGACGGTTGACGAAGATCCTTTTGCGGAACCCGACGACACCGACCGGACGGTGATCCGCCCCAATCCCGGCGGGCGTCGGGCCGGGATCGCATCTGCCCCCCCGGTCGAGGCCCATGCGCCCATGGCCGCGCCCGCGCCAGAGCCGGCGGATTCCGCGCTGGATGACAGCCTGACCGGAATGAACCCGCTGGTTGCCAGTGCCGCCACGCTGTTCGCGCTTATCAGTCGCATCCGCAATCGCGCGCAGCACACCGACCCCGAGGCCCTGCGTCAGGCGGTAATCGCAGGCGTGCGCAGCTTTGAAACCGACGCCATGAGGCGCGGCTGCGACCCCCAGCAGGTCAAGGTCGCGCGCTATGCCATTTGCGCGACGCTGGACGATGTGGTTCTGAACACTCCCTGGGGTGGAACCTCGGGCTGGGGCGAACAAAGCCTTGTCAGCACCTTTCACCGCGAAACCGTCGGTGGCGACCGTTTCTATGATCTGCTGTCGCGGCTTGAGCAGGATCCGGCGCGCAATATCGTCCTGCTGGAATTCCTGTTCATGTGCCTGTCCCTGGGCTTCGAGGGGCGGCTGCGCGTCGAGAATGGCGGCGCGGATCGCCACCTGCAGGTGCGCCAGGGGCTGGCCTCCACGATCAGGCAGCAGCGCGGCCCCGTGGAATCCGACCTGTCACCGCATTGGAAGGGGGTGCAAAAACCCTTCCGGGCGCTTTCGGCATGGCGGCCCTTCTGGATCGCGGCGACGGTCATGGCGGCCATTGGCGCAATGGGCTTTCTCAGCCTGTCCTGGGCGCTGTCCTCCAGGACGGAACGGCTTTTGGGCACCATGACCACGCTGGAAAGCGGCCCGCCCCCGGAACTGGCCCGCCGCGCGCCGCCGGTCGCGGCTGCCCCGGTCTATGACGAAGAACAGATGAAGCGCATCGCCGGCTTTCTCAGCGCCGAGATCGAGGAAAAGCTGGTCACCGTCTTTCAGGATGCCAACACCATCACCATTCGCATGAAGGGGGCGGGGATGTTCGGCTCGGGCTCGGACGTGCTGAAACCCGAGTTCAAGGCCCCGATCTCACGCGTGGCGGCCGCGCTTGCAGAAACCAGCGGCCCTGTGCTGATCGCGGGCCACTCGGACAGCCAGCCGATCCGCTCGGCCCGCTTCCCCTCGAACATGCACCTGTCGCTGGCGCGGGCGGAAAGCGTGCGCAAGATGCTGGCGACCCAAATTGCCGATCCCGCGCGCCTGACCGCCGAGGGGCGCGCCGATCGCGAACCCATCGCCCCGAACGACACGGCCGCGGGGCGGGCCGAAAATCGCCGGATCGAGATCGTCCTGCAGCGGGAAGGCGTACCTGATGCCTCGGTCTCCGCTACCGAAAAGGCGGTGAAGTGATGCGCAAGGTTCTGGCGGCCCTGGGATCGTCGATCGGGATCACGGTGATCCTGACTCTGGTGCTTTCCGCGGTCCTGTGGCTGCTTGGCCCCTTCTTCGCCTTCGGAGAGGCCCGCCCCTTTGTCGAGGTGCCGGGGCGTCTGGTGGGGCTGGCCATCCTGTGGATCGCCTCGTTGCTGATGGTGCTGGTCCTGCTTTTGCGCGGGCAGAAGCGCGAAACGAAGATGGCCGAGGAAATCGTCGCCACCGCCGACCCCGAGCCTTTGACCGATCTTGGCGTCGAGGCCGAACTGGCCGACCTGCGCGACAAGCTGAAGCAGGCCCTGTCGAAACTGCGCCGGACCAAGGGCGGCGGGCGGCATCTGGCGGTCCTGCCCTGGTATGTCATCATCGGCCCGCCCGGCACGGGCAAGACCACCGCCATCGTCAATTCCGGCCTGAACTTCCCCTTGGCCGAAGAGATGGGGGCGGGCTCGATCGGCGGTGTCGGGGGGACGCGCAACTGCGATTGGTGGTTCACCGATGGCGCGGTGCTGATCGATACCGCCGGGCGCTATACCACGCAGAAAAGCGATGCCAGCGCGGACAATGCCGGCTGGATGGGCTTTCTGGCCCTGCTCAAGAAATACCGGCGCCGGCAGCCGATCAATGGCGCGATCGTGGCCTTTGGACTGTCCGACCTGCTGATGCAGGATCCGGTGACGCAAAAGGCCAATGCCGCCGCGATCCGGCGCAGGTTGCACGAGTTGCGCGAAAAGCTGGGCGTGCGTTTTCCGGTCTACATGATGTTTACCAAGGCCGACCTGATTGCTGGCTTTTCCGAGACCTATGACCGCCTGCCCAAGGAACTGCGCGAGCAGGTCTGGGGATTCACCCTGCCGCTGCCGCAGGGCAAGACGCAGCCTTCCTCATCCGCCGCCTTCGACGAAGAATTCGACCTGCTGATGGCCCGCCTGAACGCGCATGTTCTGGAGCGGATGCAAAGCGAAACCGATCCGCAGCGCCGCAGCCTGATCGCGGGGTTCCCGGGGCAGCTGGCATCCGTCCGGCGGCTGGCAAGGGATTTCGTGACCGAGGTGTTCCAGGAAAACCGCTATGAACACGCACAGCTTCTGCGCGGTGTGTATTTCGTTTCCAGCACGCAAGAGGGCACGCCCATCGACCGGCTGATGATGGGCATGGCGCGCAGCTTCGGCATCGGGCGGCAGGCCATCGGCTCGGGGCAGGGGACGGGGCGCAGCTTCTTCCTGACGCGGCTGCTGGATGGCGTGATCTTCCCCGAGGCGGGACTGGTCAGCGCCGATGACAAGGTCGAGCGGCGCTATCGCTGGACCAGATACGCGGCCATCACGGCGACGGTGCTTTCCGCCGTGGCGGTCGGCATTCTGTGGCACAATCTGTGGCAGGACAATACGCGCCTGCGGGAACAGGTCGAAACCCAGGTCGAAGGTTATCGAGCGGCCGCCGCGACGATCCCGCCCGGGCCAGTGGCCGACAGCGACCTGCCGCTGGTCGTGCCCGCGCTGGAATATCTGCGCACCATCCCCGGCGCGGGCGTGCCGTTGACGCGGGCGGGGCTTGGTTGGGGGCTGGACCAGTCCGCGGTGCTTGGGAATGAAGGTCGCCTTGCCTATCGGGCCGCGCTGAACCGCCACTTTCTGCCCCGCCTGCTGGTCCGGCTTGAGGACCAGATGCAAAGCAGCATCAACGATCAGGTGGCGCTTTTCGATCTGCTCAAGGTCTATCTGATGCTGGGTCAGGTCGGGCCGATGGATCGCGACATGGTCGAGGACCTGCTTGCGGCGGACTGGTCGCGCGCCTATGCCGGGTCCAGCCGGGACGAGTTGCGTGCGGTTCTGGCGCAGCATCTGGACGCCCTGCTGTCGGCGCCGATGCAGAAGATCGACCTGAACGCCGATCTGGTCGCGCAGGTCCAGGACGTGCTGACGCGGATGCCGCAGGCCCAGCGGATCTACAAGGGCATCATGCAAACCGACATGGCCAGGCAACTGCCCGCGTGGCGCCCGACGGACATCGGCGGCCCGGCCATTGCGCGGGCCTTTGTCCGGTCATCGGGCAAGCCGCTGAACGAGGGCATCGAGGGCATCTATACCCGCCGCGGTTTCCACGAGGTCTTTCTGCCCGAAGCCTTGCGCGTCTCGGCACAGATCCAGCGCGACGCCTTCGTGCTGGGGCCCGCGGCATCCCAGCAACTGTCCCAGGACGCGCTGACCGCGCTGTCCCGCGACATCCTGGCGCTTTACTATAACGATTACGTCGCGCGTTATGACCAGATGCTGTCCGATCTGGACATCGTGCCCCTGCAATCGCTGCCCCATGCGGTCGAGGTGACGAATGTCCTGTCCGGCCCCGCATCCCCCATCCGCCATGTGCTTGAGGCAATCGCAAAGGAAACAAGGCTTGCCGATGTCGACGACCCCACCCCGGCCCCGGCGGACAGTAAGACCGGCGGAGAGGTGGCGGCGGATGTGGGCGCGGTCGCGGCCGCCCTGCCAGTGAAGGTGCTGCCCAGCGGGGCGCTGTCCACCTTGCCCGCGCAAAGCCGCAAGATTCTGGATGCATTATCCGCGCCAGAGGTTCCGGGCGGGGAGCCGGTCCCCCAGGGCAGCTATGTCCAGAAGCGGTTCGAGGCCATCCAGGCCTTGGTGACGGCACAGGACGGCGCGCCTTCGCCCGTCGACACGCTGATCGCCAGTCTGGCGGACCTGAACCAGGAACTGAACAAGCTGGCCTTCGCGGGTGGCGCGGCAAAGGCCGAAAACTCGGCCCCCGCGATCCAGAAGCTGGTTCAGGTCGCCTCGCAGCTTCCGGTTCCGATCCAGCGCTGGGTGTCGCAGGTCGTGGCCGGGTCTTCGGGGATCGCCGCCGACGGGACCCGCGCCTCGATCAACGCGAAATGGCAGGCCGAGGTCCTGCCGCTGTGCCAGCAGGCCACCACCAACAAATACCCGTTCAGCAGGCGCGCGGCGGCGGATATCTCGATTCAGGATTTCACCAGCCTGTTCGCGCCGGGAGCATTGATCGACAAGTTCTTTTCCGAGAACCTGGCCGAGCATGTGGACCGGCGCAGCCGGCCCTGGACCTTCCGCAAGGTGAACGACACCGATCTTGGCATCTCGCCGCAGGTCCTGCTTCAGATGCAGCACGCGTCGGACATCCGCGATGCCTTCTTTGCCACGGGCGCGACGCCGCAGGTCCAGTTCCAGATCACCCCCGAGGCGCTGGACCCGCAGGCCAACGCGATCCTGCTGGAGCTTGACGGCACGCGGGTCGGCTTTGTTCAGGGGCAGAGCCAACCCGCCCCCGCCGCGATCACCTGGCCGGGGGCGGTCGGGATGGGCAGGGTGTTCATGGACCCACCCCGGCAAGGATCCGAGAACTCGATTGCGCGGGACGGACCCTGGGCGCTGTTTCGATTGCTGGACGCTGCCGAGATCCGCCGCACGAATGTCAGCGACCGCACGCGGGTGATTTTCAAGGTGGGCGGGCGCATCGCCATTTTCGGGATGCAATCAGGCTCGGTCATGAACCCCTTTGCGCTGGCCGCGCTGGGAGAGTTCTCGTGCCCGGCGTCGTTCTGAGATGGCCGCGTTCGGGGCCTTTGGAAAGATGCCGGGGCTGGGCGACTTCTTCCGCTTCGGCGTGGCCGCGGATTTCGTCGCGGGCTGGGACGTCTGGCTGCAATCCGGCATTCTGGCGGCGCGGGCGGCGCTGGCAGGCCGATGGGATGATTGCTACCTGTCGGCTCCGATCTGGCGATTCACGCTGGCACCCGGACTTGCAGGGGCCGAAGCTGCGCAGGGGGTGCTGATGGCATCGGTCGATCAGGCGGGGCGGCAGTTCCCGCTGACCCTGGTGCGCGCCTTGCACGACGGGGTCGACCCGGTGGCCGCGCACCTGTCCGCGGGCGCGCAATTCGATGCCCTGGAAAAGGTGGCGCTGTCCGCGCTGGATCAGGACCTGTCCGCCGCATCGCTGAAAGAGCGCCTGTCGCCGATACCCGCCTCCACCGCCCTGGAAGCCAGCGATGGTGCAGCCGCGCCCGGCTTCCTGTGGCTTCGGGCCAGCGATCCCGCCCCGGCGCTGGCGGCAATGCTGGCGGGGCGGGAATTTCCGCGCCCGGCGCTGTTTTCGGCCCTGATGCCGGAGGGACAGTGCCTGTTCCTGTCCGCCGGCATGCCCCCCGCCGCCCGTTTCGCCCAGTTGATCGACCCTGCGGGACTTCAACCATGACCCAACTGTTCTACAGCAGTGCGACCCATATCGGGAACGTGCGCAGCGTGAACGAGGATTCCATTCTGTCACTGCCCGAGCAGCGGATCTGGCTGGTCTCGGACGGGATGGGCGGGCATGAATCGGGGGATTTCGCCAGCCAGACCGTGGCTGCGACGGTCGCCTCGGTCGCCGTGGGGTTGGCGCCCGCCGAGGCGATGCATGCCCTGCGCGACGCGCTTTTGGCCAGCCACGACACCATCCGCGCCGAAACCGCACGTCGAAACGGCGCGATCATCGGGGCGACCGTGGTGGCGCTTCTGGTGGCGAACAACCACTTCGTCGCCTTCTGGGTCGGCGACAGCCGTCTTTACCGCTTTCGCGATGGCGGGATCGAATTGCTGACTTCGGACCATTCCCTTGCCGGTGATCTGGTCAGGGCAGGCGCGATGTCATGGCGCGACGCCGAGGGCCACCCCCATGCCAATGCCATCACCCGCGCGGTCGGCGTGGGTGAGGTGCTGGAGCTTGACAAGATCCGCGGCGACATCAGGCGCGGCGACCGTTTCCTGCTTTGCTCGGACGGGCTGACGAAATACGCGGATTTCGACGATCTGCGCGCCATCGTCACCGGCACCCCGCTGGAGATCCTGTGCGCCAGACTGATCCAGACCGCATTGGACGGCGGCGGGGCGGACAATATCTCGGTCGTGGTGGTGGATGCGGCCTAGGCCCGGCGATCGTGGGGCGCGGCTTGACCGGGCCAGCGGATGGATGACGCCGACGCGTCGCGCGCGGCGTCATTCGTCCAGCGCCGGGAAGTGTCAGTGATGATGCTCTGGCAGCGCCTTCAGCGCCTCTTTGTCGAAGCGGGTGACGCCGTGGACCGTGCCATCTTCGTCGCGCATGAAGTCGATCTCGGCCACGCGAATGACGACGGGTTTTGCCCCGATGCCCAGAAAGCCGCCGACATCAATGACAATCTCGGCGTCCGAGCCCACGCCATGAAGATGCGAGACGGTCCCCACCGTTTCATCGTCAGGGCCATAGATGGTCGCGCCCGTCAGCACGGCATCGGTCTTTTCGGTCTCATCGAGACGCTGGTGCAATGTGTGGTCCATGTCAGGTCCTTTCAGTGGCTTGCAGGGTGAAAAAGGCGTCCCCCCGGACAGTCCGGCCCGGATCCCGATTTCCTTTGCGCGTTCGGGGCTGACCCGCCCTTTTCCAAGGACCTGCCAACCCACGACTCGGCGGAATGTTTCCGGGGTGCGGGCAAGATTTCACCCTTGATCGTGCCGCGCGACTGTCGGCCCTATCGGCGATGGGGCGGGGCGTCCCGGTCTTTTCGACGTAATGCCTGCCAGATCATCAGCCCGGTCAGCAGGAAAAGGGGCGACAGGCGGCGGGGATGCTGCGTGGCGGTGACGGGCATGTGCGCATCCCCCGGTGGGATAATCGGCGGGGTGATCGGCGGGACCAAATGCGCGCCGGTTGCCTGCTTCTCGATCTCGGCGTTGAGTTCGGCCCCCGACAGCACGACAAAGGCCGACAGCCACAGCCAGGTCAGCAGGATGACCACCCCGCCCAATGCGCCATATGTCTCGGAATAGGTGCCCAGATACTGGACATAAACCGAGAACCCGGCCGTCGCGATGATCCAGATCAGGGTGGCCGCCGCCGCGCCGGGGCTGATCCAGCGCCAGCGCGGCTGTGACCGTGAGGGTCCGAAGCGATAGATGAAGGCCAGGCCCGCCATCGTGAACAGCGCCAGGATCACCCAGCTTGCCCAGGGAATGACCGCTTCCGCAAAGCCGCCCAGCGGCAAAAGGCCGACGATGGAGGGCAGAAGCAGCGCCAGCGCCAAGGTGATCAGAAAGCCGAAAAGGATCGCCACCGTCAGTACGAATCCCGTGACATAAAGCCGGACGATGCCCCGTTCCTCGTCGGCATCATAGGCGATGTTCAGGCCCTCGATCAGGGTCATGACACCTTTCATCGAGCCATAGATCGCCAGGACCAGCCCGGAAAGCGCCACCACTCCGCTGCTGGTGCCGCTGGCTCCGGTGACAGAGACGACCTGTCCCCTGATGATCTCTGCAGCGCTTGGCGGCAGACGCGAGGAGTAGCGCGCGAGTTCGCCGCCCAGATCCGAGGGATCAAGGAAAAGACCCGAGATCCCGACCAGGGCGACGATGGACGGAAAAAGCGCAAGCAGCCCGTAAAAGGCAATGCCCGCCGCGACGACGGAAACGTGATCCTCGACAAGCTCTTTCCTGAACCGGCCGAAGATCTGCTTCCATCCCCTTGCGGGAATCCTTGCCGGAGAAGCCGCCGCAGCGCCGGCGAGTTGGTCTGGCGCGTGCGGGCCGGGTTTCATGCCGCCTCGAATGTCTCGCGACGCGAAGGGGCCACATGCCGCGCAAGGATGGTCTGGTGCAGATAGCCCGGCGCGGATGCATGCCGGGTCAGCTGGATCTGCCGCAACTGGCCAAGCGCGTTGCCGATCTCTTCGGCTGCCGCGAGGCGTTGGCTTCGTTGTCCGTCCGTCAGGTCGGAGAAGATCACCAGCTCGCCACAATCGCTCAGGCTTTCGGCGCAGCGCTGCGCAAGCAGGCGCAGTTCCCCCCGCCCAAGCCGGGCGATGATATCCGACAGCAGGATCAGATCGAATTCGCGGCGGGGCCATTGGCCGGGAATGGACGCGTGCCTTGCCCTTGCCTGCGGACGGCAGATCAGTCTTGCCCGCTCGCGCTCGACTGCGCGGGGGGCGTCGTCGATGACCAGATACCTGTCGGCCCGTCCGGCAAGCTGCGCGGCGGTTTCGTCTGCCGTGCAGCCGACCTGAAGGACGCTCGAATAATGTCCGCGCGTGAACCCTTGGGCCAGCAGCTGCGCGTGCGGGCGCGCGGAAAACGCCATGACCTCATGACCATTTTCGGCGCGCTGCCCCGACTGCCCGTGGCGAAGTTGCAAGTTCATTTTGCTCGGATCCTTTTCTTCTTTGGGATGCCAATCCCGCAGCGCCGCATTCGGTTCCATGACGAAACCCGGCGCGGAAGCGGTCCTACGTTTCTGCGCCCCGGATCCAGCCGTGGGGGGGGCATCGCGCGCGCGGGACCGCGCGCCAAACGCTTTCGAGGCGTATCAGATGCCCGGGTCACAATAATTTTTCCTTGGGAACATCGGGGCCTGCCGCCTGTTGGACCCGCAACCGGCTGACACCGGAGACAAGAGGAGATCGAGACATGAACAAGCTTTTTGCCACTTCCGCAGTTATCGCAATTCTGGCTGGCCCCGCTCTTGCCCAAACCGCGCCGGATCCGGCAGCGCCCGCCACGACCGACGCGCCTGCGACGACGATGCCCGCGGACGGTGCGGTGACCCCGCCTGCCGCCCCCGCGCCGGATGCGGCGGTTGCCCCGGCTGATGCGGCCCCGGCTGACGCAGCCACAACTGCCCCTGCGGCCGGATTTAGCTATATGGCGACGGCTGGCGACATGTCCGCCGAAACCTTCATCGGCAAGCGGCTTTACACGTCGGAAACGGATGTCGATCCCGGCGCCCAGATCAACGAAGTCGACAAGGGCTGGGACGATGTCGGCGAAATCAGTGATCTGGTGCTAAGCAAGGACGGCCAGCTGAAGGCGGTGCTTGTCGACGTGGGCGGCTTCCTTGGCATGGGTGAGAAATCCGTGGCCGTGTCCATGGACCAGCTGCGCGTGATCCGCGACGGGGACTCGGAAAACGACTATTTCATCGTCTTCACCGCAGACAAGGCAGCACTGGAGGCCGCGCCCGCCTTTGAGTGGCCGGACATGTGACACCGGCCTTGCCAGCAGGGTTTGACGACCAACCTCCGCCTCATCCTTGGGGCGGGGGTTTTTCTTGGCCGGGCGTCTTTCTGACCTTGGGGGATTGCGGGGCTGGGGAATGGTCTGTCCGCGGCTGGAACAAACGCCCCCCCTTCAGGTTTGGCCCTCGGAAGCGAAGGGACGTGCCAACAATCTGGAGGACTGAGGATGAACAGATATTGCATGATCGTCGCAAGTGGCGCGCTTGTCACTGTCTCGGCGCTGGCGGCGCAAGCCGACTGTGCGGCAGAGATCGCCAAACTGGACAGCACCGCATCAGCCCCGGCGGAGGGCATTTCCAAGGACGGCTCTCTGGCCCCGATGCAGGACGGATCGGCCACGCAGGGGCAACAGGCAGCGGCCAGCCCGGAAAAGCCAGCCTCGGACGGGGTCGCAAAGGACGGCACGCTTGCTCCGCTGGAAGGCCAGGGGAATGCCGACAAGACCAATCAGGCCATGTCCGCGGACGATGCCCAGGCGCAGCAAGAGGGCAAACCCACGGCAGCCGCCGAAGCGACCCAGGGGATGGCACCAGACGCATCGCTGGCAGAGGCGCGCGCAGCTTTGGCCGCAGGCGATGAGGAAGCCTGCATGAAGGCGCTGGAGGCCGCGAAAGCCGGTTGAGGACGACCGGAGGCCGCAAGTTGCCGCGGCCCCCATCCGGTCAGCGAAAGGCGAACAGGTCTTCGTCGGAGTCGCTTTTCCCGGCTATCCGTGCAGCAACGATCTGGGCCGCGATCATCGAGAACGTGACGCCGTTCCCGCCGAATCCCATCACCGCATGGGCGTTCCGAAAGCCCGGAACACGGTCGATGATGGGTAGGCCGTCCGTCGTGTTGCCGAAAGGCGCGGCCCAGACATAGGCGGGCGCGCCGATCTCGACCCCGCAAACCGCGCGCAGCTTGGCCGCGATGCGCCTGGCACTTGCCTGCATCCGCGCCCGGTCGCGGTAGGCCTCGGGCGCGTCGCTGTCTTCACCGCCCGCGATGATCCTGCCGTCACGCGCGGTCCTGAAGTAAAGATAGGGGTCGGCAGCTTCCCAGACCAGCATTCCGTCCAGCCAATCAGGCCGCGCCACGCGGGGATGACTGGCCAGCGCCCAGGTCGAGGTGATGCGGTGCGACCTGCTTTCCATCATCGGCAGGAACTCATAGCCGGTGCAGAAGACCGTTTGCCCCGCCGTCAGGATGCTGCCCTCGGCGGTCGCCAGCGCCACGCCGTCGCATGTTTCGGCCAGATCGGTAATCTCGCAGGGCGAGACAATTTCGGCGCCGCGTCCTGCCGCGACCTTCAGCAGCGCCGCCGTCAACTGGGCGGGATTGGCCGAGGCCGAGGCCTGCGACAGGATCGCGGCCGTCCGGTCGATCCGGAAGCGCCGGCCAAGCTCGGCTTGGTCAAGGTATTCGCTGGCGATCCCGGCGTCCTGCCGGGCCTCGAATTCGCTGCGCATGGCGCGCCGGCCCATCTCGTCCCCGGTCAGATACAGTGCCGATTTCGCCTGCATGTCGCATTCGATTCCAAGACGCCCCGCAAGCGCCTGCAGATCCTTCACCGCCCGGACAGAGCGTTGCCATGCGCGCACCGCCTTGTCCGGGCCGATCTGCCGGGCCAGCCGATGCAGCGGAACGTCGATTTCGTGCTGGATCATCGCGGTCGAGGCAAGGCTTGATCCCCGCACCGGAACCCTGCGGTCAAGGATCAGGATGCGACGCTTGTGCCGGGACAGCGCCTCGGCCATCAGCGCGCCGCTGATCCCGGTGCCGACGATGATGACATCCCATGCCTTCGCGGAAGGCGTCGGGATCGAGGGCGCGGTGATCGCCCTCGTCGCGGCCCAGAAAGGCTCGTCGAGATGCAGGCGGCGCTTTCTCGTGCGGACAGGTTCGGCGGCCACGATCAGGCAAGATCCCGCAGGTTTGCCTCACGGTCCCAATAGCGCAAGGTTGCGGCCTTGGGCAGATCCGCAAGGTTCACGACGCCCTTGTCCGGCTTGACCCCGGCCCGATCCAGCAGCGGCTTTGCCCCTTCGTCATGGCCGATCGCCTTGAGATGGGCAAAGGCGTCGGCGACGAAGCCGACGGCGGCGCTGTCCGCTGCCAGCCGCTTTGCGGCTGCGTCGGTCAGGACCAGCGCGACCGCATCGAAAAGCCATGACGGCGAACCGGCCAATTGCCCGTCGGCCTTCATCCTGCCGCCCGCCAGATCCAGCCCGCCCACTTTCGGCGCGATGGTAAAGGGGGTGCCGCCCGCCTTTTCGATGGCCCCGATCAGGGCATCCAGCGCCGCCTTGTCCGATCCCTCGTCGAACAGGATGCCGACCTTGCGGCCCTTCAGCGTGGCGTTCCAGCGCTTCTGGATCGACAGCGCGTCGCTGGGGGCAAGATCGATCGCCGGGCGTTCCGGGACCGCGGCTTTCGGCAGATCCATCGCCAGCCCCTTGGCAACGCGTCCGGCCAGACCTTCATCGACATTGCGCAGCTGCGACAGCACCCGCAGCCGGATGTGATCCAGCCCGACCTTGGACAGTTCGAAGGTGATGGCCGAGGCGATATGAGCCTGTTCGTTCTGGGTCTGCGAGTTCCAGAACAGGCGCGGCTGGCTGTAATGGTCGGCAAAGCTTTCGGCGCGGACCCTCAGCTTTTCGCCCGCGACCGGCTGCGGCGCGGTGCGGAAGCCGTCCTCGCGCGGGCGCGGGCCAGGGTCTTCGCCCGCCTCGTCCAGACTGTTCGGCTCGTAATTCGCGCGCCCCTTGGGCACATGGGTCTGCATCATCCCGTCGCGCATCATGTTGGCATAGGGACATTTCGGCGCATTCACCGGGATCTGGTGGAAATTCGTCGTCCCCAGCCGCGATTTCTGCGTGTCGAGATAGGAGAACAGCCGCCCCTGCAGCAGCGAATCATCCGAGAAGTCGATCCCCGGCACCACGTTCGAGGGCAGGAAGGCCAGCTGCTCGTTCTCGGCGAAGTGGTTGTCGGGATTGCGGTCCAGCACCATGCGCCCGATCACGCGCAGGGGCACCACTTCCTCGGGGATGATCTTGGTCGCGTCGAGCACGTCATAGGGCAGGCTGTCGGCCAGTTCCGCATCGAAGCTTTGGATCGCAAGGTCGTATTCGGGGTAATTCCCCGCGGCGATCGCCTCCCACAGGTCGCGGCGGTGATAGTCATTGTCGCCGCCCTGCAATTTGGCGCTTTCGTCCCAGACCAGCGATTGTGTCCCCAGTCGGGGCCGCCAGTGGAACTTGACGAAGCTTTCGACCCCATCGGCATTGACCAGCTTGAAGGTGTGGATGCCAAAGCCCTGCATCATCCGATAGCTGCGCGGGATGCCCCGGTCGGACATGGCCCAGATGACGGTATGCAGGGTCTCGGGCATCAGCGAGACGAAATCCCAGAACGTGTCATGGGCCGAGGCGGCCTGCGGAAAGCCACGGTCGGCCTCCATCTTCACGGAATGGACGAGGTCGGGGAATTTGATCGCGTCCTGGATGAAGAAGACCGGGATATTGTTGCCGACCAGATCCCAGTTGCCCTCGTCGGTATAGAACTTCGTGGCAAAGCCGCGCACGTCGCGGGGCGTATCGACCGAGCCTGCGCCGCCCGCGACGGTGGAAAAGCGCACGATCGTCTCGGTCCGCTTGCCCTTTTTCGAAAACAGGCTGGCGCGGCTCAGTTCCGGGATCGGGTCGGTGCATTCGAAATAGCCATGCGCGACCGAGCCGCGGGCATGGACGATGCGTTCGGGGATGCGCTCATGGTCGAAATGAAAGATCTTTTCGCGCAGGATGAAATCTTCCAGAAGCGTCGGGCCGCGCGCCCCCGCCCGCAGGCTGTTCTGGTTGTCCGAGATTGGCGTGCCGTGGTTGGTCGTCAGCGCGGGGATGTCGCCGCGGCCGATCTGCTGGGTCTCGCCGCCTTCGCCGGTGGTGCGGTCATAGGGATTTGCCATCTTCCTGCCTTCCGATTTGGGTGGGTAGGGGCGAGCGACGGCCCGTGGCCCGCCCGGATCAGTGATCGACGCGCGGCTGCGCATCTTCGACATCGCCTCGTCGTTCTGCCGGGCCTTGGCGGTGAAGCCGACAGGCCCAAGGCACACCGCCGCTTGCCCGATGCAGGCCAAAACGTCTTCGGGGGGGCATTGTTCCAGCCGACGCACACGGGGTTGGCCCAACACGATGACAGGCGGTCGGGAATCGGTCCTTGCCCACCACCATTGCTTTGCGGGGTCGGGGCAGGGGTGTAGAATGGGGTGCATGTTGAGCAAGGGGAGCGCGCGATGAGCACGACCTTCAACGTTCACAAACCCTCGGCCTATGATCAGTTGATGGGTCGCTGGAGCCGACAGCTTGCACCGCTGTTCATCGAGTTTGCTGGCGTGGCCGATGGCGAGACGGTGCTGGATGTCGGTTGCGGCACGGGCAGCCTGACCTTTGCGCTGACGGATATTCCCTTCTTGTCCAGGATCGAGGCGATCGACATTTCGCCGGTTTTCGTCGAAGCGCTGCGGACACGGAATATCGACGCGCGGGTGGCGGTGCAGCAGGGCGATGCGCAATCGCTTCCTTTCCAGGATCGCGCCTTTGATCGCGTGTTCGCGCTGCTTGTGCTGCATTTCGTTCCGGATGCCGACAAGGCGATCGCCGAAATGCGCCGCGTTGCCCGGCCCGGCGGCACGGTGGCCGCAGCAGTCTGGGACCATGCGGGCGGCATGCCCGTGATGCGCATGCTTGTCGATTCCATCGCGGCCATCATTCCCAAGGCAGAGGCGTTCCGCACCCGGTTCTGCTTTCAGCCGATGACGCAACCGGGTGAACTTGAGCGTGTCTTCATGTCAGGCGGCTTGCAGGACGTTCAAGAGACCGAGTTGACGATCCGGATGAACTATCGGGACTTCGACGATTTCTGGACGCCGATCGCTGCCGGAGAAGGCCCGTTCGGGGCGCTGATCGACAGCCTGTCGGAGACAGAGCGCCAGCAAGCGGCAACAACCATGCGCGCGGCATATGAAGCCGGACGGCCTGACGGGCCACGCTCATTTACCAGCACAGCCTGGGCCTGCAGGGGGCTGGTTCCCTGAGAAGCCGGGCCACGCGCGCTTGATCGATGATGAAACCAGGGCCACCGCGACCGCATTTGGTGGTGCATCTCACCGATGCCCGATCCGAAACGCAGGAGCGTCAAATTGCATCAGAACAGCACCGCAAACCGTGACGACAGCAAGGATTGCGCCGTCATCGGCTGTGGACCGGCGGGATTGACTGCGGCCATCTATCTTGCCCGTTTCCTGAGAAGCGTTTCGGTCTTCGACGGTGGACCAAGCCGTGCGTCCTGGATCCCGAAATCGCACAATCACGCAGGCTATCCGGATGGAATTGCAGGGGATGAACTGCTTGCGCGCATGCGCAGGCAAGCCGGGCAATTTGGCGCGAGATTCATCCAGGAGCGCGTCACCTCGATCTCGCGCCGGGGTAATGGCTTCCTGCTTGGCCACGAAACCGGCGAGGCGAGGTTCAGGACGGTCTTGCTGGCAACCGGTGTCGTCAATCGCCGGCCGCCAATCGACGACGCCATTCATCAGGCGGCGATGGATGCCGGTTTCCTGCGCTACTGCCCGGTCTGCGATGCCTATGAGGCGAGATGCACGAAGATTGCGGTGCTTGGCGCGGATGGGGTCGGTGTTGCCGAGGCCATGTTCCTTCGCCGGTATTCGGATTGCGTCACCTTGCTGACCCTCAAGGAAAGCGCGCTTCAGCCTGCCCATCAGGATGCGTTGGCAAAAGCCGGCATCAAGGCCCTGGCGTCGCCCGTCACCGAGTTCGATTTTTCATCGGGCGCCGCAGTTACCCTGGCGAATGGCGACAAGGTGCAATTCGACACGCTTTACCCCGCCCTCGGGTCGGATCCGAATAACGACCTTGCCCTTTCACTTGGGCTGGTGGTTTCCGGGGACAGGTGCCTGGTTGCGGACAAGCACCAGCGTCTGGGCATCAAGGGGCTTTACGCCGCCGGCGACATTCTGGCGGCGCTTGACCAGATCAGCGTTGCCATGGGGCAGGCGGCAATCGCAGCCACCACCATGCACAACGACTTGCGCGACGAAGACGATCAGACCTGGAAACCCGTCTAGCGGCCGGTTTCGCGCATCGCCGGACCCCGACGGCCGCCAGCGGCGTTATTGTGTTCAAGATACGCTGAACCCCTGATCCGGACATATGCCATGACCCGCGCGACCATCGCTTTCGGATGTCTTGCCGTCATCGCCCTTTCCTCATGCGCTCCGCCGGTGGAACGCTGCGAGGCAAGGGTCTCATCAGAATATTCGCAGGTTTCCCGGCTACTGGCCGAGGTGCAGGGGAACCTGTCCCGTGGCTACGCCTGGCAGAACGAGATCAGGGATGGCGGTGGTTTCAGCTTCTGCGCGGGCGGGTATAACGGCGACTACGGTGGCTGGGGATGGGGCGGCGTGGGACTTGGCACCTGCTACGGCGGGACGGACGTCGTGAGGACGCGCGTGCCGATCGACCCCGCCGCCGAGATGCGCAAACGCGACGCGCTGCAAAAGCGGCTGGACGCGCTTGCTGCGCAGGGCCCCGCCGAATGCGCCGCGCGTTACGGGCAGGCGCAATAAGGCCCGCAGCCATTGCATGAGTGCAACGTGACGCTGCATCTGCTAGGCTATGGGCAGAGGACGGTTCGGCCCGGCAGGTTTGCGGGCGGCGCCGGGGTCTCCGGCTGACGCCTCGCCCGATACCGGGCCCTCCAGAAAGGGAGGATGCAGGCATGACCCGAGAGACGATTGGAAATCCGCTAAGCTGGAGCGTGCAGAGGCTGGCCGGTGTCGGACGCGGTGCCGGCGCGGCGGTGGACGGGATCGGCAGCCACGACATCACCCTGCCCGAGATCAGAGAGATCGGCCTTGGTGATATCCGGGCCGCGCTTCGCAAGGGGATCGAGGATTTCGCCGCGCTGCGCACCGACGTCCTGACCGCGGTGGTGCTTTATCCGGTGATCGGCTTCGCCCTTGCCGTCTGGGCGCTGAACGCGGGGCAGGTTCAACTGCTTTTCCCGCTGGTCGCAGGCTTTCCGCTGGTGGGACCGGTCGCGGGGATCGGGCTTTACGAGATGAGCCGGCGCCGTGAACGGGGCGAGGATGTCAGCTGGACCGCCGCGCTGGCCGCGCTGACGGGCCGGGTACTGGGGCCGGTGTTGTCGCTGGGCTGCCTTCTTGCGGTGATCTTCGCGCTGTGGATTTTCACCGCTCACGCAATCTGGTCCGTCACCCTTGGACCCGAGCCCTATGAAAGCCTTCTGCTTTTCCTGCGCGCAACCCTTACCACCAGCGCGGGTTGGATGATGATCGTGGTCGGATGCGGAGTGGGCTTTCTTTTCGCTGCCCTCGTGCTTTGCGTCAGCCTGGTGTCATTCCCGATGCTGATCGACCGCCCGGTGGGCATGCCGGTGGCGATGGCGACCTCGCTTGCCGTCGTTCGCCGCAATCCGGTGGCGACGGCGCTTTGGGGGCTGATCGTTGCCGCCTTGCTGATCCTGGGAATGATCCCGCTTTTCGTGGGGCTGATCGTCGTGCTGCCCGTCCTGGGCCACGCGACATGGCATCTTTACCGCCGGGCCGTGGTCTAGCGGCATCATCCGGCGGGGCATGCGGGCCGCAAATCGGCTTGCCGTTCCGGCATCCGTCCTGCGGTCCGTGGCCCGCACCGAAGTCGCTTTTTCTTTCGCCATTTTCGCGGGTTGCCCTTTTATAGAACCCGATCAGGAACCACATCGAAACCAGCCCATATCAGATGCGAGGACGTCGGATGATCCGGAACCTTTCTTTCGTCGCATTGCTTTTCTGCGCTGCGGCGGGAACGGCAATGGCAGATAACAGGCCGCTGACCGCCGGCCATATCCAGGAGGCCGCGATCATGGGCCTTAACCCGCAGGTCTTCAGTCGCGTGGAAATTGCGCAGGTCGCCGGTGAACCGACGTGGCGCGACCGCCGCGACCGGATCCGCCTTATCCTTCAGAAGAAGGCCAAGGCGGGAGAGGACATCTCGAACCCGTTCACCTCAAGCAGATGGCAAGGGGTTGATGGCGGGATTGCGCAAAGCCGATAGGATCTGAAGGCGGGTCCGGTGGTTGGTCAAGGCAAACCGCCGGCCATCGGGGACTTGGCCCGCGCCGTTGCCGCTACAGGATGAAGTCCGAGGCCGACAGATCGATCGACTTCGCGATCTCGATCGAGAAGTCGGCAACGCCGTCGCCGTTGACATCGCCATGCACAAAGGTCGCATTGGCCGTGCGCACCCAGCGCAGCTCGCCCGCATGATGGCTGAACGCGTCGTCGTCGATGAAGGTGAAGGCCTGATTTCCCGCCACCCGCGTATTCGCATCGATGGCCCCCAGATTGATCTTGTCATGCTGGGCCGAACTGAAGTCCACGATGACATCGCGCCCGGCCGCGGCGGGCTGGGATTCGGCGATGCTGAGAAAGACAAAGACATCCGCGCCCGCGCCGCCGGCCAAGGTATCGGCCCCCGCGCCACCGGTCAGGGTGTCATTGTCGGCGCCGCCTTCAAGCCGGTCGCGATCCGCACCACCGACCAGCCTGTCGGCGCCCGCCTCTCCGTATAGGCTGTCGCTGCCGGGACCGCCATTCAGGCTGTCCGCGCCGGTGCCGCCGCCCATCCAGTCGTTGCCGGCCCCGCCCAGCAGGGTGTCGTTCCCGGCCTCGCCATACAGGACGTCATTGCCGGTGCCGCCGTCCAGCGTGTCATTTCCATCGCCGCCGAACAGGGTATCGGGCGCGTCGCCCCCGGAGAGAAGGTCGTTGCCTGCCTCTCCGTAAAGGGTGTCAGAGCCCGCCCCGCCATAGGCCCGGTCGTTCCCGCTGCCGGTATAGAGCACGTCGTTTCCGGCGTCTCCGATCAGCAGGTCCGCGGAGGCGCCCCCGTAAAGCGAGTCATTCCCCTGCTGCCCGTTCAGCGTGTCCGCGCCGATATCGCCATAAAGCACGTCATTGCCGTCGCCGCCCAGCAACTGGTTGTTGCCCGCCTCGCCCAGCAGGGTGTCGGCGCCGGTGCCCCCGGACAGCACGTCATTGCCAGCGCCGCCGAACAGCTTGTCATTGCCCGCGCCGCCTTGCAGCGTGTCGTGCCCTCCATAACCCGCCAGCGTGTCGCCGCCCGCGGTTCCCACCACAAGGTCGTTCCCGCTGAGCAGAAGCTGGCTGAAGGTCTGGTTGTTGAAGGACCGGAAAGCATTGGCGAGGCTTGCGGCCGGGACGGAAAGCGACGTGGCCTCGAACAACGTCACCCCGCCCGACACGATCCGCAGCGACGTTACCGTGCCGGCCTTCATCGCGCCCACGCCGCTGCCGGAATAGGCCAGGTTGGTTCCGCCCAGCACGGCGTAATCCGTCGCGCTGTCGAACAGCCGCAGGGAACCGGGTTGCTGGCTGACTTTGGAATAGTCCAGGACCGTTGACCAAGGGATCGCGGTCATGTTCCGCGCGAACCCGGCCGCGGTGTTCAGAATGAATTTGGCCATGACAAACGACTTTTCGACAATCCGAAGTTGCAGGAAGATGGGGTGCCCCACCCGTTATTCAAGCGCCGGAGCCGGCCTGTGGTTCCGATACCATTGGGTCAGTTGCCCGATCGGCAGGGGTGGGGCGTAAAGGAAACCCTGCGCATGTTCACAGCCGATCCCTCGCAGGAACTCAGCCTGTGCCGCGGTTTCGACCCCTTCGGCGATCACGTCCAGCCCGACCGATCCGGCCATCGTGACCGCCCATTCGATGATCCTTTCGCCCCTGACCGTGCCTGACAGTTCCCGCAGCAGGTTGCGATCAAGCTTGAGACGGTCGAAATCATATTTCCCCAGCGTGACCAGATTGCCGTAGCCCGCGCCGAAATCGTCCAGCACGATCGAAATTCCCATCCCGTGCAGGGCCGCGATGGAGGCTGCCGCCGTGGCTTCGTCGCACAGGCAGACGCCCTCGGTGATCTCCAGTTCCAGGCGCCGGGGCGGGAACCCCGATGCCGCGAGGATTAAGGCGACACGCTTGGGAAAGCCGGGATCCCGCATCTGGATGGCCGAGACATTGACGGCCAGTCGAACGGTGTCGGGCAGGTCCAGGGCGGCGATCTCGGCCACGGCGGTTTCGATGACCCAGGCCCCGATCTCGCCGATCAGGCCGGCTTCTTCGGCGACCGGGATGAACCTCTCCGGCTCGACCTCGCCCAGAACCGGGCTGTGCCAGCGGGCAAGCGCCTCGAACCCCGAGACGGTTCCATCCGCAAGCCGAAGCTGGGGCTGGAACCGGACGCTCAACTGGCTCTGGCTGAGCGCAAGGCCAAGCTCGGCCCCGATGCGCTGGCGGTCCCTGATGTTTTCCCGCGCGCAGCCCTTGGCCGGAATGTTGCCCGTTTCGTCCTGCAATTCGCGCGCCTCCGTGCGTCCGTCCATTCAGTTCCGGCTGCGGGCGGGGATCCCGTCGCGCGCAGACTTGACCGCGTAAAGCAGCTGATCCGCCTTGGCGAGAAGTTCGGCATGGTCCCAGAAGGACTCGCTGGCCATCGAGACGCCAAGGCTGATGCCGACGCTTGCCGTTTCGCCATTAATGCCCACGACGATCGGCTGCCGGACCGCTTCGGCCAGTCGGCTGGCCATCTGGTCCGCATCGCTTCTGTCGTCGCAGACCATCAGGATGGCGAATTCGTCCCCGGCCCATCGCGCCACCACATCATCGGCGCGGACGCAATTCGTCAGCCGCGTGGCAATTTCCCGCAGAACCTTGTCCCCCGCGGCATGGCCGTGAATGTCGTTTACCGGCTTGAACAGGTCGAGATCGCCAAACAGCAGCGCAAGATCGCTTCGGCGCTCGGCCAGCAGATGACCCAGCCGCTTGTTGAACCCGGCACGGTTCAGCAGGCCGGTCAGCGGATCGGTCTCGGCCTCGTCGATCAGGGCCAGATGGCGGGCATAGGCGTGCGAGGCGTCCTGAAAGACGATCACGCCCCCCATGGTATCGCCCTCGGTATCCTTGACGATCGAGGCCGATTTCGTCACCGGCAAAAGCCCGCCCGACCGGGTGCGCAGCATGGCTTGCGGCAGGTCAGCCGTCGCGATTTCCGCCGGATCGGGGTCGAACAGCTTCATCGGTTCGCCATCGGCGGTGACGACCGGAAAGACCCGCGCAAGATCGCTGCCATAGGCGTTTTCCGCATCCCAGCCCGTGATCCGCTGCGCCGAAGGGTTCATCCACGAAATGCGGTCCTGATTGTCGGTCGCGATGACGCCGTCGCCCACCGCATCGAAGGTGGCTTGCAGGATCTGGCGCTGGCGGTGGACCTCTCGCAGGGCCTGCACCAGCCGGTTCTTGTTCAGGTAAAGCTCCAGCAGGACGGAAACCTTGGACAGCAATATCTGCTCGTTCACCGGCTTCTGGACATAGTCGATCGCGCCGGACATGTAGCCCCGGATCTGGCTGACCTCGTCCGAATTCGACGCGGTCAGAAAGACAATGGGCGTTTCCGCCGAGAACGGGTTGTCGCGCAGGTATTCCGCGACTTCGAACCCGTCCATCTCGGGCATCTGCACATCCAGCAGGATCAGGGCGAATTGCAGGTCAAGCGCCAGCGACAGCGCCTCGTTGCCGGATTGCGCGACCACGATATCGGCATCGACATTGCGCAGCAGTGTCCGCATCGCGATCAGGTTGGCGGGGATATCGTCCACCAACAGGATCTTGGGGCGATCGACCGGCTCGGCCAGGTACTTTCCGGGGATACTCGTCATTCTTCGTCACTCTTCTTGTCATGCCATTGCAAGGATCGGCCCGCGGGGGGGCCGAAGTGGCCGATAGATGCGGTTGCACCCTTGCTCTTTCACGAAACCGGGCCCCGCTCCGATCGGGGTCTCGCGGCTGCCCAGACACAGGAACCCGCCACGCGCCAGCGAATCCTGGAACAGGTTGAACACCTGCAATTGCAGATCGTCGCCGAAATAGATCAGCACATTCCGGCAGAAGATCAGGTTAGCCTCGCAAAAGACGCCGTCCGTCGCAAGGTTGTGCTCGACGAAAGTCACGTTGTCCATCAGCGCGGGATCAAAGCGGAACCCGTCGCCCGACATGCGAAGATGCGAGGTCAGCAGGCCCGCGCCGCCACTTTCGCGATACCTGCGCTCGACCGTCTCGAACTGGTTCAGGGGAATTTTGGCTCCGCCCCGGGCCGCATTCAGCCGCGCGCCGGATATGTCGCTGGCAAAGATTCGGGCGCGGGAATACAGCCCGGCCTCTTTCAGCAGGACCGCCAGCGAAAAGACCTCCTGCCCGCCGGCGCATCCCGCATGCCAGATGGTGATGCTGGAAAAGCTGCTGAGCAGCGAAAAGATGCGGGTCTTGACCTCGGCAAAGGTTTCGGGTTCGCGGAAATAGTCGCTGACCGAGATCGTCAGGTTTTCGATCACGAAATCGATCCGGTCGGGATTGGCCAGGATCCAGTCCCGCAATTCCGCGAAGTCGGCCAGACGAAGCTTGGTGCAAAGATAGCGCATCCGGCCTTCAAGTGGTCGGTGCCGATAGCCGCGGAAATCATAGCCGAACCTTTCGAACACGGCCCGGGTGATTTCGGCGACCTCATTTTCCATTCGGAAGATGCTCGCGGATCATCGTCAGCAGCTTCGGCACCTCGACCGGCTTGGTCATGTAGTCGGTCGCGCCCGCCGCAAGGCACTTGTCGCGGTCGTCCTTCATCGCCTTGGCGGTCAGGGCAATGATCGGCAGTTGCTTCCATTCGCCGCCGCGCTTGCGGATCTCGGTCATCGCCTCATAGCCGTCCATGTTCGGCATCATCATGTCCATCAGGACGATCTGGACGCCGGGATTTGCCTCCAGTTCGGCCAGCGCCTTGATGCCGTCCTGCGCCAGGAGCACGTCCATGCCCTTGCCGCGCAGGACCTTGGCCAAGGCATAGATATTGCGCATGTCGTCATCGACCAGCAGCACCTTGCCCGAGATGCTGGCGGTTTCCGGTCTTGCCGGGGCGGGGGCCGCGACCGGTGGGGCCGATCCGTTCGGCGCGGGACGCGGCTGCCCCTTCAGGAACTGCTCGACCTCGTCCAGCAGGCGCTTTTGCGAATGCTCGCCCTTCAGGACGATGCTGTCGGTAAAGGCGCGCAGACGCAGGGTTTCGTCCGGCGACAGGTCGCGGGCCGAATAGATGACGACGGGTGCGCGTTCGGCGCGGGCGGACATCTTGTCCAGCAGTTCGAACCCCGTGACGTCGGGCAGGCCGATATCCAGGATGACGCAGCCAAAGCTGCGCGCGGCCATCAGGCTCAGCGCGTCCTCTCCGGTCATGGCCGAGACGACCTCGATGCCCGCGCGGGACAGAAGCTGCGAGATGGCGACCTGGGTGCCGGGATCGTCCTCGATCACCAGGACCGCGCTTCGATCCTGTGTCGTAACGCTGTTGCCGGGATTGTCGCCGCCGTTCAGGACGGGCTTGCGGACCGGCATTGCCGGTTCCGGCGCGGCCTCGGCCGTCCCGTCACCGGCTTGCAGGGGCAGGGTCATGTGGAAGGTCGAGCCTTCGCCCTCGACGCTGCTGACCACCAGCTCGCCGCCCAAAAGCTGGACAAGCTGGCGCGAGATCGCAAGGCCAAGGCCGGTGCCGCCGAACTGCCGGCGCGTGCTGCCATCGACCTGCTCGAACGGACGGAAGATCGCCTGCAGCTTGTCGCCCGGAATGCCGATCCCGGTATCGGTCACGCGCAACGACAGGACCTGCCCATTGTCCTGCGAGGAAACGTCGACCTTGACCGAACCTTCGGCGGTGAATTTCAGCGCGTTCCCGATCAGGTTGTTCGCAATCTGCTCCAGCTTGCCACCGTCGGTCCAGATCTGGGTCGGCAGGTCCGGGGCGAAATGCAGCGTGAACTCCAGCCCCTTCTGTTCCGCAAGCGGGCGGAAGGTGCGTTCCAGCGTGTGGCAGAAGGCCGCCAGGGAAACTCGTTCGCGGCTGGTTTCCAGCTTGCCCGCCTCGATCTTGGAGAGGTCCAGGATGTCGTTGATCAGGCGCAGCAGGCTGACGCCGCTGGTATGAATGACCGATGCCGCCTCGACCTGTTCCTTGTCCAGGTTGCCCTGGTCATTCTCGGCCAGGTCCTGGGCAAGGATCAGCATGCTGTTCAGGGGCGTGCGCAGTTCATGCGACATATTGGCAAGGAAGCGCGACTTGTACTGGTTCGCGCGTTCGACCTCTTCCGCGCGCGAGATCGCCTCCTGCCGGGACTCGATCAGCTTCTGCCCTTGAAGCGCCAGTTCGTCGCTGCGGCGTTCCAATTCGTCATTGGTGGCCTGCAGGGCCTCTTGCTGGGCGCGAAGTTCTTCCTCGGCGGCCTGCAGCTCTTCGGTCTGGCGCTGGCTTTGCTCAAGCAGCTCGCGGGTGCGCAGGACGCGGCGCAGGTTTTCAAGGGGCAGGGCGACGATGCCCGGCGCGTCCTCGACGATGCGGCGGCGGACATCATCGGGTGTGTCGACCATCGCGAATTCCATGACGCCGATCAGACGGTCCTGCACCAGCACCGGCACCACAAGGACCAGCGCCGGCGTTCCCTCGCCCGTGCCGGAATGGATCCTGACATAGTCATCGGGGACCGGGGACAGCATGATCGCCTTGCGTTCCAGCGCGCATTGGCCGACCAGCCCTTCGCCCAGCTTATAGCTTGTCGCGACATGCCGCCGTTCCCGAAAGCCATAGCTGGCGTAAAGGTTCAGCGTCTGGCTGGCTTCGTCAAAGGCGAAGAAGACGCCGACCCCGGCCTTGATATGGGGGGCCAGGGTTTGCAGCGCGGCATCGGCGAAATCCTTCAGCGTCTTTTGGCGCTGGATGATCTGCGAAAGCTCGGTCAGCGCCTCGCGCGCCTGCAGGTCCGCGCTGCGTTCCGTCGCAAGGTTGCGAAAGATCAGCAGCGAGCGGCTCATTGCGCCGATTTCGTCGGGGCGGTCCTGAAAGGGCACGGCCTCGGCGCGGTCGTCATTGGCCAGCCGGTGCATCGTCACCGCCAGCCGCTTCAGCGGCGCGCCGATGCGCTTGTACAGCACCAGATAGGCCAGAAGCGCGGCCAGCGCGACGCAGACCGCCGCGATGATGCTGGCCGTGCGCAGCCATTCGATGGCGTCGTTGCGCTTTTCCCGTGCCTCGTCCAACTGGCCTTCGACCAGCCCGTCCAGCCGATCAAAGGATTCCCGCGGGAAGCTGTCGATCCGTTCGGTCACGTTGGTGGTCAGGAAATAGGACAGGGCCTGTGCGCGCGCGCCGGGGGTCACGGTCCCCTCGATGCGCGTCAGCAGCGGGATCGCCCTTTCGTTCATCCATTGGGTTGCCGCGACCTGGATCGCAACCGCGTCCGCAACCGCCTGCGCGTCAAGACCGGGCAGGCGCAGCAGCCTTTCGACCGCCGTCAGCGTTTCCTGATGGGCCTTGTCGAATTTCTCGCGCGATTCATCGGTTCCGCGCGACAGGGTGTCCACAAGAGCCAGTTCACGGGCAAGGATCGCGCGTTCGACCGCCTCGATCGCGGTCAGGCTGGCCGTCAGGTCGCGCACCTCGTTCTGGGCCGAAGACAGGTGCCGGGTTCCGATATTGACGACAAAAGTCACCACTGCGACGATCAGCAGGAAACTCAGCATCACCGCGGCGAGTTGAGACCCAAGCGAGAAGCCAATCGTGCGGTTCGTCAAAATCTTTCCTCCACCCGCGGGGAATTGATGGGACCGGTTAACAATCAAACGGTGTTTCTTCTTAGCCCAGAACATCCGAAAGGTTAGTCGGAAAAAATGACCGCAGCGAATAAACTGCCGCCATGCAGTGGATTGGACATGCAGCGCGCTGCAATCTGCGCGTGAACATGTCCTTAATGCCACAATCTTTCCACATTGTGCTTTCCCAAGGGTGAGGCCCGGTGCCGGGCTTGCTAATGTCAGCAACGGTTACGCAAGGAGACAAGATGACGGCTCGGGATGTTCGCGATCGTGGCATGGGGCGAAAGTCTGGGCGTCGTCTTGCAATATTCGGTAAGTGCCGGCCTGTGCTGGCGCTGGCCCTGACGGCAGCGGTTGCAAGCGGGTGCAGCACCGATCCGCAGACCTTTGGCCTGACGCGCAGCCAGATCGAGGAGCGCTCTCCCTTTGTCGCGGTTCCGAACAGTCAGGCATGGGTGAATGCCGCCAATACCCGCAGCGTGCTTCAGCGCAATCTCGGGGCCGAGACCGAGCAGAAGATCGGGCTGTCCAATGCGTCCGGCGTCTCTGGCGACAACATTATTCTTCTGCGGACGCGGGCGGGATCCTCGAACCTGGGCAGGCTGCGTTTCGAGGATCTGGTCGCCCGTTTCGGGGGCTTGCCCCATCCCTTCACCAATCTCGGCTCTGGCGATCTGCTTGAGGCCCAGGATGAGATCGGAACCTATTTCTGGACCGGCCAAAGTGTCGGTGAAAGCACCAACTGCGTCCTTGGGATCCGCCGCGTGGACGGAGGGATGCGCCAGTTGCCGGGCGGGGCGGGTATCATGGACATCATCGTTCGAAATTGCGTCAACGGCAGCCAGCAAGACGCGCTGGCGCCGCTTCTGGCCAACAGCATCGGCATCGCGCCGGGGGCCGGGGGCGCCGATGGCGTCAGCCGGATGCTGTCGCCGTTGGCAGCCCCCACCGGCAACCTGACGCCCAGGGCGACGACCGGAGGGCAGCGATGATGAAGGGCCATGGTCCGATGCGCTTTCTGCTGATGTCGCTGTGGGTGCTGGCGCTGGTGCCGGTCTTCATCCTCAGCGCCGCGCCGGTGTCGAACATGGCGCAGGCGATGCTGGGTGTGGTCGCCGTTCTGCTGGTGATGATCCTGAAGCCCTTCACCACGAATATCGCGGCGCGGATGGCGCTGGTCGGCGTCGCCAGCGTCGTGGTCCTGCGCTATTGGTTCTGGCGCGTCACCGCGACCCTGCCGGAACCCGAGCTGAGCGCCTCGTTCGTCTTCGCGGTCCTGCTTTTGGTGGTCGAGACCTATTCGATCCTGGTGTTCTTCCTGGGCGGCTTCATCACCGCCGACCCCCTGGAGCGCGGCTTGCCGCCCAAGGTCGAGCTGGAGAACCTGCCAACCGTCGACATCCTTGTCCCGTCCTATAACGAACCGGTCGAGATGCTCAGCATCACGCTTTCGGCGGCCAAGAACATGGTCTACCCCGCCTCGCGCCGGCGGGTCGTGCTGTGCGACGACGGCGGCACCGACCAGCGCTGCAATTCTTCCGACCCCGAGCTGGCCGCGCGCGCCCGTGCCCGGCGCGCCGAGCTGCAAAAGCTGTGCGAAGAACTGAACGTGATCTATTCTACGCGCGCCAAGAACGAACATGCCAAGGCCGGCAACATGAGCGCCGCGCTGGAGCGGCTGGACGGCGATCTGGTGGTGGTCTTCGACGCCGACCACGTGCCTTCGCGGGACTTTCTGGCGCGGACCGTCGGATATTTCGCGCAGGATCCAAAGCTGTTTCTGGTGCAGACCCCGCACCACTTCATCAACCCCGACCCGATCCAGCGCAACCTGGGCCTGAAATCCCCGCCCGAGAACGAGATGTTCTATGGCATGATCCATCGCGGGCTTGACCGCTGGGGTGGCGCGTTCTTCTGCGGTTCTGCCGCCGTGCTGCGCCGAAAGGCGCTGGACAGCGTGGGCGGTTTCGCCGGCGAGACGATCACCGAGGATGCCGAAACCGCGCTGGAGATCCATTCGCGCGGCTGGCGCAGCCTGTATATCGACCGCGCCATGATCGCGGGCCTGCAACCCGAGACCTTCGTGTCCTTCATCCAGCAGCGCGGCCGCTGGGCCTCTGGCATGGTCCAGATGCTGATGCTGAAGAATCCGCTGTTCCGGCGCGGCCTGAAGCCGTTGCAGCGGCTGTGCTATATCAACTCGATGTCCTTCTGGTTCTTTCCCCTGATCCGGCTGGTCTATATCATCGCGCCCCTGACCTATCTGTTCTTCGGGGTCGAGATCGTCGTCACCACCTTCCAGGAGGCGATGACCTATGTCCTGAGCTATATGGCGGTCGTGCTTCTGGTCCAGAACGGCATCTTTGCCCGTTATCGATGGCCGCTGATCTCGGAAATCTATGAAATCGCGCAGGCGCCCTATCTGGCGACCGCGATTTTCCGAACCATCCTGCGCCCGCGCGCCGCCAAGTTCGCGGTCACCGCCAAGGACGAGACTTTGGCCGAGAACTATATCTCTCCGATCTACAAGCCGCTTCTGGGGCTGTTCGCCCTGACGCTGGCAGGGGTCATCGCGCTGGTCGCGCGCTGGATCGCCTTTCCCGGCGACCGCAGCGTCCTGTCGGTCGTGGGGGTCTGGGCCGTCATCAACCTGCTTCTGGTGTCGCTGTCCTTGCGGGCGGTCTCGGAAAAGCAGCAGCGCCGCAGTGCGCCGCGCATCTCGATCAGCGTGCCGACAACCATCAGTTGGGCCAACTGCGGTCCCTTCCCGTTGAAGGGGACCGTGCTGGACGTATCTACCAGCGGGGCGAATCTGCGTCTGGACCAGACCCCGCAAGGCAAGGATGCCCGCATGATCCGGCAGGGGGACGAGATTTCCTTCCGCCCGCGTTTCGAGAACGCCACCCATCTGGAACAGAATGTGCGGGCGGTGGTCCTGGCCTTGCAGAACAGCGCGCAGAACGGCACCACGCTGGGGGTGCGCTTCCTGCCGGACCAGCCGATGGCCGTCCGCGAGGTCGTGGCGCAGCTGATCTTCGGCAGCAGCGAAACCTGGCTCGCGCAGCGCGAAGCCACGCGCGAAGGCAAGGGCCTGACGGCGGGGCTTCTGTATATCGTGGGGCTGATGCTGACCTCGATCCCCAAGACCATCTCGGACTTCATGCACGAACCGGCACGACGCCGGCGGAACGCGCGTGCGCAGCAGATGGACCAGAAGCCCGCGCACCTGATGGCCTTCGGTGCGGATTTCGACACCGAGGAGCATCGCAACGAAGCCATGCCGCAGCCGCTTGAAGCCCTGATTGGGATGGAGGGCCGAGGATGATCCCGCGCGGCTTCCTGTCGTCCTCATGCCGGATGGCGCTGGTTTGGGGGATGCTGGCTGGCGGTGCCCTTGCCCAGCCCGTGCCCGAGATCCAGATCACCCCTCCGCCCGAAGCGGCCAGCCCCGCGCCCGCGCCCGCGCCGGGACCGGCGGCGATGCCCGCGCTTGCGCCCGTTCCGGCGCAGCGCGACGGAACCGAGCCGGTGGCCGAAGCGCCTGATCGCCAGCGTTTCCTGGGCCTGCGCCCGACCGCGCCTCTGCCACACGCGATCGTGATGGGGGCGGGCCTGTCCCAGCCGGGCGTGGTCCGCCTGACCGGAGAGGTCGCCGAAAGCGGTTTTTCCCTGTTGCTTCCCGAGGGGGTGCCCCTGCCGGAAGAACTGGTGCTGAACGTGCGTTCCTCGATCGACGTGCTGCCCGATACGGCCGCCCTGCAGGTCACGGTCAACGATGCCCCGCCGGTCGACCTGCCGCTGCAGAATTTCGACGGCTTCGGCGCGCTGCGCGTGCCCGCGCCGGACCTGAAGCCGGGGCTGAACAGGATCGGCATCCTCGTCCGCCAGCCGCACCGCATCTTTTGCGGACCCGATGCCAGTTTCCAGCTTTGGACCGAGATCCAGCTTGCCCGCAGCGGGGCCGAATACCCGCTGGACGCCTTGCCGCCGGATGCCCGGATCTTTTCGCTGGCGGTCGGCAACCAGATCGGTGCGGGGCAGCCGCTGGACCTGCGCGTGGACCAGCAGATCGAACCGGACACCCTGCGCGCCGTGGCCGGCGCGCTTGGCGCTGCGATGCAGGGGCAGGGCCAGCTGAATGTGCAGTCATTCTATGCCCCCGCTTCGGCAGGCGGCGCCGCTGTCGCGCTGATCGCGTCTGACCAAAGCCGGGTCAGCTATCGCCAGGATGCCGGAGGCGCGACCGTTCTGCAGATCGAAACCGCGAATGGCCAATTGCCGGATCTTGCGGGTGCCATTCTGCCCGATGCGCTGCCCGCGCCGCACCCGGCCCCCATGCTGCCCCCCGGCCAGACCCTGACACTGGCGGATCTTGGCGCGGATGACATCGTCGGGAATACCCACTATTTCCGCCACGACCTGCCGTTCCGGCTGCCCGCGGACTGGCTGCTTCTGGCCAACCAGAAGGCGCATCTGAAGCTGCATTACGGCTTTGCCGCCGACCTGCCGCAAGGTGCGATGCTGCTGGTCAAGATGAATGACGAAACCATCCGCCTGCTGCCGCTGGACCGGGACGGCGGCAAGATCATGGAGCCGCTGGCCGTTCCCTTTGCCGCGCGGCTTCTGCATCCGGGGCTGAACAAGCTGAGCTTCGAAATGATGGTGCCCGGAAATCCAAGCGATTCCGCCTGTCCCTTGCGCCGCACGGACATGCTGGTCGTCACCAGGGACACCAGCATCGAGGTTCCGTCCTCGCCCGCGATGCGGCTTGCGGGCATCTCGACCCGGCTGTCGCGGCTGACCCCCGCGGGGATCGCCGTCAGTCCCGATGCAGGCGATCCGCGCCGGATGCAGGTTTTCGCCGCGCAACTGGCGGCCGGGCTTGCGCCGGGCGACAGCCCCGATGCGGAGGTGCGGCTGGACCTTGTCGATATCGCGGGGCTTCCGCAATCGGGCTCTGACCTGCCGGTTCGCGTGCTGCAGGAGGCGCTGTTTCCGGTGGCCGCCGCTGCAGCGCCCGCGACCCAGACCCCTGCCGCCCCCGCTGAGCCGCGCTTCCGTCTGAGCGAAGAGGAAGCATCCCCGGCACAGGAACAGGTTACCGCCGAAACCCAAGCCAACCCCCGGCATTCGCTGGGCGGCTGGCTGTCCCGCCAGCGCGAGCGGATCGAGAATGCGGCCTTCATGACCTCGGACGATGCGTTGTCCGAATGGCTGCAGGGCCGCAAGGGCGATGCGCTGCTGATGCCGGGCGGGCCGGATCAGCCCGGAACGCTGCAACTTGTCCTGGGCCCCGGTGCGCAGATCCAGACCGTGGCAGCGACCCTGAACACCCTTCGCGACGCCTGGCTGGGCGAGGGCAGGGCGGTGCTGATCTCGAATGACGGGACGTGGCAGGTCTGGTCCTCGGCCGAGCTTCCGCGGATGGAGGGGCCGGTCACGCCCCTGAACCTGCTGCCGGTGCTGGGCAACTATGCCTCGTGGTCACCGTTCCTGTTCACGGTGGTCCTGCTGGGCCTTGGCCTGATCTCGACCATCCCGGCACTGCTAGTGGTGGTGTTGTTCCGCAAGCGGAGGATGCGCTGATGGACCGGCGGGCGTTCCTGTGCCGCACACTGGCCGCGGCCGCTGCATTGCCCATCGCCGATCGGGCCTGGGGGGCGAATGAGGCGGGGTATTTCGACGCGAACCACCCGCTTCAGGAATCCTGGCGGATGTGGAAGTCGCTGTGCCTTGCCGATGACGGGCGGGTGATCGACGGCTACCAGAACTCGGCCAGCCATTCCGAGGGGCAGGGCTATGGCCTGACCCTTGCCGCGTTGTTCGAGGATCGGGCGGCGTTCGATGCGATCCTGGGATGGAGCGACGCCAACCTTGCCGTCCGCGACGATGCACTGCTGGCGTGGCGTTGGCTGCCCGATGCCACCCCCCAGATCCAGGATCGCAACAATGCCACCGATGGGGATCTGTTCCACGCCTGGGGCATGGTCCTTGCCGGTGCCAGACAGGGCCGCCCGGACCTGGTCGAGCGCGCGACCCGCATTGCGGCGGACATCGTCCGGCTTTGCGCCGCGCCCCATCCCGATGGCGGCGGGACCTTGTTGCTGCTGCCGGCGGCGACCGGGTTCCGGACGGCCGAGCAGGTTGTCCTGAACCCCTCATACTACATGCCGCGCGCGATGCGCGAGATTGCAGCGGCAACCGGGATCGGTGAACTGACTGCGATGGCGGATGCGGGCGATGCGCTGATCGGGACGCTGGCGCAAGGCGGGCTGGTCCCGGACTGGATCGCGCTAACCGCCCAGGGCCCCGTGCCCCCGCCCGACAGCTTTTCGCGCAAGTCCGGGTATGAGGCGATCCGCGTGCCGCTGATGGCCCTGTGGTCGGGGAATGCCTCCTCCAAGGCGGTCGCGAATTTTGCCGAGGCGACGGCGGCTGCGTGGAAAGAGGACAATCCCCCCGTCGTGTTCGATCCCGCGACCCGCGAGGTGCTGGAACGCAGCACCCATGCCGGTTATCGCGCCGTCGCCGCGCTCAGCAATTGCGCGGTCTCGGGTGGCGTCGGTTCGGTCATGCCGCGTTTTACCACCGATCAACCCTATTATCCGGCGACCCTGCATCTGATGGCGCTGGTCACACAGGCGACGAAATATCCCCAATGCGTGCCCATATGATCCGTTCGACCTTCCTTGCCGCCGCCCTGCTTGCCGCCTTTCCGGCCTTTGCGCAGGACGCCCCTTCGCCGGACGAATTTCTGGCGCTGAACATCTATCTGCAGCGGAACGAAACCGCGGCGGTGGATGCCGAGCTGCGAAGGTTGCGGCTGAAATATCCGCAATGGACGCCGCCTGCGGATCTGAGCCAGCTGTCCAACCGCTCCCCCAGCACCGAGATCGACCTCTTCTACAAGCAGGTCGCCGCGGGCCAGCTGGACCAGGCGCGCGCGACACTGGCGGCGATGCGGCGGGATTATCCGAACTGGACCCCGCCCGCGGACATGACCACCCAGCTTGAGACCGCTTCGGGCCAGCAGACGCTGGATGCCGCGCTGAAAAGCGGGGATGTCGACGCCGCGCGTTCCGTCGCGGCGCGCACGCCCGGCCTTTTGCGCTGCGACCGGATCGACAATGCCTGGCGCATTGCCGATGGGCAGCGCAAGGCCGGAAACTCGGCCGAGGCGCTGGCCACCTATCGCGCGATCCTGGGGGCCTGCGTCAATCCGAACGATCTGGCCTCGACCATCGAAAAGGCGGATGGGGTCAGCAGCGAGACCGAATTGCGCGCGATGGTCGCCCAGGTCAGCGGACGTTTCCCGGCCGAGGCGGCACGCTATGACCAGCTTTTGCAGCGGCTTCTGGCGGGCAGGGGGGGCAGCCAGCCGGTCATTGCCGCGACGCCCAAGGCCGCAGCCGCGCCCGCGCCCACCGCATCCGCGCCCACCGCGACCGCACCACGAGAGGCGCAGCCGCAATCCCAACCCCGTCGCCAGCAGCAGGCGCGCAGCGCGGATCGCGAAGGCGGGGCGGCAGTCGCCCCGCGCCGCTCACGCGAGACCCCGGCGCAATGTGCGGCGCGGACCGCAAATGCGCGTGCCGCCGGAACGGTTCTGGAGCGGGCGTGGTGCGTCTATAACCTTGACCGGACCATGGACGCGATGGCCGATTTCAAGGCCGCATTGTCCGGTCGCCTGACCGCCCAGCAGCAGCGCGAGGCGCGCTATGGGCTGGCCCTGTCCTATCTGAAACTTGGCATGGCCGAAGAGGCCTCGCGCCTGGCCGCATCCACCGATTTCACGCGCCAGCAGCGCGTCGATGTCGAACGCCAGATCCTGGACCAGCGCGGGGTGCAGGCCTATCGCGAACGGCGCTATCGGGACGCGATCCGTTACTTCGATGCGCTGGAACAGGTCAGCGGCGGCATTCGTCGCGATCTCGCGATCCTGCGAGCCTATGCCTATCTGAACGCCGACCAGCGTCCCAAGGCACGGGCCGAATTCACCCGCCTGAACAACGAACTGTCGACGAACGAAACGCGGCGGGGACTGCGCGCGGCGGACTGAAACCTGCCCCTGCAACGCGGCGCGCGGGGCAGCCCCCCTCGCGCCCGCCGGGCAGGCTTGTCATTGGCCCACCGCCTGCAAGCGGCGGGCGGGGGCGGCATACTTTCCCTGATTTCCCTTTCCGACTTCGACATTTCACGCACCGGGAACAATTGCCTTCTTCCAGGGTTCAGCGCCCCGGAGGATCCGACATGACCCGCAAGAATGGCGACGACGAGCAGGACAATCCCGCGACCAATCCCGACCGAGAGAATGGTCAGGGAAAGCACGACGGCTCGGCCCACCAGCCCGAAGAATTCCTCAAGTCCGGGCCGCAGGGCGCAAAGCCCGACACGGCGATGGGCGGGAACCGGGACAAGAAAGAAGACTGCTGACAGTGGCCGGGCCGCGCGATCCGAAGGCGAATTTCTGACGACCTGTTCTCAACCAAGCCGGAAGGAGAATTGCAGTGAACTCGATCATCTATCTGGTCGGCCTTGTCGTGGTCGTCCTGTTCATTCTTTCAATTCTGGGGCTACGCTGATGGCCGGTCCATATCCCGAAGGCGGATCGAACCGCAGCCATGTCGACTGGTCGGCTGTCTTCGCGGGCGGGGTGGTCGCCAGCGGTGTCGCCGTCGTGCTGACGACCTTTGCGGCGGCATTGGGGCTAGGGTCGATTTCCGTGGGCGAAGATGGTGGCGTCAGCCTGTGGTGGCTGGTCGTAACGGCCCTGTTCGTCATCATCTCGATGGTGGCCGCAAATGCCCTTGGGGGCTATATCGCGGGCCGCATGCGCCGACCCGTCGGCTCGGCCGCAAGTGACGAGGTCGCGATCCGGGACGGCATCAACGGTCTGGCGGTCTGGGGGCTTGGCATGATCGTCACTGCCGCCTTGGCCACGACCGCCGTGACCGGCGGCTTGCGGGCCGCGGGCTCGGCCGCCAAGACCGCAGTCGAGGCGACAGGGGCTGTCGTCGGCGGCGCGGTCCAGGGCGCAGGCGAGTTGGCGGGCGGCGTGGTTTCCGGCACAGGGCAGGCGGTCGGGAGCCTTGCGCAGGGCGCGGGCCAGGCGCTTGCGCCGACCTTGGAGGAGGTGCTGCCGCAAGGTCTGCAAAGCAATCCCCTGGACTATATCACCGACACGCTGCTGCGCCCGCAGGGCCAGCGTCCACTTGGCGGGTCACCGCAGGATGGCGGAACCGATCCGGCGCAATCCCAAAGGCGGATAGTCGGGGTTCTGGGCAACATTGTCCGCAGCGGTGAAATCTCGGACGAGGACCGTGGCTATCTGCGACAGGAGGTTGCCGCCCTTACCGGCGCGACGGAACCAGAGGTCGATGCGCGCGTCAACGACGCGATCGAGAAGGCCCAGGCCCTTCGCGCAGAGGCGCAGCAAAGAATCGAGGATGCCAAGACGCAGGCCGAACAACTCAAGGCCGAGGCGCAAAAGCGTCTGGACGAGGCCAAGCAGCAAGCGGCTGACGCAGCGGAACAGGCCCGGATCACCGGCATCCTGACCGCGTTTCTTCTGGCGGCGTCGTCGCTGATCGCTGCCGCGGCCGCCTATATCGGCGCCGTGCATGGGGGACGCGACCGGGACAATGGCCACATCTGGCGCGGACTTTCCTATCGTCGCTAGGTCATGGTGACGAATGACCACGCGGCGATTTGAAGAAGCCCCCCGGAACCAGGGCGCAGGCCCGGTTCCGGGGGGTGGATGATTTTGCGGCGCATTCCGGCGCGGCTTCGCGGGCCGAAGATCCGAGCCATCCCCGTTCGCAGCCCTTGGGCCGCTTCGATGCTTCCGAACGGAATTGAACACGCGCGCCATCTGAGCGCCCGGCTGGAAACCTTTTGCTGGCGCGGGTGTTGTATGGCAGTCCCGGAACCGGCTTCAGGCAGCTTGATGTTTAGTCCCTCTTGTATCACGGTGCGCCTCCGTCTGCCCGATCCCAGTCTTCCTCACGCGAGCAATCCATGACCTCACGAACTTCCCGCCTGTCCGAATGGGCGATCCTGCTTGGCGTGGGGGCTATCATTGCCGCGACCTTTGCCGCTGATGTCAACGTGCCCCTGGGGCGGAACCTGTGGCTTTTCTATTTCCTCGCCCTGACGCTCAGCTTTGCGTCGCCGCGCAGGTGGATGCCGTTTCTGGCGGTGGGGACCATCATTCTTGTCCTTCTGGCCGGGTGGTTTCTGGGGCCTGCCGGCGTCGACAGGGGGCTTGCCGCGCTCAACCGCAGCCTGGCCGCGACGGTCATGCTGATCCTGTCCTTTGCCGGCAGCGTGATGATCCGCAATCGCGAAAGGGTCACCGCGCATGATTGGGAACAGCGTGTCGAGGTGCGGCTGGCCGACGATTTGCAGGGTGATCTTTCCCCTGAAGAAATCGGCGACCGCTGCCTTGCCGTGCTGTCCGAGTCGCTTGAGGCGCGGGCGGCGGCCTTTTACGCGGTCGAGGGGGACAGTCTGCGGCGCATCGCAGGCTGGGGTCTGGATGATGCCATGTCCGATCCGATGGGGGCGGGCCATCTGCGGCGCGCGCTGAAAGAACGGCGCATCGTCAAGCTCGAGGCGCCGGGGGACAGCGCGCTCGGCTGGCGTTCGGGCCTTTTGCAGGGCAGGGCGCTTTACAGCGTCATCCTGCCCGTGCGCGACGGGGCGTCGGTGAACGGCGTGATCGAGATCGGCCTGGATCAGCCCCCGTCCCCGCGCGCGCTGGACCTGCTGCCCCGGCTGGCCGAACGCATTGGCGTGCTGCTGCGCTCGGCGCTGTACCGGGGAGAGTTGCGCGCGCTGCTTGAGGAGACGCAGCGGCAGGCCGAAGAGCTGCACAACCAGACCGAAGAACTGGCGGCCACCAACGAGGAGCTGGAAGAGCAGACACGCGCCTTGCGCGAAAGCGAAGGCCGCTTGCGCGACCAGCAGGCGGAACTGGAAGAACAGAACGCCCAGCTTGAAACCCAGACCGCGCAGCTGGAGGAGCAGCGCGATGCGCTGGCCCGTTCCCGCCGGGATCTTGCCGATCAGGCCGAGGAGCTGGCGCGCGAAAGCCGCTACAAGTCTGAATTTGTCGCGAACATGTCGCATGAGCTGCGCACGCCCCTGAACGCCCTGCTGATCATGGCGCGTCTGCTGGCCGAGAACCGGCCCGGCAATCTGGTCCCCGATCAGGTGCAATGGGCCGAGACGATCGAAAGCTCGGGCAAGGATCTTCTGGCGCTGATCAACGACATTCTGGACCTCGCCCGCATCGAGGCGGGCAAGGTCGATTTCGATCCGGTGCCGGTGGTGGCCGCAAGCATCACCGCGAAGATGGAGCGCGCCTTTTCGCCCTTGGCGCGGGACCGCGGGCTGGCGCTGCATCTGGATATTTCCGATGACGCGGGCGAGCTGGTGACGGATGCCGTGCGGGTCGAGCAGATTTTGCGCAATTTCATCGGGAATGCGCTGAAATTCACGCAAAAGGGCAGTGTCACCTTGCGCCTGTCCGCACAGGCGGACGGCGTGGCCTTTTCCGTCATCGACACCGGCATAGGGATCGCGCCCGAGCAGCAGCAGGCCGTGTTCGAAGCGTTCCGTCAGGCCGATGGCACCATCTCGCGCCGCTATGGCGGAACCGGGCTGGGCTTGTCGATCTCTCGTGATCTTGCGCAACTGCTGGGCGGTGAGATCACGCTGGAAAGCCATCCGGGAAAGGGCAGCACCTTTACCCTGCTGCTGCCGCGGGTTGCCCCGAATGCGCCCCCTGCCACCGCCTCGGCACGACCCGCCGCGCCCGCCCGGGCGCCGGCGTCCATCGCGACCGAGGCGCCGCGGGTCGAAACCGTGGCCAGCACGGACGAGCGCATGTTGCTGATCGTCGAGGATGACCCGGCATTCGCGTCCATCCTTGTCGATCTGGCGGATGAGCTTGATTTCCGCACCACCGTGGTCGCGACCGCCGACGAAGCCATCCGCTTCGCGCGCGAACAGAAGCCCAAGGGGATCGTGCTGGATATCGGGCTGCCCGACCATTCCGGAATGACGGTGCTGGACCGGCTGAAACGCGATGCGGGGACACGGCACATCCCCGTGCACATCGTCTCGGCCGAGGATCATTCGGCAAAGGCGCTGGCGCAGGGCGCGATGAGCTATTTGCTGAAGCCCGTCGCGCGCGAGTCGCTGGCCAAGGCCATCGAAAATCTTGATCGCAAGCTGAAGAAGCACCCCCGACAGGTCCTGATCGTCGAGGACGATCCCGCCCAATTGATGGGCCTGCGCGAGTTGCTGCGTTCAAACGAGGTCGAAACCCACGGCACCGCCACCGCCGCCGAAGCTTTGGCCGCCTGCCGCGAGACCAGCTTTGACTGCATCGTGCTGGACATGACGCTGCCCGACGCCTCTGGTTTCGAACTGCTGGAAAAGCTGAGCGAGGATGACAGCGCCCCGTTCCCGCCGGTGATCGTCTATACCGCGCGCGATCTCAGCGACGCCGAGGAACAAAGGCTGCGGCGGCATTCGCGCTCGATCATCATCAAGGGGGCGAAGTCGCCCGAGCGCCTGATCGACGAGGTCACGCTGTTCCTGCATCAGGTCGTCTCGGACCTGCCGCCGCGCCAGCGCGAGATGCTGGCCGCCTCGCTGAACCGCGACGCGCATCTGGACGGGCGTCGCATCCTGGTGGTCGAGGACGATATCCGCAACGTCTATGCCCTTACCGGCGTGCTTGAGCCGCATGGCGTCGATGTCCAGATCGCCCGCAACGGGCGCGAGGCACTGGAGGCATTGGGCCGCGTCGCCGATGGCGGCGGGCCGCGCATCGATCTGGTGCTGATGGATGTGATGATGCCGGAAATGGACGGGCTGACCGCGACACGCGAAATTCGCCGCATCGCGCGCTGGAAAAGCCTTCCGATCATCATGCTGACCGCCAAGGCCATGGCGGACGACCACGCGCAATGCCTGGCCGCCGGGGCCAATGACTATTTGTCGAAGCCGCTGGATGTCGACAAGCTTCTGTCCCTGGCGCGTGTCTGGATGCCCCGATGACCACGCTTGCCCTGTCCGCCGAGCCGATCGCCCAACTTGAGCTTGACCTGTTGCTGGATGCGCTGAACCGTCGCTATCACTATGACTTCCGGTCCTATTCACGCGCCTCGCTGATGCGCCGGATCGAAGCCGCGCGCGAAAGGCTGGGCTGCGCCACCCTGTCGGAGGTTCAGGGGAGGTTGCTGCGCGAGCCCGAGGTTCTGCATATCCTGATCGACGCCCTGACGGTCCAGGTCAGCGAACTGTTCCGCGATCCCGAATATTTCCTTGCCCTGCGCAATGAGGTCGTGCCCTACCTGCGCACCTTCCCTTCGCTGAAGGTCTGGGTGGCAGGCTGCGCGAATGGCGAAGAGCTGTATTCCCTGGCGATCCTGTTTGCCGAGGAAGGGTTGCTGGACCGCACGATCTTTTACGCGACCGAGATCAACCGGCGCGCGCTGGACCGCGCCGGGGCCGGTGTCTATGACATCGCGCGGCTGCCCCTGTTCTCGACCAATTATCAGCAGGCGGGTGGACGAGGATCGCTGTCGGATTACTACACCGCCGCCTATGGCAGCGCCGCCTTTCGCCGCGACTTGCGCCAGCGGACCGTGTTTTCCGAGCATGACCTAGCCACCGACCAGGTGTTCTCCGAGGTGCATCTGGTCTCGTGCCGAAACGTGATGATCTATTTCGACCGAGACCTTCAGGACCGGGTCTTGCGCCTTTTCAGCGACTCGCTGGTGCATGGCGGATTCCTTGGCCTTGGCGCGCATGAAACACTGCGGTTCGCGACGAACCAGGCGGATTTTTCCCCGTTCAACGAAAAAGAGCGCATTTGGCGCCGCATGACCCGACCGGAGCATTCCCATGCCTGACAGACCGATCCGCTTTCTTCTGGTGGACGACATCGCCGAAAACCTGGTGGCGCTGGAAGCGCTGCTTCGTCGAGACGGGCTGGAGATCCACAAGGCGCTGTCGGCGAACGAGGCGCTGGAGATGATGCTGGTGCAGGATTTCCAGCTGGCCTTCGTCGACGTGCAGATGCCCGACATCAACGGCTATGAACTGGCCGAGCTGATGCGCAGCACCGAACGCACCCGCGAGGTGCCCATCATCTTCGTCACTGCCGCCGAGCCCAGCGAAACCCGCAGCTTTCGCGGCTATGACGCGGGCGGGGTGGACTATATCTTCAAGCCCATCGATCCCGTGATCCTGAAATCCAAGGCCGATGTCTTCTATCGACTGGCGCGCCAGGCCAAGGACCTGATGCGGCAGCGCGACGAATTGCAGCAGATCGCGCATGATCGTGACCTGGCGATGGCCTCGCTTCGCGCCCATGCCGACAATTCGCCGCTTGCGCTGGTGGAATGCGACGCCGACCTGACGGTTCGCAGCTGGTCGCAAGGCGCGGGGCGTATCTTTGGCATTGAGGCCGCCGACATGATCGGCCAACCGCTGAGCCGCGCCCCCAGTTTTTCGGCCCAGACGCTGCAGATGCTGTCGGAATGGGTGGCGGGTGACGATGCGCTGGCCCGACATACCGCCGAAATCGCTGCCGCCGGTCCCCAAGGGCAGTTGCATTGTGAACTTTACGGCTCGGTGCTGACGGATCCGTCCAATGGCCGCACGTCGCTGTCGCTGCAGATCCTGGATGTGACCGAACGCCACCGCGCCGAGGCGACGCGTTCGCTGCTTGTCGGCGAACTGAACCATCGCATCAAGAACACGCTTGCCAATGTGCAGGCAATCGCCCGTCAAACGCTGCGCAGCGCCAGCGACTTTTCCGATTTCGGCAACCGCTTTTCCGGCCGCCTGCAGGCACTGGCGCGCGCGCATTCGATCCTGTCGAACGTCACCTGGAGCAGCGCCTCGCTGGACGAGATTCTGGGCGACCACATCCACGCCGGCACGCTGGACGGCGACCGGCTGCACCGCAGCGGGCCAGCGATCAAGTTGTCGCCGGAAAACACCCTTCACCTGGCATTGGTCCTGCATGAGCTGGGTACGAACGCGGTAAAATACGGTGCGTTGTCGCAGCCCGACGGCGATGTGCACCTGCAATGGAACATTCACGGCAGCGAGCTGGTGCTGGTCTGGCGCGAAAGCGGTGGTCCGGCGGTGACGGCCCCGACCAATCTGGGCTTTGGCTCGACGCTGATCGGCAGCGGCATCGGCGGCAACCGGGCCGTCGCTGACTGGCGACCCGAAGGCGTGATCTGGACCATCCGGATCGGCAGCGGCTTTCACAGGACCGACGCCGTCGAGACCAATCCTGTACGCGAGACGCCGGTCGAGACCCCGGCCACCGATGTCGTCGCCGGCCGCCGCATCCTTGTGGTTGAGGACGAGGCGCTTGTCGCCATGGATCTGCGCGCCGGACTGGAAGAGGCGGGGGCGTCGGTGGTGCGCATCGCCCGGACCCTGCCTGATGCGATAGCGGCAGCCGCCGGCGAGGAAATTGACCTGGCGCTTCTGGACGGAAACCTTGGCGGCAAGCCGGTGGATGAGGTGGCAAGCATCCTCACGCGGCGCGCGATCCCCTTTTGCTTCGTCTCGGGCTATGGCCGCGAACATCTGCCCCGCGGTTTTGCGGACAACCCCGTCTTGGCAAAGCCCTTCGCCGCGGAAACCCTGATCCGGACGGTTCGCGACATTCTTTCGGCACGGCTTCCCGAGCAGCATGGCGCCTGACGCGCAGAAAGACCGAAAACCCCTGTCCCGCCGCACGATCGGCAAGGAAACCAAACTGTTGGCCGCGCGTTAAGGCCGTGGCTCTGGACAAGTCGTCTGGCGGCCCGAATGAATAAACCTTGAGGATGACATGGCAGCAGCAAGTTTGGCCCAATCCATCGGTCAGGAGCTTCCGTTTCTGCGCCGCTATGCGCGGGCGCTGACGGGAAGCCAGACAGCAGGCGACAATTACGCCGCGGCCACGCTGGAAGCGATACTGGTGGAGCCGGGCATGGTCCCGCCGGATGATGTCCGCGTCGGGCTGTTCCGCACCTTCCACGGCATCTGGCACAGCTCTGGCCAACCGGTCGAAACCGAGGGACAAAGCGGCCAGGAAATCCGCGCGCAGGCCCGTTTGCGCAACCTGACGCCCAATTCGCGCGAGGCGCTGCTGCTGCACACGATCGAGGACATGAGCCACGACCAGATCGCCCGCATCATGCAGGTCGGCCCGGACGAGGCCGCCGAACTGGTTGCCATCGCGAGGGCCGAGATCGGCGGCGCGCTGTCGGCCAAGGTGATGATCATCGAGGACGAAACCATCATCGCGATGGATCTCAAGGGGATCGTTCAGTCCCTGGGTCATGAGGTGACGGGGATCGCGCGAACCCACAAGGCGGCCATCGAGCTTGCGCAAACCCAGCGCCCGGATCTGATCCTCAGCGACATCCAGCTTGCGGACGGCTCTTCCGGGGTCGAGGCCGTGGGGCAACTGATGGGTGATCTTGGCGACCTGCCCGTGATCTTCATCACCGCCTTCCCGGAACGCCTGCTGACAGGCGAAAGGCCGGAACCCGCCTTCCTGTTGCCCAAGCCCTATCGCGCAGATCAGGTCGCCTCCGCGGTCGGTCAGGCAATCTTCTTTGCCTCGACCGAGGATCTGGTCATCGCCTGAGGAAGATGAAGTAGCACCGGCCAGCGATGCCCCGGCACGCTGGCGCGGGCCATTCCGTTCCACGCGAGGAATAGACAACCCCGCCCATCCCGCGCATCGCTGGGTGGCGGGGATATGCAACTGGCGCGGCGAAAACGGGGGCGGATGACAGCGACGACATTTCAGGAACAGATCGCAGGGCTGGATGCGGTCGCGCTGGCACGTCGTCTGATCGGGGCCAGCTTGATCGTGCGTGGCGCGGGCGGCACCATCATCGAGACCGAGGCCTATGCCCCCGATGATCCCGCCTCGCACAGCTTCAACGGGCCGACCCGGCGCAACGCGGCCATGTTCGGCCCGTCGGGCCATGCCTATGTCTATCGCTGCTATGGCATCCATCTTTGCCTGAACGTGGTCGGACAACCCGGAGAGGCGGTGCTGATACGGGCCCTTGCGCCGCAGGTCGGGCTGGATCTGATGCAGTCGCGTCGCGGCACGGCGCCGCTTTGCAGCGGACCGGGGCGTCTGGCCGAGGCACTGGGCCTGCGCGCCGACGACAATGGCCTTTCATTCGCGGGGCCAGACCTTGCCATCACGCTGGCCCTTGCACAGCCCGATCTGTCGGTCGGGACGCGTATCGGCATCAGCAAGGCACAAGAACTCCCCTGGCGGTTCGGACTTGCCGGGGCAAAGGGGCTAAGCCGGCCCTTTGCCTGAACCTGCCGCTGCGCCGCAGGGGTGCCGCCTTCCACGGCTTCAACGGGGAACATTCCGCGGGCTTGCAGGTTCACAAGCCCCTGCCGCATGGCGATTTCCATCGGGATTGCATCGGCGCCGCTGGAAACCGGGCGACATGAACAGCATCCTCGATCCTGCAATTTCGGGTCCCCAGCGTCTTGTTCTGACCGACGGCATCGATCCGGCCCGTCATGCCGATGCAAGCCTTGATGCGATCGGCAGGCGGCTGGCCCGGCATCTTGGCCTGCCTGTCACGAACCGTGGCACCGGAAACGGCGACTATGCGGTGCCAAGGACCTACCTTGCCGGGCCGGCCCTTCGACCGGCTTCCCCTTGTCATTTCCTGGGGGGATGGGTGCAGGATGCGTTGCATGCCACCAAGGCCATCGTGCATCCCCTTGTCGGCAATCCCGCTTGTGTTCCGGCCCAATGGCCCGGGGGCCTGTCCCGCGATCTGGCGATGGCCACGCTGCCCGGCTTTACCGTCTTCTCTGCCGAAGATGCCCTGGCGGCCGGGCGCGAGTTGCTTCAGCGCCTTCCCAGGCTGCGGATAAAGCAGGTGCAAGCCGAGGGTGGACAGGATCAGGCGGTGGCGCATGATCTGTCACAGCTGTCCGCCGTGCTGGATGGCTGGGGCGATCATGTCCCCTCCGGGCTGGTGATCGAGGAGGATATCGCCGGGATACGCACGTTCAGCGTCGGACAGACCGAGGTTCCGGGGCAGACCGTCGCCTATGTCGGCGTCCAGTCGACCACCCCGAATAGCCGTGGAGAGGCTGCCTATGGCGGATCGACCCTGCTTTTCATCCGGGGCACGCTTCACGACCTTGCCGGCGCCCGGCTGCCCTGGCTTAGCCGCATGATCGTTGCGCGCGCGGCCGCCTTTGACCAGGCAGCGGATCGCCATCTTGGTCTGATGGCATCGCGACGGAACTATGACGTGGCGCTGGGTCGTGACAGCACGGGCGTCGCGCGCGTCGCGGTGCTGGAGCAGTCCTGGTGCGTCGGAGGGGCGACGCCCGCAGAACTGCTTGCGCTGGAGGAATTCGCCGCCGCCCCGCAATCCGAAACCGTCATCACCTCTACCGTCGAGCGCTATGGACCAGTCCTTGCGCCGCCGCCGGATGCCTTTGTCCTGTTCGATGGCTGTGATCCGACCCACGGCGCGATGTTGAAATACGCCGTGTTGGGAGAAGGCGAGGCGCAGGAGAAAATCTGAAATTCCCGTCGCAGCCGACTGGCTTTCGGCAAGCCTGATGACCCCCAGTTCCGGCGTCCCCGCCGTGCTGTTCGTCCATGGCTGCGACGCCGTCCCAACGCGCCGCCGATGTCACTCTTTGCCGATCCACCGCCGGGCGTTGGCGAAATGACGCCGATGGTTGATTTTGCAGGGAACCTCACGATTGTCGCAACGGCACCCTCAAGGCTAAGAAGTATGCGTCGCCGCAGAGCGACCCAGAAAAAGCGGATGAGGGGCAGATGATCGATTGGTCGGCAAGCAGGCGCGCCTGCGCTGCAAGCGCAGTGGTATGCATGATGCTTGCCGGATGCTCGGAGCAAGCCATGCAGGGTGGCAGCTCGCAATCCGGGATCGAGATCGGCACCAAGATCAGCAAGAATGGCGATGTGACGCTTGGGCATATTTCCCCCGAACGCATGTCGCTGGCCCTGCTTGAGGTGAAGACGAAGCAGACCCATGGCGCACGGGTCTGGTGCGTGCCCTTTGCCCGGACCCTCAGCGGTGTCCAGATCCTGGGGAACGCCAAGGACTGGTGGGGCAAGGCGCAGGGCCATTATGCGCGCGGCAGAACCCCGACCCCCGCGGCGGTGATGTCCTTCAAGGCCACGCGGAAAAACCCCAATGGCCATGTCGCTGTCGTTTCCAAGGTGGTGTCACAGCGCGAAGTGCTGCTGAGCCATGCGAACTGGGACCGCAACCGCGTCTCGATCGACATGGCGGCGGTCGATGTTTCCCCGAAAAACGATTGGTCCTCGGTCCGGCTTGAAAGCGCGCCCGGCCAGCTTGGCGCGGCCTATCCCGTCAACGGCTTCATCTATCCCACGGCCACGAAGTAAGATCCGCTTGATACGTTGCGGCTCGGGCGTGCCGGTTATGGCGCGCGCAGGGTAAAAATGCGTCCCTGCCCGTGCGCATTCATGTCGCCACGCGCTGCACAGGCAAGGACGGTCCGGCCTAGATCCAATAGGGCGCGATGCCGTAATAATCATAGGTCCGGGTTTCCCAATCGCGGTCGCGGTCCCAGTTGTTGGTGCGCGCCGGCGCGCCCGTCACCTGCGCCTCGGTCAGGTCGGTGACGAAACCACCCATGGCGGTGTCGTAGGTCAGGGTGTGCCAGGGAACCGGCAGGTGCTCTTCGCCCAGGCCCAGGAACCCGCCGAATCCCATCACCGCATAGGCCACCTTGCCGGAGAGCTTGTCGATCATCAGGTGGTCGATCGCGCCGATATGGCTTCCATCCCTGCCATAGACGGCGGTACCGTTCACATCGGCCGAAGAGACGAGCGTTCCAGTCGTGTCAGTCATGGCAACTTCCTTTGCGCGTTCGGGCTGATCCGCCCTTTTCCAAGGTCCTGCCAACCCACGACTTGGCGGAATGTTTCAGGGGCGGGGGCAAGAATTCGCGCGCGGAAGCGCCAACAGCAGCACGCTTCCCACCGGGCATCGAATAAGATACGACATCATATAAGTCGTGATGGGATTGAAATTATGAGAAAACGCAGGGACAGCCTTTCTTCCGTTGTCGCGAAGGATATTGCCGAACGGATCGGATCGGGCGAATACGCCGTTGGCGACAAGCTGCCGATCGAGGCGCAGCTGGGCGATACCTATAATGTCAGCCGCACCGTCGTGCGCGAGGCGATCGCCCATCTGCGCTCGGAAGGGCTGGTCGAATCCCGTCAGGGCGTCGGCGTCTTCGTGTCGGGCCAGAACGGGACGATCCTCAAGCTCAGCTCCGACAAGGTTGGGGAACTTGACGAAATCCTGGAGATCCTGGAACTGCGGCTTGGCGTCGAGGTCGAGGCCTCGGGCCTTGCGGCGCAACGCCGTTCGGATGCGGAACTGTTGAAAATCATGGAGATCATCGAGGAAAGCTCGGATCTTGCGAAGTTCACGGAAAACCCGCGCGAGATGGATTTCGCGTTTCACATGGCCATCGCCGAGGCGACCGGCAACAGCTACATGCCGCGCTTTCTGTCCTTCATCGGGCCGGTGATCATTCCGCGCAGCCAGCTGATCCATGCCACCGTCCCGGAACTGACCCGGGAATACCTTGCCAAGATGAACGATGAACACCGCCGCATCGCCGATGCCATCGCCCGGCGGGATGTCCTGGATGCGCGCGAGGCCATGCGTTTCCATCTGGTGGGCAGCCTTGAGCGTTACAGAAAGTTGAAGACCGGCTGAATCATATGTTGACAGTCATCATATGATTGAACTACCCCTGACCGCGACAGGGAGACTGCGTGAACAGGCCCAGATGAATGGGCGGCGCTGTCGGGGAAGATAACGGCTTCGGTCGATTGCGGAATTGCGTCCCCTGTCGGGATGAGGGGTTCAGGCCCCCTTTTGACAGCGGGGAGAACATGACCGCCTTCAGGAATATCTATCTCGGAATCTTGCGCTGGATCGTGATCCTGTGCGTGGCGGGCATGCTGTGCCTGATCTTTGCCAATGTGGTCCTGCGCTATGCCTTCAACAGCGGGATCTATCTGTCCGAGGGCATATCCGGCCTGCTTTATGTCTGGATGACCTTCATCGGCGCGCTGCTGGTGCTTTACGAACGGGGCCATGTCGGGGTCGACATGCTGGTCCGGCGCCTTCCGGCCCCCATGCGCCGCGCCGCCTTCGGCCTGACCCATGCCATCATGCTTTACGTCACGTGGCTGCTGCTGGTGGGCAGCTGGCAGCAGGCCAAGATCAACCTTCACGTCATCTCGCCCGCGACGCATCTGCCCATCGGCATGATGTATCTGGCGGGGGTGTTCTTCGCAGTGATGAGCGGCCTGTTCCTGATCATGCAGATCGTGCTGCTGGTGAGTGGCAGGCTGACCGATGACGAGCTGAAGGTCTCCGTCTCGGAAGACGAGGACGAGGCCGAGCGCCTGATGGCACAGGGAGCCCTGAAATGACCGTCGCACTTTTCACGGGATCGCTGCTTCTTGTCATCGCGCTTGGTGCGCCGATCGCCTATGCGCTGATCGTCACGGGCGCTGCCCTGATGTGGCAGATGGGGCTGTTCGATGGCCAGATCATCGCGCAGAACCTGCTGAACGCGGTCGACAGCTTCCCGATGATCGCCATTCCGCTGTTCATCCTTGCGGGCGAGGTGATGAATACGGGCGGCCTGTCCAAGCGTATCATCGCGCTGGCGCAATCGCTGCTGGGGCATCGCCGCGGAGGCCTTGGCTATGTCGTGATCTTCGCGGGGGTGCTGCTGTCCAGCCTGTCCGGCTCGGCCCTTGCCGATGCGGCCTCGCTTTCGGCCATGCTGCTGCCGATGATGGTCGCGGCCGGGCACAGCAAGGAACGCGCGGGTGGCCTGATCGCGGCCTCGTCGATCATCGGGCCGATCATTCCGCCCAGCATCGGCTTCATCGTCTTTGGCGTCGCCACAAACCTGTCGATCAGCAAGCTGTTCATGGCGGGCATTGCGCCGGGCGTCATGATCGCGCTGGCGCTGGCGATCACCTGGTTCTTCGTCTCGCGTTCGGAAGACAGCGAGCCCGCCCCCCGCGCCAGCTGGGCCGAGCGTGGCCGCGCCCTTGCCGACAGCCTTTGGGCGCTGATGCTGCCGGTCATCATCATCGTTGGCCTGCGCTTCGGCATCGTGACCCCGACCGAGGCCGCCGCCGTCGCCGCCGCCTATTCGCTGTTCGTGGCCATGTTCGTCTATCGCGAACTCAGCTTCGACGAGCTGAAAGAGGTCGCCTTCCGCGCCGGCAAGACCTCGGCCGGGGTGATGTTCCTTGTCGCCGCCGCCGCGATCCCGGCATGGATGATCACCGTCGCCGACATTCCCGGCCAGGTGATCGAGATGGTCCAGCCCTTCATGGACAACCCCAAGCTGCTGGTCTTTGTCCTGATGCTGCTGATCATCATCGTCGGCACCGCAATGGACCTGACGCCGACCATCCTGCTGCTGGGTCCGATCCTTGTCCCCGTCGTCACCGCCGCAGGCGTCGACCCGATCTATTTCGGCGTGCTGTTCATGATCAACTGCGCCATCGGGCTGATCACTCCCCCGGTCGGCACGGTGCTGAACGTGGTCTGTGCCGTCGGCAAGATGGATTACGAGGCGCTGTGCAAGGGCACGCTGCCCTTCTTCTTCGCGCAGGTCGCGGTGCTGTTCCTGCTGGTGCTTTTCCCCCAGCTGGTCACCGTCCCGGCCGCATGGATTTCCCACTAAAGGGCATCAAGACCCTTTTTCCCATCCCCAACAAGGACTTCGACATGAAAACGATAATCGGTCTTCTGGCCGCTGCCTTCCTTGTGTCCGGCGCTCAGGCGCAGGAATACAATTCCCACCTGATCAAGTTTGCCGCCACCGGGCAGGCTGGCACCCCGCCGGTTCTGGGCATGCAGATCTTTGCCGACAAGCTGGCCGAGCGCAGCGGCGGCAAGCTGAAGACCAAGGTCTTTTCCAACGGCGTTCTGGGGGGCGACGTGCAGGTCCTGTCCTCGCTGCAGGGCGGCGTGGTCGAGATGATGGTCTGGAACGCTGGCAACATGATCGCGCAAGAGCAGGATTTCGGCATCCTCGACCTGCCCTTCATCTATCAGGATGTCGAGGTCATGGACAAACTGCTGGACGGCGAGGTCGGCAAGAAGCTGAACGACGAATTGCCCAAGCATGACGTGATCGGACTTGCCTATTGGGAGCAGGGCTTCCGCCTGCTGACCAACAACAAGCACGAGATCAACAAGATCGAGGATATCTCGGGGCTGAAGGTCCGCGTCCAGCAGAACCAGCTGCTGGTGGACATGTGGGCGGCGTTGGGGGCGAACCCGACGCCCTTGGCCGTGACCGAGCTTTACACCGCGCTGGAAACCGGGGCCGTGGACGGGCAGGAAACCACCGCGCCGTTCATCCTCGGCTCGAAATACCACGAGGTCCAGAAATACGTCTCGGTCACGCGGCACAATTACAACCCGCAGATCGTGCTGATCGGCAAACCCTTCTGGGACAAGCTGAACCCTGACGAACAGAAGCTGATCGTCGATGTGGCGCGCGAAACCGCGATCGAGCAGCGCAAGATCTCGCGCGATGCGCAAGTCTCGGCGCTGCAGTCGATCCGCGACGCGGGCAATACCGTGACCGAGGTCGACCCGGCCGAGATGCAGCGGATGAAGGACGCGGTGCGCCCCGTCATCGCGAAATACGCTGAAACCTTCGATCCCGAACTGACCAAGACCGTTTTCGACGCGGTCGGATTCCAACTGAACTGACCCATAGCGGGGGCGGGTTTCGCCCCCTTTTCCCCTGACGGAACGACATCCATGAAAATCTCATTCGCCCAGTTCTCGCCGGTTCACGGCGACACCGCAGCCACCATCGCGCTTGTCGCGGACAAGGCGCGCGAGGCCGCCGCCTCGGGCAACCGCCTGATCGCATTCCCGGAATGCTTCCTGACCGGTGGGTCGTTTGACGACCGCGAAAGCCTTGTCGCGGCGGCGGTCGATATCGAGCGCGGCGATCTGGAGCCGATCCTTGCCGCGGCACGCGACACGGGCATTCATGTCGTCGTCGGCTTCTACCAGCGGCGCGGCGATCAGGCGCTGAACACCGCCGCGCTGATCGGGCCGCAAGGCATCATCGGGCTGCATCACAAGATGCACCTGCCGTTCATGATCGGGGACCGCTTCGTCGACATTCCGCAGGTCGACGGCCCCTCGGTCTATGACACCGAGATCGGCCGCATCGGCATCGCCATCTGCTATGAGATCCGCTTCCCCGAGGTCGCCCGCACCCTTGCGCTGGAGGGGGCCGAGCTGATCGTCCTGCCCGCCGCCTGGCCCGAGGCCGCGCGCATCCTGCCCGATCTTTTCAGCCGCGTCCGCGCCGCCGAGAATTTCGTCTATTTCATGTCCGCGAACCGCAATGACCTGGATGATGGCATGCAGTTCATGGGGGACAGCCACGTCATCGGCCCCGACGGGCGCGAGGTCATCAACGCGGGCATGGCCGATGGCATCTTCTCGGTCGATGTCGATCTGGAAGCGGCGCGGGTCAAGTCGATCATCCGCGATCCCGGCATCTACGAGGTCCACCCGTGGCGCGACCGCCGTCCGCAGGATTACGCCATCTGCACCAAGGCGGCGGTGGTATGAGCCTGCGCGAAAAGCTCAATGGTCCGACCTTCGGGATGAACGTCTATTCCGGTGCACCCGCGGTCGTCGAGATCGCGGGAAACTGGGGTCTGGATTTCGTCTTCATCGACGCCGAGCATACCGCGCTTGGCCTTGACCTGCCGATGGAGCGGATGATCCTTGCCGCAAGGCTGGCCGGTATCGCGCCGCTGGTCCGGGTTCCCGACAGCACCCCCACCGGATTGCGCAAGGCGCTGGAACTGGGGGCCGAGGGCGTCATCATCCCTCAGGTCCATTCCGCCGCCCAGATGCGCGAGATCGTGGCCGCGACCAAGTTTCCGCCGCTTGGTCGGCGCGGGGGCGACAGCTCGGTCCGCTCGGCGAATTACGGGGGGCCGGGGTTTGACTGGGCCGACTATGCGGCGCGCGCGAACCGCGAGACACTGCTGGTGCCGATGGCCGAAAGCCCCGAGTTCTTTGACGAAATCGACGCCATCCTTGACGTGCCGGGCATCGATGCCGTGCATTTCGGGCCGGCCGACTATTCGCTGGCCTGCGGTATCCCGGTCGATTACGCGATGACCCATCCGCAGGTCCGCGCGGCCATGCGCGAGTTGATCGCCAAATGCCACGCGCGCGGGATCAAGGTCATGCTGCCCTGTTTCCCCTATGACGAGACGCAGGTCGCCGACCTGCTGGCCGAGGGCGGCGACCTGCTGCTGGTCGGAAACGACATGGCCTTCCTGAACGCAGGCTGCCGCCGTGCCGCCGATCTGGCCAAGGGGGCGCGCGGATGATCCGTCATGCCCGCCCCCCGCTGCCGGTGCTGGACCCCGCGTTGCTGGAACAGATGCGCGGCATCCAGCCCGCGTCGCTGGGCCATTACCTGACCACCGGGATCATCTCGCCGCTGATCCGGCCACTGACATCGGGCAAGCTGCTTGGCCGCGCCGTGACGGTCCGCCAGCCGCTGCCCGATGCCGTGCCGGTACATCTTGTCCTTGACCAACTGGGGCCGGGCGACGTTCTGGTCATCGACCGCGCCGGGGATCATCATGTCGCCTGCGTGGGCGAGATGGTGGCCCGCGCCGCATTGGCCGCCGGGGCGGCAGGCATCGTCGTCGACGGCGTCGTCACCGATATCGAGGAGCTGCGCGAACTGGGCCTGCCCATCTATGCCCGCGGCCTGAACGTGGTCACGACCCGGGTGCTGAACATTCCGGGGGCCGAATTGTTCGGCAGCGTCGTGATCGGCGACGTGATCGTCAGGCAGGGCGATCTGCTGTTCGGGGACGCGAACGGCATCCTGCGCCTGGACCCGGCGGATGAAGGGTTGCCGGCGCTGGTCGCGCGGGCCGTGGCGGACGAGGCGCGCGAGGTCGAATGGCGACAGCGCCTTGCGACTGGGCAGTCGCTGGCCCAGCTGAACGGCTCGGCTCGCTACGCCTAGCACCCGTGCCTCCGGGCCTTTTTGAGGGGCGCATGGCTGCGCCCCCGCTTGCCGCATGTCCTGCTGCGGCTTTCCATTTGCATGGACACCGGATCCTGTGCCTGACTTGCCCGACTTGGCGCTTTGCCCAAAAGTGGTTCGGTAAGGAGCAGATCCGCCGATGCATCAAAGTTCAAGCCTGGGTCGCAGGTTGTTCCTGGCGTTCTTCGCGATCGCCGGGCTTCCGGCGCTGACGGGCCTTTGGGGCTGGGTTCTTCTGGCCGATGTCGCCCGCAATCAGGAGGCGCTGATCGGCAAGACCATTCCAGCCATCATCGATGTCAGGGGGTTTACCGAAGGAAGCAGCAAGGTCGCTGCCGCGGCGCCCGATTTCGCTGCCGTAACCAGCGAGGAAGACCGCAAGCAACGGGCCGCCTATCTTCTGGGGCAGGCCGATGCCCTTCACCAGCGGCTGGAGCGCAATCGCAACCACAACAACCTGCCGCCCTACGCCCTGTCGATGACGGTCATGGACATGCGGGACAGCATCGGCGTTCTGGACGTTCTTGTTCAACGCCGGATCAGGGCGCTGGATCGGCAGCGCAGCAGTTTCGCCGCCAGCATGAATGCGGCAGATGAGCTGTTGAAGATCGGTGAAAGGCTGGCTGCCGAAGGTGATTTCCGGGATCCGGCACATGCAGCCGCGTCGCTGGGTGCCTGGCATTCGGCCGGCCTGTCCGAACACGAGGCGGTGGCCGCATTCCGGGTGAATGCGGCAGATGTCAGCCTGATCCTTGCACGGATGGCGGGGGCCAGGACCACCGGGGAACTGGAGGGCTTTCGACAGGCGTTGAAAGGGCGCGTCGACGCAATGGCCGGATACGTCCGGACCATCGGCGACCCCGTGCAAGGTTTTCGTGCCACGCGGCTTTTGCAGGTCATCGGCGGGGATCAGGGCGCGGCTGGCGATCTTTACATGATGACCGCCCGGCTTCTGGGCCTGAATGCCCGGATCGCGGTCATGGAAAATGCGGTCCGGGCGGCGGCTGCCCAGATGGATGACGAGGCGGCGGCGCTGACCGATGAAATCCACGCAAGCGCGGCGGCCTCGGGCGAAAGGGCGGGCGAGACCATCGATTTCGCCCGCAGGCTTACGGTTCTGGGGGCGGGGTTCGCGTTGCTCGTCTCATTCGGGACACTTTGGTTCTATGTGCGCGGAAACATCCTGCGTCGTCTGGCGCATCTTTCGACCGCGATGGCACGGCTTGAGGCCGGGGATACCAGCGATCCGGTCCTTCCTGCCGGAAAGGACGAAATCGCCCGGATGGAGGCCGCGGTCGAGGTGTTCCGCTTGCAGGCGCATGAAAACAGGCGGCTGGAGGCCGAGCGCAGCCGCTATCTGGCTGAATTGCAGCAACACCGCAGCGAGCTTGAAAGACTGGTCGCGGTCCAGACCGAACAGCTTCGTGGCGAAGTCGCGGCCCATGCCGAGGCGCGCGACCGGGCCGAGGCCGCCGATCGGGCGAAATCGGAATTTGTCGCGATGATGAGCCATGATCTGCGCACGCCGATGAACGGCGTTCTGGGAATGCTGCGCAGTCTTGGACGGGATCATCTGACGGACCGGCAGCGGTCATATCTGCGCGCCGCCGAGGTGTCGGGGCAGGGGTTGATGGCAATCCTGAACGACATCCTTTACCTGCCCCTGATCGAATCCGGTCGCCTTTCCGAGAATGTCGAGACCTTTTCCATTCGGGATCTGGTGCAGGAAATCGGATATCTTCTTTCGCCGGTCGCACAGGAAAAGGGGCTTTCCCTTGTGCTGGAACAGGCCCCGGATGCGCCGGTTGCGCTGCGTGGCGACGTGGCGAAGCTGCGCCAGATCATCTTCAACCTCGTCTCCAATGCGGTGAAGTTCACCTCGCATGGGCAGGTCACGGTGCGGATCGACGCAGGCGATCCCATTGCCGGGCGGATCCCGCTTGTCATCGCCGTCAGCGACACGGGCAAGGGGATATCCGAACAGGCACGGGATCGGATCTTCGAGGTCTTCGAGCAGGAAAATGCGGCGACCGCCCGGCAATATGGTGGCACCGGGCTGGGCCTTGCGATCTGTCGCCGCTTTGCCGAGGTGATGGGGGGGACGCTGAGCGTTGCCAGCACATTGGGCATAGGCTCGGTCTTCACGCTTCGCGTCAGCCTGTCAGAGGGACAGGCCGCCGATCTGCCAAAACCGATGGTCGAGCCCGAGGACCACCAGCGCCCGCTGATGATCCTGGTGGTCGAGGATCACGCCATCAATCGCATGGTGGTCGAAAGCTATCTTGAGGACGCCGGCCATGGCTGGGAAATCGCAGAGTCGGGCGCGGCGGCACTGGCCGCTATTGAAAGGCGGCGTTTTGACGCGATCCTGATGGACGTGAACCTGCCGGGGTTGTCAGGCACCGAAACCACAAGACGCATCCGGGCATTGCCTGGCGCGCATGACAGTCAGGTGCCGGTGATCGGCATCTCGGCCCATATCCATCCCGACCAGGTCGCGGAAAATCTTGCGGCAGGGATGAATGCCGTCCTGGCCAAGCCGCTGAACCCGCGACTGCTGCACGCGGCGCTGCGCGAGGTGGCGGCGTCAACGGACGGGCGGGATGACATTCTGGCAAATCTGGTGAGCGACCTTGGCGCAAGTCAGGCCGCGGCCATCGGAAACCTGTTCCTGGGCAGCATGACGACAGAGGTTGCGGAGATCGAGGATGCAGCGCGTGCCGCAGAATGGGCGCGCCTGTCCAGGGTCGCGCATCAGCTGAAAGGGGCGGCCGGCAGCCTTGACCTCGATACGTTCGCGACGCTTCTGGATGCGCTTGAGACGAACGCGCGCCGGGGCGTGGAAGCCGACATAAGCCGGGATCTGCGACGCCTGCGCGAACTTGTGCCCCAGGTCCGCAGGCGGCTGGAGGCTGCGCTGGCCCGGCTTCAGTCCCATCCGGCTATTCAAGTTGAGCGGTGAAGATATAGCCCTCGCCATGCGCGGTCGAAAGAATCCGGGGCACCTTCGGATCATCGCGCAGCTTGATGCGCAGTCGCCTGACCAGCACGTCGATGGTGCGCGTATTGTCCGAGCCCTGCCGGTGCGTGATCACATGGCTTAGCCGGTCACGATCCATGACCACGCCGGGATTGGACACGAAGACCCTGAGCAGTTCGAACTCGCCCCGCGTCAACGCGATGTTCTCGCCCGTCTTGCCCATCAGGCTGCGCTGCGAGACATCGAAAACGAAACCGCCAAACTGGAAGACGCGGCGGTTGAGATGCTTGATCGCGGCCGTCCGGCGCAGCAGGTTCTTGACCCGTGCAAGAAGCTCGCGGCGGTTGAAGGGTTTGCAGACATAGTCATCCGCGCCAAGCTCCAGCCCGACGATGCGATCGACATCATCGGTTCGCCCGCTCAGCAGAATGATCCCGATTTCAGATCGCGCGCGCTGCTCGCGGGTGATTTCCAGTCCGTCCTTGCCCGCAAGGTTGATGTCGACGATCAGCAGATCCGCGCCCTCGATTGCCAGCAGCCTTTCCGCCTGCGCCGCGGTGTCGCATTCCGAGACCCGATAGCCGAACGAGGTAAGATAGGTTGCCAGGGTCAGCCGGGTAACCGGTTCATCCTCGATCAGGATGATATGGGCGGACGCAAGGCTCAAGGCGGCGAACTCCGTTTGTGTCATCGACCCGCGCGCATGGCGGCCAGCCGGAAACTTTCTTCCCTGTTAACAAATTTTCATAACTTTGCCCAATCCGTTCATCGCTTTGGCCTTACTCATTCACAAGCCTGTCATACGATTGGCAAACAGAAATGCATCCGACCGTTCCTGCAGCAAACCTGCCACGCATAAGTTCAACGGGAGTTTTCAATGAAAAACAATAAACTGCCTTTCGTCAGTGCAATCGCGCTGGCGGTCCTTGCAACCCAGGCAGCGGCCGAAGACTCTTCGGACCCGATCGTGATCCCCACCCACAACTGGTCCAGCCAGATCGTGATGAGCCACGTCGTCGGCCAGATTCTCGAGTCGCTTGGCAACTCGGTCGAATATGTGTCGACAGACAGCCAGGCAGTCTATGAGGCGATCCGGCTGGGCGACGCGACGCTGGAGGTCGAGGTCTGGGAAGGGGCCTTTGGTGCCTCGTTCGACGCGGCTGCGGCCAAGGGGGGAATTCATGCCGTCGGGGCACATGATGCCGTCACCCGTGAGGATTGGTGGTATCCGACCTGGACCAAGGAGGCTTGTCCCGGCCTGCCCGACTGGAAGGCGTTGAACGATTGCGCCGCCATCTTTGCAACCCCGGAAACCGGCGAGAAGGGGCGCTTCCTGGGCGGTCCGGTCGACTGGCTCAAGCATGACGCGGAAAAGGTCGACGCACTCGACATGAATTTCGTCGTGGTGAACGCAGGCTCGGCGGCCGCCCTTTGGGCCGAGCTTGCGGCTGCCGAAAAGGAAAAGAAGCCCATCGTTCTTTTCAACTGGACCCCGAACTTCGTCGAAGCGGTCTGGAAGGGCGAGTTTGTCGAATTCCCCGAATGGGTCGAGGGATGCAACACCGATCCCAAGGTCGGGCCGGTTCCCGACAAGGTCTATGACTGCGGCAACCCGGCCAATGGCTATCTGAAAATCGCAGCCTGGGATGGGATGAAGGAAAAATGGCCCCGCGCCTATGAGGTTCTGGGCAAGGTCAGCATCAGCAATCCGCTTATCTCGGAAATGGCAAAGCTTGTGGATGTCGACGGAATGGAGCCCGAGGACGCCGCGACCGCCTGGCGCGAGGCCCATGCCGATGTCTGGAAACCCTGGCTGGAATAGGCCGCGCGTGCCCCGCTCTGGCCCGTCATCGCCGGGCCAGAGCAGCGCAATGAACCTTGCCGATCAGGAGGATGCCATGACTGCCCCGATCCCCGCGATTTCGTGCCGCAATGTCTGGAAGATATTCGGCAATCAGCCAGAGCGATATCTGGAGAACCTGAAGAAGGGCGGGACCGATGCCTGTCCCCAGCATGTCGTGGCTGTCCGCGATGTGACGCTGGATGTCCGGCAGGGCGAAATGCTGGTCGTCATGGGACTTTCCGGCTCGGGCAAATCGACGCTGGTTCGCTGCCTGTCGCGCCTGATCGAGATCACTTCGGGAACCGTCGCCATCGAAGGCAAGGATATCGGCGCGATGACCGAGCCCGAGCTGATCGACCTTCGGCGGCGCAAGATGGGCATGGTGTTCCAAAGCTTCGGGCTTTTGCCGCAGCGGACCATTCTGGACAATGTCGCGTTCCCATTGGAAATGCGGGGGCAGGAGCGGGGCGCCCGGTATGAGCGCGCCCGCGAGATGCTGCGCCTGGTCGGGCTGAAGGGGCGCGAGGGCTATTACCCGCGCGAGCTTTCCGGAGGTCAGCAGCAGCGGGTCGGGATTGCCCGTTCGCTGGCGATCGAGCCCGATATCTGGTTTCTCGACGAGCCGTTTTCCGCGCTTGACCCGCTGATCCGCCGCGAAATGCAGGACGAGTTCCTGCGCCTCAAGGGGCTTTTGAACAAGACGATCGTCTTCATCACCCATGATTTCGACGAAGCACTGCGGCTTGCCGACAGGATCGCCATCATGAAGGACGGCGCAATCGAGCAATGCGATACGCCGGACCGGATCGTCCTTGAACCGGCCACCGATTACGTGGCCAGATTCACCGCCGAAATCGACCGCGCGCGCGTCGTTCGCGCCTCGGGTCTTGCCCGCATCGCGGATGGCGTGGCGGTCGAAGGCCCCGCCTTTCCGGCTGATCTGACCATCCGCGAACTTGGCCGGCGGATCGTTTCGGATAACCGCATCGATTTTCCCGTCACCGATAACACCGGAAAGCTGATCGGCGTGATGAACCGGCAATCCGCGCTTGACCTGCTGCTGGGAGAGACCTTGTGACCGACATGGCAAGCCAGGAAACACGGCCCGGGGCGCCGGTCTTTCCGCGGCAGACGGTCGCCATGCTGCTGGCATTGGCTGTCGTCCTTGCGCTTGGCAAGCAATTCCTGCCGGCCGGTCTGGTGCGCCTGCCGGATTGGGCGATCCTGCCATTCGCCGCATGGTTCAACGCGGCTTTCGCCTTCATTCGCGACGATCTGGGACTGATCCACGTCACCCGCGCCTTTGCCGACGCGGTGCAGTGGTTGCTGGATGTGACTGCGAACCTTCTTTACGGCAAGGCGCGCTGGCCGCGCCTTGGCCCGATCCCGTGGAGCGTCATCGCCGTGACCGCAGGCTTTGCCGGTCATGCCCTGGGCGGGCTGCGTCTTGCGGCCCTTTGCGCGGGCACATTCGTCTGGATCGCCCTGATGGGGCAGTGGCAATGGGCGATGGAAACGATGTCGGTCATCGTCGTGGTTGCGCCGATGTCGGTTTTTCTGGGTCTCGTGACCGGTATCATCGCCTGGCGCTGGCCGAAATTCGAGCGCGTGCTGAACCCGCTTCTCAACATCGCGCAGTCCCTGCCGCATTTCGTCTACATGATCCCGGTGGTCGTCTTCATCGGCGTCGGTCCCAAGGCGGGCGCCATCGTGACGGTCATCTTTTCGGTGCCGCCGATGATCCGCATGACCGTGCTGGGATTGCGGCAAGTCCCCGAAGAGGTCATCGAGGGCGGCAAGATGAGCGGGGCGAACAACTGGCAATTGCTTGGCCGGGTGCGCTTGCCGACCGCGCGACCAGAGATCCTGCTTGGCGTAAACCAGGTCATCATGCAGTCGCTGGCGATGGTGGTTCTGGCAAGCTTCATCGGGATGCCGGGGCTGGGGCAGAAACTGCTTCAACTGCTGCAGGCGCTTCGCATCGGCCTGTCGATCGAGATCGGGATCACCATCGTGCTCCTGGCGGTCATGCTTGATCGACTGTCAAAGGCCTGGGCGATGCGCCAGCCCGTCCATCATCCGACCGATGCCTCCTGGTTCGCGCGACATCGCCTGCTGCTGCTGTGGCTGGCCGCGATCGGGGGGGCATGGGTGCTTTCGCTGATCGTTCCCTATCTTCACGTCGTGCCGCGCGGTGACGCGCTCAGCATCGCCGGTCCGCTTGACGCGCTGATGAACGGGCTTGTCGCGATGATCGCTCCGGTCACGCAATTCCTTCGCTGGTTTCTCATCACCTGGGTGCTGATCCCGCTGCGCGACTTCGTGCTGTGGCTGCCCTGGACCGTCGTGCTGGCGGGGCTCGCGGCAATCGGCGCGATGATCGGCGGCTTGCGCGCGGCGCTGGTCTGCGCGGCGTGTCTTGCCCTGATCGCGCTGACCGGCTGGTGGGACCGCGCGATGATCACCGCCTATACGGTGGGGTTCTCGGTCACACTGGCCTGCCTGATCGGCCTGCCACTGGGCATCTGGGCTGCGGGCAACGAGCATCGGGCAAAATCGGTCCTGCTTGTCTGCGACTCGCTTCAGACCTTCCCGAGCTTCATCTACCTGATCCCGGTCATCATGCTGTTCGGGGTAAGCGACGTCGCGGTGATTACCGCAGTGTCGATCGTCGCTGCCGTTCCCCTTGTCCGCTATACGATCGAGGGGCTGCGGCAGGTCCCTTCCGAACTGATCGAGGCCGCAAAGATGAACGGGGCCAACCGTCAGCAGATGCTGCGACATGTGCGCCTGCCATGGGCGCTTCCGACGCTGCTGGTCGGCCTGAACCAGTCCGTCATGTTTGCCCTGTTCATGGTCATCATTGCGGCGTTCATCGGCACGCAGGATCTTGGGCAGGAAATGCAGCGGGCCCTTTCCAGCGCGGATGTCGGCAAGGGTATCGTCCTTGGCGGCATTGTTGCCGCGATGGGGCTGTTGGTGGATTACCTGATCCGCACCTGGTCGGAAAGCAGGGAAAACCGCGTCTGAAGCGCATCAGGTTTCACCCGCAAGGGTCTGATCTGGCGCAAGGATCTCCGGGCACACGCCGGCAATCCCCGGGCCGGGCCTATTGCGGGTTGCGCAATATCTTTATGCGGTCGAACGCCACCACGACCACGATGAAGCAGCCGATGAACGCGCCCTGCCAGAAGGTGGAAATGCCCAGCAGGATCAGCGAGTTGCGGATCACCTCGATCAGCAGCGCACCGATGATCGCACCCGAAACCGACCCCTCGCCACCGCTGAGGTTGGCGCCGCCGATCACCGCCGCGGCAATCACCGTCAGCTCCATCGACGTGCCGAGGTTGGTGGTGACGCTTCCCAGCCAGCCCACCATCAGTATTCCCGAGATTCCGGCCGTAAAGGCCGAGAACATATAGACGGAAACCTTCATCAGCCGAACCGGGATGCCGGTCAGGATGGCGGCCTGTTCGTTTCCACCGATTGCGAAGACATATTGCCCCCAGCGGGTCCAGCGATAGGCGATGGCGATCACGACCGCGATTGCCGCCAGCACGATCACCGGGTTCGGAATCCCCGCGACCCGGCCGCCGCCCAGTCCCAGAAGCAGCGCGTGGTCGGGGCCGAATTCATAGATCATCCGGTTGTTCGACAGCACCAGCCCCATCGAGCGGGCAAAGGACATCATCCCCAATGTCACCACAAAGGCCGGAATGCCGACATAGGCAATCAGCAGGCCGTTGATGAGACCAACCAGCAGCGCGGCGCCAATGGCCAGCAGCGCCGACACCCAGAAGGACAGGCCCGACGACATGGCCACCCCGATGACGACGGCCGATAGCACGACCGACGACCCGACCGACAGGTCGATCCCGCCGGATGAAATCACCGTCGTCATGCCCACCGCCATGATCGCGACAAAGGCAAAGTTGCGGGTCACGTTGAAAAGGTTGCGCGGGGTCGCAAACGTGTCGGTCGCCAGCGACAGGATCAGGCAGGCCAGAACGGCCGCAACGAAGACCCAGAACACCTGCAATCCCATCAGCCGGGCAAGCAGGCTGCGATGCTGGCGCTGCTCGATCGCCTGTTCCAGCGACGGCGTCATGCGATGGCCTCCATCCGGGTGTCCAGCGCCCCGGTGATCAGGGCCGTGATCTCCTCGGGGCTGGTGTCCTTGGTCCACAGGTCCGCCACCTTCTTGCCCCGCCGCAGCACGGCAATGCGGTCGCAGACGGCAAAGACGTCGGGCATCCGGTGGCTGATCAGCATCACCGCGATGCCGCGGTCCCGCAACCGGCGGATCAGGTCCAGCACCTCGGCAACCTGCCGGACCGAGATCGCGGCTGTTGGCTCGTCCATCAGGACGACCTTGGGCTCGGCAAGCAGGGTCCGCGCGATCGCGACGGCCTGGCGTTGCCCGCCCGACATGCGCCGCACCAGATCGCGGGGGCGGGTTTCCGATTTCAACTGGGCGAACAATTGGGCTGACCGGCGAAACATCGCGGGATAGTCGATGATCCTTACAGGGCCGACATGGCGCATCAATTCCCGCCCCAGAAAAACGTTCGAGGCGGCGGTCAGATTATTGCAGAGCGCCAGATCCTGATAGACCACTTCTATTCCCGCGCGCTGCGCATCGCGCGGATGGTGGAATGCGCAGGGGATTCCATCCATCTCGATATTGCCATGGGTGGGCCCGAAATTCCCGGCAATGATCTTGACCAAAGTGGATTTGCCCGCGCCGTTATCCCCCATCAGGCCCAGTACCTGACCCTCTTCAAGGTCAAGCGAGACGCCCCCCAGCGCCTGTATCGCACCGAAGTGCTTGGCGATGTCTGTCAGTCGCAACCTTGCCAACCGTGCCTCCCGCGTGGCGGTGCATATTCCCCAAGTCAAACATAGTTGACTCAATATCGGCGGCAAATATTATCTTTGCATGGCACCCGGGTGAGCGAAGAAATTAGCCGGCGACATTCTGAAAAGGCCGAAAAACCCGATCATCGGGTGTCGGCAGATATAGCTAAATAATTAAACGCCGCGCTCCGACGGTGGCATGAAAGACCCCGACTTCAGCAGAAGCCGGAGGAAAATGTTATCTGGGAGGGTAAAATGAATAAATTCGGACTATGGGTCGGTGTGGCGACGCTTGCGCTTTCGGCGACGGCCGGGCTTGCGCAGGACAAGAAGACATTGGCCATCGTGGTCAAGGGCCTCGACAATCCGTTCTTCGAGCAGATCAATCTCGGCTGCCAGAAGTGGATGTCCGAGAATGCGGATTCGGAATATGCCTGCCTTTATACCGGCCCCGCCTCTTCGGCGGACGAGGCGGGAGAGGTCCAGATCGTCGATGATCTGCTGACCAAGGGGGTGGCCGCCATCGCGATCTCGCCCTCGAATGCCCCGGCCATGGCCACGCGGCTTCGCGAACTGGCCCCCAGCGTTCCCGTCATGACCATCGATGCCGATCTGCTTGAGGCCGATCATTCCCTGCGCAAGACCTATCTAGGCACCGACAACTACCTGATGGGCGTCAAGATGGCCGAGGAAGCCGCGAAGCTGAAGCCCGAGGGCGGCAGCGTCTGCCTGCAACTCGGCAACGTCGGCGCGGCCAATATCAACGCGCGTGCGCAGGGCTTCCGCGACACCGCCAGCGGCGAGAAGGGCATCGAGCGCCTGACCGGCCAGAAGGGCTGGACCGAGATCGATGGCTGCCCGGTCTATACCAATGACCAAGCCGATCTGGCCAACCAGCAGATGGCGGATACCTTTACCGCGAACCCGGACCTTGACGCCTTCATCCTGATCGGCGGTTGGGCGCAGTTCGCGCCGCAAGCCTATGCGCAGGTGACCGATCAGGTGATGGACAAGCTGAAGTCCAAGGAACTGATCATCATCGCCGGGGACACCCTGCCGCCCCAGACGCAGGCCTTCCGCGACGGGCGCAGCCACGCGCAGGTCGGCCAGCGCCCGTTCGAAATGGGCTACAAGGCACCGGATGTGATGATCCAGTTGATCAAGGGCGAAACCGTGGAAGACCCGCTTTTCACCGGTCTTGACGTCTGCAACGGCGAAGACGCCGGGTTCTGCGCCAAGAACTGAAACTGCTACAATGCGCGGCGGGTGGGGCTTTGACCTGCCCGACGCCATTTCTCCGGCCGCGATGCGCCAAAGCGGTGGGCGAAGCGGATCCCCGCCGCTAAGCCCTTTTGTATCCCTATCCCGGTCGCGCCCTGCTGTATTTTGGCACGACGGTGATATAGGGATACCGAAACAATTCAGGTCGGATAATGCGAACATATTTTGCCGCTTTTCTCGCTATCACGATTGTCGCCGGTTGCGCGGTCAGTCCGGGCACCGTGGTCAAGGGTGCCGGGCCCGACGAGCTTTTGAAGCTTCGGGAAGGGCCCGGACTTGAATACAAGATCATCGTCGGTCTTCCCGATGGAACGCGGCTGAAGCGCCACGACTGCGTCACCAAAGCCGGAAAACTGTGGTGCAGGGTCTCTCTGGCCGCCAAGCCGGGTGTCTCGGGCTACGTGTCGGCGGACTACCTGTCGGATCGGTGAGATCTGGTGCAGGGCTATGGGGTGCGCTGATCACCCGCGCGCAACAAGCCTTGGCAGACTGTATCCGGGCCCTGCGTGCCCGGTTCGCCTTGCGGCGGCAAGGGGACCGGGCGCGTCGACATTCGACAGAACAGTCGGACACTTGCGCTTGACGAGGCCGCCGGAAAGTGAAAAGCCGACTTAAACAGTCAGTTGTTCGGCGCCGGTCATGATCTTCGCACATATCCTTAAAACCGCATCCGCCCTTGTCCTTGTGTCGGCCATTGTCTCGGGCAGTGCCGCGCTGGCAGAGGAAAGCGGATACCCGATCACGATCAAGCATGCCTTGGGTACCACCGTCATCAAGGCCAAGCCCCAGCGCATCGCGACCGTCGCCTGGGCCAATCACGAGGTGCCGCTGGCCCTTGGCGTGGTCCCGGTGGGCTTTGCCGCGGCGACCTTCGGCGACAGCGATGGCGACGGGCTGCTGCCCTGGGTGGCCCAGCGGCTGAAGGAGCTTGGGGCCGAAACGCCCGTCCTGTTCGACGAAGGCGACGGCATCGATTTCGAGGCCGTGGCCGCGACCGAACCAGATGTAATCCTGGCCGCCTATTCCGGTCTCAGCCAGTCGGATTACGACACGCTCAGCATGATCGCGCCGGTCGTCGCCTATCCGGATTCGCCCTGGTCCACCGACTGGCGCGAGATGATCCGCCATAACAGCGCGGGCCTGGGCATGCAGGCCGAGGGCGACGCGCTGATCGGCAGCATCGAGACGAAGATCGACACCGCCGTCGCGAGCCATCCCGAGCTGCGGGACAAGAAGGCGATGTTCATCACCCATCTCGATCCGACCGACCTGAGCCTTGTGCGCTTTTACACCGCCAATGACACGCGGGTGAAATTCTTCGAGGATCTCGGCCTGCATTCGCCCAAAAGCGTGGTCGCGGCGACGAAGCCGGGCCAGTTCGCGGGCGAGGTCAGCGCCGAGCAGATCGATGTCTTCGACGATGTCGATATCTTCGTGACCTATGGCGGGCAGGAATTGCTGGGGCCGCTGAAAACCGACCCACTGGCGTCCAAGATGCGGGCGATTGCGAATGACGCCGTGGTCATGCTGGGCTCGAACCCGGTCGGGACCGCCGCGAACCCGACGCCGCTTTCGATCTCCTGGGTGCTGGACGACTATGTCGCCCTACTCGCCGAGGCCGCGCGCAAGGCGGAATGACCATGCTGGCAGGGAATCCCCCGATGCGGTCCGGCGCGGGCCGCATGCTTGCGTTTCGCGCGACGGCGCTTGCGCTGCTGGTCGCGGTCGTGGCGGGGCTGGGCTTTCTGTCGATCGCAGTCGGCACGCGCGCTGTCGGCTGGCAGGACATCCTTGCCGCGCTGCAGGGCCGGACTGAAACGATCGCCCAGGCGGCCGTCGCGGCGCGCGTTCCGCGCACCATCCTTGCCGCGCTGGCAGGCGCAGCGCTTGGCCTTTCCGGCGCGATCATGCAGGGCGTCACCCGCAATCCGCTTGCGGATCCGGGCATTCTGGGCGTCAACAAGGGCGCCTCGCTTGCGGTGGTGATCGGCATTGCGTGGTTCGGAATGACCAACGCGCAGATGTTCGTCTGGGTCGCGATCCTTGGCGCCGCACTGACGGCGGTTTTCGTCTATGCCATCGGCTCGCTGGGGAAGGGTGGGGCCACGCCGCTGAAGCTCGCCTTGGCGGGAGCCGCGACCTCGATCGCGTTTTCCAGCTTCACCATCGCCGTCGTCCTGCCCCGGAACGACATTGCGGGCGGGGTGCGGTCCTGGCAGGTCGGAGGGGTCGGCGGCGCGACCTTCGCCAGCATCGAGCAGGTGCTGCCTTTCCTTGTCGCAGGGTTCGCGATCAGTTTCCTTTCGGCGCGCAAGCTGAACTCGCTTGCCCTGGGCGACGACCTTGCGGCTGGATTGGGCGAGAACGTGGCACTGGCGCGGGGAATGTCGGCGCTTGGCGCGATCCTGCTTTGCGGGGCAGCGACCGCAGCCTGTGGTCCGATCGGCTTCGTCGGGCTGGTCGTCCCGCATCTGTGCCGCTTGCTGATCGGCGTCGATCATCGCTGGCTGCTGCCCTTTTCGGCCCTGACCGGTGCCGGCCTGCTGCTGCTTGCCGATGTGACCGGCCGCGTCATCGCCCGGCCAAGCGAGCTTGCGGTCGGCATCGTCACCGCCTTTGTCGGGGCGCCGTTCTTCATCTGGATCGTCCGTCGGCAGCGGGTGCGCGAGCTATGATCGCCGCATCCCAACCCACACTCGCCCGCGCCGTATCCGCCGCACGCCATCACCGCGCACGCCGCTGGCGGGGCGTGGTGGCGGGACTTGTCCTGCTGCTGCTGGCGGTCTTCGCGCTGACGCTGATGCTGGGCCAGTCCTTCACGCCGCCAGGGCAGGCGCTGCGCGTCCTGATGGGCGAGAACGTCCAGGGCGCCAGCTTCACGGTCGGCCACCTGCGCCTGCCACGCGCGGTCCTGTCGGTGCTGACCGGGATGTGCTTCGGCCTTGGCGGGGTCGCCTTCCAAGTCATGCTGCGCAATCCGCTTGCCAGCCCGGACATCATCGGCATCAGCTATGGCGCCAGCGCCGCGGCGGTCTTTGCCATCGTGATGCTGGGGCTGGACGGTTCATCGGTCGCGGTCTTTGCGGTTGTCGCGGGACTTGTGGTCGCGCTGCTGGTCTATGGCCTTTCCTTCAAGAATGGCGTGGCGGGGACAAGGCTGATCCTCGTCGGGATCGGTGTCGCGGCGATGATCGAAAGCTTCATCGCCTATATCCTGTCGCAGGCCGCGTCGTGGGATCTGCAAGAGGCCTTGCGATGGCTGACCGGCAGCGTCAACGGCGCGCAGCTTGGCCAGGCCTGGCCGGTGCTTGGCGCGCTGGTCGTCTTTGGTGGCTTGCTGCTGGCCCGTGGCCGCGACCTTGAGGCGCTGCGCATGGGCGACGACACCGCCGCCGCGCTTGGGGTCAAGGTCGGGCTGACGCGGATCGTCGTCATCATCTGCGCGGTGGGCATGATCTCGGTCTCGACCGCGATCTCGGGGCCGATTGCCTTCGTTGCCTTCCTTTCGGGGCCGATCGCCTCGCGGCTGATCGGGCCGAACGGCTCGATCCTGATCCCGTCGGCGCTGGTCGGGGCCGCGCTGGTGCTGGGCGGGGACTATATCGGCCAGTTCCTGCTGCCACATCGCTATCCGGTCGGCATCGTCACCGGCGCCCTTGGCGCGCCCTACCTGCTTTATCTGATCGTGCGGGTGAACCGCGCCGGAGGTTCCCTATGACCGCTTCGAAAAGCCTCGTGGCCGAGAACCTGACCGCAGGCTATGGCGACAGCACCATCCTGCACGATCTGGATCTGGTCGTGCCCTCTGGCCGGATCACCGCCATCGTCGGCGCGAATGGCTGCGGCAAATCGACCCTGCTGCGGACCATGTCGCGGCTGATCACGCCCAGCCAGGGCCAGGTCCTGCTGGACGGAAAATCTGTCCACCGCTATCCCACGCGCGAACTTGCGCGCAGTCTGGGCCTGCTGCCGCAGGCGCCGATCGCGCCCGAGGGGATCACCGTCGCGGATCTGGTCGGGCGCGGGCGTCATCCACATCACGGTCTTCTGTCGCGTTGGAGCAAGCGCGATGACGAGGCGGTTGCGACCGCGCTGGAGGTCACCCGGATCGCCGATCTTGCCGACCGCGCCGTTGACGAACTTTCCGGCGGCCAGCGTCAGCGGGTCTGGATCGCGATGGCGCTGGCGCAGGAAACCGAGCTGCTGCTGCTGGACGAGCCGACGACCTTCCTCGATGTCAGCCATCAGGTCGAGGTGCTGGACCTGCTGACCGACCTGAACCAGACAAGGGGCATCACCATCGTCATGGTGCTGCACGACCTTAATCTGGCGGCGCGCTATGCCGACAGCCTTGTCGCCATGGCCAAGGGCAGATTGCACGCCTTCGGTCCGCCGGAAGAGGTCTTGACGGTGGAAAATGTCTTGCAGGTCTTTGGCTTGCGCAGCCGCGTCATTCCCGACCCGATCTCGGGCAAGCCGCTGATTCTGCCGATCGGGCGTCACCGGCTGGCCCAGTGACACCGGCAACATCGCCCGAATCTGTTGCGAACTAGCAACAGAGAACGCCAAGAAGCCAAGCCCAGCCAAAGACCATCCCGCCGGCCTTGCAACGGTCGGGGCCTGGAGCTAACGCTCCCGTGACAAATCCTACTAATTCACTCTGAAAAGGATCCTCAGGATGCCTGATAATCAGTTCAGCGGTCTCGCGCGCGTTTCACGGGGGTGCCTGACCACCGTCCTTTTGGGTTGCACGGCGATCGTCGCGGCACCTGCCTTCGCACAGCAAGCGACGGATGCGACCGAGACGACAGCGTACCGGCTGTCGCCCGTCATCATCAACGCGCAGGGCTCGGCGGATGATGACGCGAACTCGATCGTCGCGCGCGAACTTTGGGTCGGCGGCAAGGTTGCGACCAGCATTCTTGACACGCCCGCCTCGGTATCCGTCATCACCCAGAAAGAGATCCAGGACCGCGACGCCGAAACGCTTGAGGAGGTGCTGGCCTATACCCCCGGCGTCGTCACCGACTTTTACGGTTCGGACGACCGCAACGACTATTTCCTGATCCGCGGCTATCAGGCGACGACCTATCGCGACGGCCTGACCCTCGGCTCGATGCGCGGCGTGCGCGAGGAGCCTTTCGCCTATGAGCGGGTCGAGGTCATTCGCGGCGCGAACTCCACCCTGTTCGGGACGTCGGATCCGGGCGGCTCGGTCAACTTCGTGACCAAGACCCCGAAATTCGAGCAGTTCGCCGATACCTACCTGTCCTATGGCTCGTTCAACCATGCCGAGATCGGCGTGGATATGGGCAATACCCTGAACGCGGACGAGACGCTTGCCTATCGCTTCACCGCCAAGGTGCAGGACAGCGAACTGGAATATGACCACTCGAAGGACAACGAGACCTTCCTGATGGGCGGGCTGACCTGGAAGCCGAGTGACGCAACAACGCTTAGCGTCGTGCTGGACTATCTGAAGCGGGACGGCACGCCGAACAGCGGTGGCTATCCGCTCGACCGCGAATACGACCGCAGCGACTTCTTCGGCGAGCCCGATTTCAACTACCACGATGTCGAGCGCAGCAGCATCACCGGCATGCTGTCGCATGATTTCGGCAACGGCCTGAGCCTGCAGGCGAACCTGCGCTACAGCGACCTGACCGACAATTACGGCTATGTCTATCTCTACGACTATGCCGGTCGTGTCGGGACCGAGATCTCGCGCTTTGCGCTCAGCTCGGACAGCGATGCCCAGGAGCTGATCGGCAACGCGATCCTGAAATACGACGCGAGCTTTGACAATATCGACAGCAGCACGCTGGCGGGCGTCGAATTCCGCGACGCCTCGACCTCCAGCACGTCCTATTACGGCGCCGCGGCACCGATCGACATTGCGGACCCGGTCTTCAGCGGCCCGCCGACCGGCCTTGTCGCCTATCAGCAAACCGACACGGATTACTCGACCCAATCGGTCTTCCTGCAGGAGAACCTGTCATTCGATGACCGCTTCATCGCGACCGTCGGCGTACGCCACGACTGGATGGACGTCGACGCGACCGACTCGCTTGCCGGCACCGACGATAGCGACGATTTCTCGGAAACCTCGTGGCGCGGTGCGCTGACCTATAAGGTCACGCCCGAAATCTCGACCTATGTCAGCTATGTCGAATCCGTCGCGCCGCCCGTGATCGGTGTCGAGCCCGAACGCGGCGAACAATACGAAGTCGGCGTGAAATACGAGCCGACGGCGATCAACGCGCTGTTCTCGGCCTCGGTCTATGACCTGACCAAGAAGGACGTGACCATCGCGGTCGTGCAGGATGATGGCACCATCACCCGCGAAGTCATCGGCGAGACCCGCGTGCGCGGCTTCGATCTGGAGGGCAAGGCCGAGATTGACGAGAACATCAGCGTCCTCGCCTCATATTCCTACCTCGATACCGAAGTGGTGCGCGGTGACTCGCGCGGTACGGATATCTCGGGCAACGAGTTCGCCTCGGTCCCGAACCACATCGCCTCGATCTGGGTCAACTATACCGTTCCGGGCAACGAAGCCCGCGGCGACATGACCTTCGGCCTTGGCGCGCGCTACCTTGGTTCGTATTACTTCAACGCGACCAATGACAGCGGCAAGAGCAAGGCGATGACCACGCTGGACGCCGCCTTCACCTATCGGGTGCAGGACAATACCGAGATCGCGATCAACGTGAGCAACCTGCTGGACGAGCAATATGTCGTCGGCAGCGGCACGGCGGATTACTATAACCCCGGCCGTGCGATCCAGGCCACGCTGCGCCACAGCTTCTAAGGGTTCACGAAATGCCGTCGCCATCGGGATTGAACCGATGGCGACGGCGACCTGAATTGCAACTCCATCCGCCCGCAGGCTTTGCCGATTACCGCCTGATCATGCTGGGAGGCCTCGGCCCGCCATCACCCAGGCAGGATCGGCATGGAGTGATGTTCATGCGTCACCTTCCATGCCCCATCGACCCGCCGCAACCCAAGGGTTAGCCGGCACTGCGCGTCCCCGCCCCCGATGATGAGCAGCCCGAACGCATAGGCGACATCCTCGCCAGCGACGATCTGGATGTCACGAAAGCTGAAGCAATCCAGCCCGGGCGGGTTGTGGTCGAAAAACAGCTTCCAGCTTGCTTCATAGGCCGCGATCCCGATCGATTGGATCGGCTTTGGCACGTCGTACATGACGATGTCGTCCGTCCGATCCTTCAGCACGCGCTGGATGTCCCCCTTGCAGATCGCATCGGTCCAGTCGGCAATCAATGCGTGAATTTCCCGCTCTCTCTGCGCCATTGTCATTTGGTCACTCCTTTGCTTCGACTGGCGGCCTGCGAAGGGCTGCGCCGCAGGTTGGTCCATGCGAACAGGATGGCCGTGCCAAGCAGGATGCAGAACCCCATGGCCGAGGCCAGGACAAGGCCGCGCTCGAAAGCCAGCCGGGCAGAGGCCAGCAAGGCCGCGCCGCTGGGCCCCGGCAGGGCGGCGGCGAGTTCGACGGCCGCACCCAAGGTGGCTTTCGCTGCCATGCCCCGGTCGGCGTCAATCCCTTCGGGGACGGCAACCCCCGCTTGGTAGACGGCCACGCCGACACTGCCCAACACCGCGACGCCGAAAGCTCCGCCAAGCTCGGCCCCCGTCTCGGAAATCGCCGAGGCCGCGCCCGCCTTGTCGGCAGGTGCCGTTGTCAGGATGAGATCGGTGCCGAGGGTGATAATGGTCGCCACGCCAAGGCCCAGAACGCACATGCCGGAAATGACCGCGAAGAGTCCCAGACCGGGGGCAAGCGCCGCCAGCAAGGCAAATCCGGCGGCCACGATCAGCAAAGCGACGGTGACGACGGTCTTTGCCGCGACATGCCGGGCGACGGCAGGCGCGGCAAGGCACCCGGCGACACAGGCAATCGCCGGGGGAATGGACCATAAGCCCGCGATCATCGGTGTCAGCCCGATGACGAGTTGCAGATATTGCGCAACCAGCAGCGAGGCCCCGACCCAGGCGAAAAGCGCCATCACGTTTGCGCCCAGTGCCGCGGCGAAGGCCCCTTTCCTGAACAGACCCGGATCGACCAGCGGATGCGCCAGTTGTCCCTGACGATGGATGAAGGTCCAGCCGGCAAGGCCCCCGGTCAGCAAGGCTGCCAGGGCCGTGGCCGTCGCGCCAACCTCGGCGAGGTGCTTGACGCCATAGGCGATGGCAAGCACGGCCAGCATCGACAGGAGGACGCTTGCCCCGTCGACCGGGTGGTCCTCGGACCCGCGGATGTCGGGCAGGAAAACCGGGCCCAGCACCAGCAAGATCGCCATGACCGGAACCCCAACCAGAAAGACCGAGCCCCACCAGAAATGCTGAAGCAGCAACCCGCCCACAAGAGGGCCGATCACGCCGCCCAGCGTAAAGCAGGTGGTCCAGATCCCGATGGCGATGCTGCGCTGGCGCGGCACAAGGAACAGGCCGCGGATCATAGCCAGGGTCGAGGGCAGAAGCATGGCCCCGGCGACGCCCAAAATCGCCCGCGCGCCGATCAGCATCGCCGCGTTGCCGGAAAAACCCGCCAGAACCGATGCCAGCCCGAAAAGGACCGATCCGCCCAGCAGCAACCGGCGCTTGCCGATGCGGTCGCCAAGCGCCCCCATGGGAATAAGTGCCCCAGCCATCAGGAAGCCATAGATGTCGGCCATCCACAGCAGCTCCTGCCCGGTCGGGCGAAGCGCCGCGCTGAGCGAGGGTGTGGCGAGATGAAGGATTGTCATGTCCATCGACACCAGCAGGGTCGGAAGGGCAAGGACGGCAAGCCCGAGCCACTGTTCGCGGCCCGCTGAAGCGTGATGCGGCACTGGCATGTCGGTCTCCGCTCAATATCGGCAACTGCCGGGGCGCCGCCGCTTGATAATTGGATCGATCACTATAATAATTCGATGACCCGCCCGGTCAATCTTTTTCTAGCGAGGACTATATAATTGTCGCGAGGACGCCCGAGACTGTTCGACGAGAACGAGGCGCTGGAAACCGCGCTGCACCTGTTCTGGCGACATGGCTATGAAGGGACGTCGATTTCCATGCTTGCCAAGGCGATGGGGATGACCGTGCCCAGCCTCTACAACGCCTTCGGAAACAAGCAGAGCCTCTTCATGAAGGCGGTCGGTTGCTATGATCTTTACGGCGAGAAACTTTATGACGCGGCATTCGCGAAGACTTCGGCCCGCGAGGTGGCGCTGGCAATCCTGATGGGTGAGGTCGATCTTGTGTCCGGTGCGGATACCCCGGAAGGCTGTCTGATGGTGCAGGGCGCGCTTGCCACCGGACCGGAATCCGAACCCCTGAGGCAGGAAATGGCAAGGCAGAGGCGGCGGGCTCAGGCCGATGTCGCCACACGGTTCGAGGAATTCCAGCAGGCCGGCCAGTTGCCGCCGGGCTGGACCGCATCGTCGCTGGCAGCCTATGTGATGACCGTTGCGACCGGGATCGCCGTCCAGGCCAAAGGCGGCGCGTCACGACAGGAACTGATCCAGATCGTCAACATGGCGATAGGGATGTGGCCCAAGGGGCAAGGTTAGCTGCAGGCGGCTGCGCCTTTGCCCACCGTCACCCGCGCCGCAATTCGCGCGTTCGCAGGCTCGACGGGCCCGGCCCTTGGGCGACGGTCGCGCACCCGATGCGAACGTCATGGCGATGCGCGCTTCGACGCATGTCGAAGGTTGCAAGCAACCCTCGACACCGATCTGGCAGGCGCCGAAGTGATCCCACGCGATTGAGCCGCCTGTCAGGTTTGGCCTATCTGCCAGAGAAGGTTGATCCTGCAACCAGATGCCGTTCATTCTTCATGTGACGTTTCACCAGCGTTTCCGCGCGTCCTGGTTCGGCAATACGGCGCGCCGGCTGGGTGGGATATCCCGGCACGGCGAGCTGGGGAAACAGCGCCAGGATCTCTCTTCTGGCCTCGGCCCCAACCGACCTGAGCGCGACCGGTCCCGTCAGCAATGTTTCGGTCGGGGTTCCGTTGGCGATCACGATCTCATGCCTGTCCATGAGGATGTGGAAGTATTCCACCTCTCCGATCGCTTCTTGCGTCACCCCTGGAAGGGAGGCGAGCTTCTTCGCAGGCACCAGAACCTCCTCGGAACCGAACATTCGCCGTGCGATGCCAGAGGAAAGCAATACGCGGTGTTGTGGCGAGACAATGAGGTCGGCCGCCGGCAGGCCGGAACCCAAGGCGCCGGCAGCAATGCGCATCGGAATCAGATTCGGCATCCGCGCCAAAGCCGCACCGACAACCCGTTTGGACCCGATCCATCGAATTGCCTGGGGGCCGTGATCCAGGGTCGTGATCAGGTCGCCCACGGACAGATCCTCAACCCGCCTTGGTCCGGCCGGGGTTTCGATCCACGTCCCCCGCGTGAAGCAGACGACTGCCAGATCATCGATCACGAAGCCGCCATTGTCTTGCGGTGCGACGACCTTGTTTTCCCCCGCGGTGAAGCCCCCATCGCTGGAAAGGTAAAGATTTCCGCTCAATTCGCCGACCTGTAGCCCATCGGCGTCATAAATGTGGAACCCGCCGTTGAAGCTGCTGACGTTGCCGCTGACCTGATTGTTGGTGCTGAGCGTCCCTTGGTTCGGGTTCTGGGGAAGGACCGTGTAGACCAGTGATCCATCTCCATAGACGTCAATCTCGAAGCCGGCCAAGGGCGTTCCATTGGGCACATAGGCGTCAGGCTCTCCGTCGCCGTCCAGATCCTCGGTATCGACGATGTGCTCATCCGAGATGGTGATAACGACGGTTGCCTGGCTGCTGTCGAGCCCCTGACTTGTCAGAAAGTCATGGATCGGCAGGTTGTCCGGCGAGACGACCGTGTTGCCATCTTCTTGTTGGATGGTGCCGCTTGCAATGGAATCGGGAGAGACGCTGAAAGTTGCCATTTCAGACCCTTTGCTGAGGAGGAGGAAAGGAAAGTCGCGCTTCGGACGGAAGCATGGCATGCCAAGAGGTCAATACAACCCTAAATAGACCGCGCTTCCCAATGATCTGACGGCGATCCACGCCGGAGATGTTGAACCCGGCAGCGGCGATTCAGGGACGCATTCAGATAGCCAGAGATACTTGGCCCATTTGATTGATCTTGCCGGGTCAAGCCTGCATCCCGAAGAAGGCAAGGTCCAAACCCGAAATCACATTGCTACAGCATGTCGGAAATGCGTTGCGCGGCCGTCTGGGCGGCATCCAGCAACGCTGCCTCATAATCCTGCGACACATCGGCAAAGAACGGAATGCTCAGGGCCGCGACCACCAGCCCTTGCCGGTTTCGGATCGGTGCCGCGTAGGCGCGCACCGAAAGGTCGAACTCGCCGGGATCTTTCGACCAGCCCTGCTGGCGGACCTTTTCAAGCTCTGACAACAGTTCACCCGGATCGCTCAGCGTGCGTTCCGTATAGGTCGGCAGCTTGCTGCCAAGAACGCGTTCCATCTCTTCTCTGGACAGATGGGCAAGCAAGACCTTGCTGCCGGCACCCGCGTGGATCGGCAGGTGTTCCCCCAATTGTGCCTGCAGGGCGCGGGCCTTGCGGCCCAGGCTTACGGCCACGACCACGATCTGCCCGCGATCGCAGACCGAGACTTTCACCGTCTCGCCAAGCGTCCGGCTGACCTCGTCGATGACGGGTTGGGCGGCGGCCGCGACCCTTGTTCCCAAGGCGCCGACGGTCACGGAATCGGCGAGGCTCAGCAGCCTGCTTCCCAGCACAAAATGCGAATTGTCGAGTTGGCGCAGCATGTCATGCGCCAGCAGCGAGTTCAGGATGCGATAGGCGGTCGAGCGCGTGACGCCCGCCGCCTCGGCGACACGTCCAAGCGGCAAGCCATTGGGCTGCCGTTCTATTTCCGTCAGGATCGCCATCATTTTTTCGATGGCCGGATTGCGGTTTGCAGACAGTTCACTCTCGTCGGACATGGCTTGACAGCTCGCGGTTCACGATTTTATAAGTTTACAATGTGAACTTCAAAGTGTCAAATATGAAACTTAGAAGATTGCGAGGCGAGGGAGGATGCGGGCCGCTCGGGCGAGCAGGCGCGTAACCAGAAGGCCGCTGTCGGGGAGGACCGCGTCGTGACGAAAGAGAATTTGGCCGCGGGCTTGCCCGACGGTTTCACCGCGCCACCGCTGCCGCGTCGCGTCAGAAAGCACCGGCCGGACTGGCTTGTCGCCTATCTGTTCCTTGCTCCGGCTGCGGCGGTCTTTGCCACTTTCGTGGCCTATCCGATGGTGGACGGGGTCTCGACCGCCTTCTCGAACCAGATGGTCGGGCAGGGCGGGGCCTATGTCGGGTTCGCGAATTTCAAGAAGCTCTTCTCGGACCCGCATTACATCCGGGCGGCATGGAATTCGCTTGTGCTGACGCTGGGCGTTGTCGCGGTGAAGCTGGTGCTGGGCCTGGGCTGCGCGGTCGCATTGTCGCAACCAATGCCGATGCGCGGACTGATCCGCGCGCTTGCCTTTCTGCCATGGGCGGTTCCGGGCCTGATCGCGGGCCTGTCGTGGAAATGGATCTTTGACGAGCAGGCGGGCGTCCTGTCCTATCTCGCGATGTCCCTGAAGCTGGCGGACAAACCGATCTATTGGTTGTCGGACCCGAGTTGGGGCCTGTGGTCCATCGGCATCGCGATGATCTGGCACGGCCTGCCGTTCTTCACGATGATGTTTCTGGCCGCGCTCAGCTCGATCCCGTCCGACCTGAACGAGGCCGCGGCCATCGACGGGGCAAAGCCGATCCGCCGGTTCTTTTCGGTCACGCTGCCGCAGATGAAGGAAGTGATCTTCGTCACCGTGATGCTGTCGACGATCTGGACCTTCAACTCGTTCCACATGGTCCATGTCCTGACCGGGGGCGGGCCGGCCATGCGCACCCATATCCTGCCGACGCTGGCCTATCACTACGGCATTGCGCAAAGCAATCTTGGCCTAGGCGCCGCCGTGCTTGTCTCGGTCATCCCGGTCTTCCTGATGCTCATCGTGCTGCTGACCCGCCGCATGCTGAAGGACGAGAACTGAAAAGGGAGGGGAGAGAATGGTCCGTTCGAAATCGGAAAAGACGGCGCGCCGGATATTCACGACGCTTGGCGTGGGCTTCTCGGTGATCTGGGCACTGGCGCCGATCTATTGGGTGGTCGTCACCTCGCTGAAGACCTCGCGCGAGATTTATGCCTATCCGCCAACGCTTTATCCCCATAAGCTGACATGGTCGAATTTCGAGGCCAGCATCTGGGGCTCGCAATTCATCCGCTATGTCTGGAACTCGGCGCAGGTCGCGGTGGCGGTCACCATCATCTCGGCCGTGGTGGGGGCGCTTGCCGCCTATCCAGTGGCGCGGATGCGGTTCAAGGGCAAGGCGATTGCCGCGCGCACCATCGTCACGGCCTATCTGCTGCCGCCGTCCTTGCTGTTCATCCCGCTGTTTCTGGTCCTGCAATCCATGGGTCTGATGAACACCAAGACGGGCCTTGTCGTGGCCTATCTGACCTTCACCGTCCCCTTCTGCACATGGATGCTGATCGGCTATTTCCGCACCATTCCCGCCGAACTGGACGAGGCGGCGCGGATGGATGGCGCAAGCCGCCTGCAGACGCTTCTGAAGGTGATCTTGCCGATCGCGACGCCGGGCTTCGCGGTGGTGGCGCTGTTCGCCTTTACCCATGCCTGGAACGAGTTCCTGTATGCGCTGGTCTTTGTCCACTCGAATGAGACCAAGACCTTCACCGCCGGTCTGAACGGCCTGATCATGGGCGACACCTTCATCTGGGGCCAGCTCATGGCCAGCTCGGTCATCGCCATCATTCCCATTCTCGTCATCTACATCGTCGCGCAGCGCTACATCGTCGAGGGATTGGCCGCGGGCAGCGTCAAGGGGTGATCCCCAGCAATTCAATGGTTTGGAGGAGGAAAATACATGAAGAAGCTTATCGCCTCGTTGACGACCTCGGTCGCGCTGCTATTGCCCGCGATGTCCCATGCGCAGGACCTGACGATCTGGGCGATCCAGGCGTTCAACCAGCAGGCCGATGACCTGATCACCCAGATGGCCGAGGACTTCGGACGCGAACGCGGCATCTCGGTCGAATACAGCATCGTTCCCGCCAACGTCCTGAACGAGCGTCTTGCCGCGGCCATTCAGGGCGATGCAATGCCCGACGTCTTCATGAATGTCGGCCAGCAGGTGCAGTACTTCGCCAAGCTCGGCGTGACCCAGCCGGTGGACGACATTCTGGCCGAGATGCGCGCGGTGGACGGTGGCATCTACGAAAGCACCGTTCCTTCGGTGATGCGCGATGGCAAGGCGATGGCCCTGCCGCTGGAAGTCGACGTGGTCCCGATGTTCGCGCGCAAGGACCTGCTGGAGGAGGTCGGGCTTGGCCTTCCCAAGACCCTCGACGAATTGCGCACCGCATCGCAGGCGATCCTGGCCAAGAACCCGGCGATCACGGCTTTCGGTCTTCCCACCAGCGAGGCCAATGATGCCGAGACCATGGCCCGCATGGTGGTCTGGTCCTTCGGTGGCCAGATGTTCGACGAGACCGGGACCAAGGTGACGTGGAATTCGCCCGAGACGGTCGCGGCCTATAAGTACATCGCCGACATGTTCGCCGAAGGCACGATCCCGCGCTCGACCCTGACCTGGGACGATGCCGGCAACAACACCGCCTATCAGACCGGGCGCGCCGCGTTCATCATGAACCCGCCCAGCGTCTACAGCTGGCTCAAGGATAACGATCAGGACCTTCTGGCCGATACCGCCCTGATCCCGATGCCGGTCGGACCGGGCGAGAAGGGCCGCTCGGCCACGCTGCTGTCGACCTTCTCGTGGATGGTCAGCAACAAGTCGGAGCGTCAGGACGACGCGAAAGCGTGGCTGCGTTACTTCTTCAAGCCCGACAACTACCAGAAGATCATCGAAACCGTCGGCGGCCGCTGGATCCCGATCTATCCCGACATGACGAAATCCATGCCGCTCTTTGCCGAAAACCCCGATTTCGCCAATTTTGACGAGATGGCGCGCAACGGGGTCGTGGATGGCTTTGCCGGTCCCCCCACCGCTTGGGCGGCAACCGTCAGCACCTCGAAGGTCGTGACCCAGTCGATCCAGCGGGTGCTGGTCGATGGCGAGACGCCAGAGGATGCCGTGGCCTGGGCCGCCGCCAAGATCGAAGAACTCAAGGTCGAGTGACCCTCCGGGTTCCCGCTCGATACCGGGCGGGAACCGCCGCAGGCGATACCCCGAAAACCCCTCTCAGGATTAAGACAGTGACCCATACCCCTGACATCAATCGCCCCCCTCGTGCCCTGTGCGAGGCGCTTGCCAAGGTGGGCAGCGCGACCGCCGCCGGCGAGTTGAACCAGATGGGACTTCGCGACACCTTCCTTCGCGGGCCGGTGCCCTATACGCGCGGGCGTTCGATCGCCGGCCCGGCCCTGACGCTGCAATTCATGCCCAAGCGCGAGGATATTTACGGCGCCAACGAGTATGACGACCCTGAGGCGCAGCTGCACCGCCATGCGCTTTACCACACGCAAGAGGGCGACATCATCGTCGTCGATGCGCGCGGCGACATGACAAGCGGGATCTTCGGCTCGATGATGCTCAGCTATTTCGCGGGCAAGGGCGGCAAGGGCGTGATCATCGACGGCTGCATCCGGGACTCGACCCAATGCCTTGACCTTGACCTTGGCTACTGGATCAAGGGCGTCACGCCGAATTATCACACGCAGACCAACATCATTCCCTTTGCGGTGAACGTCCCGATCGCCTGTGGCGAGGCGCTGGTCTATCCCGGCGACATCATCATCGCCGATGACGATGGCGCGGTCGTGGTCCCAGCCGCCATGGCGCAGGAATTGCTGGAGCGCGCGACCCATCACGTCGAATGGGAAGAATTCACCCGCATGAAGCTGCTGGAAGGTGCGGACCTGCGCAAATACTACCCCCTTCGCGACGACGCACGCGGCGAATACGAAGCCTGGCGCGCCGCGCAGGCAAGCCACGGCTGAACGGGGGGCATGTCATGGCAGATGTCCGTCTGAGCCAGATCCGCAAGACCTTCGGGGGCCATCAGGTCATCAAGGGGATCGATCTCGACATCAAAAGCGGTGAGTTCATCGTTTTTGTCGGCCCATCGGGTTGCGGCAAATCCACGCTTCTGCGGCTGATTGCGGGGCTTGAGGAAATCTCGGACGGCACGCTGGATATCGGCGGCATGCGGGCGAACGAGGTTCCCCCCGATGCGCGCGGGATCGCCATGGTGTTCCAGTCCTATGCGCTTTACCCGCATATGACGGTCCGCGATAACATGGCATTCGGCCTGAAGCTCGCAAAGATCCCCAAGGCCGAGCGTGACGCCAAGGTCAACAAGGCGGCGGCCATGCTGCAATTGACCGACTATCTGGACCGGCTGCCCAAGCAGCTTTCCGGCGGTCAACGCCAGCGCGTCGCCATTGGCCGCGCCATCACCCGCGATCCCGACGTCTTCCTGTTCGACGAGCCGCTGTCGAACCTAGACGCCGCCTTGCGGGTCGCGACACGGATCGAGATCGCGAACCTCAAGGACGCGATGCCCGGCACGACGATGATCTATGTGACGCATGACCAGACCGAGGCGATGACCCTGGCAGATCGCATCGTCGTGCTGAATGCCGGGCAGATCGAACAGGTGGGCAGCCCGATGGAGCTTTACCACCGCCCGGCCAATGTCTTCGTCGCGCAATTCATCGGCTCGCCCGCGATGAACGTGATCCCGGTCGAAAGCTCGGGGGATCGCATCCGGTTTCCGGGCGGCGGGGAAATCGGCTTGCCGGATCATGCGCGCAATTCGGGCAAGGGGCTGCAACTTGGCATCCGCCCCGAACACCTGCGCGAGGTTGCACAATCCGAGGCCGCCTTCACCGGCACCGTCACCAATGTCGAGCGTCTGGGCGAACAGGCCATCGTCCATGTCGAGATCGGCAATGGCGCCGTGCTGGTCGCCAAGATCGACAACGAGACATCGGTGCGCAAGGGATCCGTGATCCATTTGGCCTACGATCCTGCGCGCGCACATTTCTTCGATGCTCAGAGCAAGGCCATTCGGGCCGCCTGACATCCATTCCTACGGAGACATCATGATCCAGATCGCCGAATTCATCGCGCCAACGCCGAACAAAATCTGGCGCCTCGCGCAGCAGGCAGGCGTCAACCTTGCCGTGGGCGGCCTGCCCCCCGAAGACCTGATCCATGCGGGCGAGACCTCCTGCGACCTCGGGCCGCTGACCCGCGTCAAGGAACGCTACAACGAGGCCGGCTTCGACCTGCGCGTCATCGAATCCCGCCCGCCGCTGAACAAGGCCAAGCGTGGCCTGCCCGGCCGGGATGAAGAGATCGACGAGGTCTGCAAGCTGCTCGTCAACATGGGCAAGCTGGGCATCCCGGTCTGGTGCTACGAGTGGATGGCGGATTTCAACTGGCTGCGCACCGATTTCGCCAAACCCAGCCGCGGCGGCTCGGTCGTCACCGCTTTTGATCTGGCGCAGGTGCCCGAGGACCTGACCGATCAGCCGCCGATCAGCGAAGAGGCGCTGTGGGAAAGCCTGGAATATTTCCTGCGCCGGGTGATGCCGGTGGCGGAAAAGGCCGGTGTGACCTTGTCGATGCATCCCGATGACCCGCCGACCTCGCCGATCCGTGGCGTGGGCCGGATCATGCGGACGGTTCCTAATTTCGAACGTCTGCTGGCGATGATCCCGTCCGAGCGGAACACCATCACCATGTGTCAGGGCAACTTCACCCTGATGACGGATGACCTTCCCGCGACGATCCGCAAATTCGGCGACAAGATCAGCTTCGTTCATTTCCGCGATGTCGAAGGCGTGCCGACCAAGTTCCATGAGACGTGGCATGACGCGGGCAAGACCGACATGGTCGCCTGCATGCAGGCCTATCGCGATATCGGTTTCGATGGCGTCTTGCGCCCGGACCATGTTCCCACTGTCGAAGGCGACAGCAATGACGACGCGGGCTATTCGGCCTTTGGTCGCCTTTATGCCATCGGCTATATCCGGGGCATCCAGGAAGTGGTCTATCGCGACTGACCGGCCGGGTCGGGAAGGGGGTTGGAATGCGGAACGAACAGGAACGGGTTGTGCTGGTCACGGGCGCTGGCGGCAATCTTGGCGCCAAGGCGATCGAGGCGCTGCTTGCTACCGAGTGGTGCAGCCGGGTCATCGGCTTTTACTGGCCGGAACTGCCCCCGGATCTTCCCGCCCACCCCCGGCTTCAGGCCGTCCTTGCCGACTTGACCCGTGCCGATGGGTCGTGGCGGCAGCACATGCAGGGCGTCGATTGCGTCCTGCATTTCGCTGCCGTCAATCCGTATCCCGATGCGAGCTGGCAGGACGCCACCGCGTCATTCGACATCACCGTCAATCTGGGGCTTTGCGCTGCGGCCAACGGCGTCTCGCGCGTGATCTTCGGTTCCTCAAATCATGTCATGGGTGGCTACAAGGACGGCGATCTGGCAGCGGCGCTTGCCCCCGGAGGTCTGCGCGACGACCTTCCTCCGGCACCCGGAACCCACTGGCATGACGGGCAGAGACTTGTCGATTCAACGATCTATGCCACCTCGAAGCTGATGGGAGAGCGTTTCCTTGCCAGTCTTGCGGCAGGGTCGGACGGGCGCATGTCCGCGATCTCGCTGCGGATCGGGTGGATATTGCCGGGCGAGAACGATCCGAACCACATTACCGCCACCGGCTCGCATGGCAGCGGCACGACCGCGCACGCCCATGCCGGTCCCGATGATGCGCGAAATCAGCGCTGGTTTCGCGGGATGTGGCTGTCGAACGCGGATTTTCGGCAGTTGATACTGGCTGCCATATCAGCGGGAGCGGACCGCTGGCCACAGGCGAGCATTGTCGTGAATGGCGTATCGGCAAACGAGGGAATGGATTGGTCGCTGGCGCGCGGGGCGGAATCGATCGGCTACCACCCGCAAGACGACCTGTTCGCCCAGATTATGCCCGCCGGTTAGGGACAGGACTCATCTTTGGGGCACGGTCATCCGGTGCATAACGGCAGCCACCGACCCCGCTCTGCCTCGACCCAGGCGCGCCCAACGTCTCCACCCCACAATTGCCAAGCGATCCAGCCGGCCGATGGCTTTTCCGGGTCGGCCCATCCGGTCGCGCGGCGGACCTTGGAATGTCGGGCGAACCAGCCCGCGATCACGCGCATCTCGGCCGCTTGCAGAGGAGAGCGTCCTGCAAGCCCCTCGGCGCGGGCGATCCCGACCGCCGTTCCCCCCCGCCCAAATCGCGCACGAAGGGCAAGCCCTTCGGCCGCAACCGCCGCGACCGTGGGCGGCGGAACAAAGCTCAGGCTGAAGGCATCTCGATCGGTCGGATCGGTCCAAGGATCGTCGAAGAAGCTCATGGTATCAGTCGGCCGGGGGGTTGGGGCCGCGCTCTGGCGGCGGACGGGGAATATCGTTCGCTTTTGCAGGCAGGACGGCTTCCCTGCAATGGGGCGCAGCCAGGATGCGAGGCATCCGAAACCTCCTGATGGACATCAACGATCATCAGCAGTCTGAAGACTTCTGGCGCAGCGATCAATCTGCTGTCTGGTCATCTCAGGAACACACGAACCGGCGCGTGACCCCAATCGGGATCACCTCATCCCCGATCCGTCCGCTGGCATGGCCGAGGCTGCCTGCCCGTGCCGTGAAGGTCCACCGGCAGGGCTGGTGCAGGCCGGAATGGGACGAACCAGCCCGTGACCAAAGACCTCATCCAGCCCGGCCTTGCCCAGATCGCGGGCGCCCAGCTGCAGGCGCGCGCGGACCTGGGACGCGGTCAACTGCGGCTCGGCTTGCAGCAGCAAAGCGGCGGCGGCGGTGACAAAGGGTGCTGCGAATGACGTCCCGGTCTTGGTCCGCGCGCCGCTGATCGAGGCCGCGGTCCACACATTCACACCCGGCGCTGCCAGATCGATATGTTTGCCCCGATTGGCGCGGCGATAGACCTGTTCGCGCCGATCGACCGCAGTGACCGCAATGACCTGTTCATAGGCGGCGGGAAAGGCCGGTTTCGCCGCCGGTCCCCCATTGCCTGCCGCCGCGACCAGCACGATGTCCTGCCGGGCCATCTGCTGGATCTGGGCGCGCAGGGCCTCGTTCGGGGGGCCGGCCAGCGACAGGTTGACGATGTCGACCTGCTGCGCGCTCAGATAGTCCAGCGCCTCGACCAAGGCAAAAGCATCGGCGCGCTCATCCTCGCGCTGCTTGTGAAAGGCATCGACGGCGACCAGTTCGGCCTGCGGCACAAGGCCGGGGGAACGGCTGTCCGCCCGCCCGACCAGCAGTGCCGCGACTGCGGTGCCATGCAGCGCATCCGAGCGCGTCCCCTTGCCCCGATCGATGCGGTGCACGGCAATCCGGGCATCCTTCAGGACAGCGTGATCGGCATTCAGCCCGGTATCGACCATGCCGATCCGCACCGGGCCGCCGCATCCGGAGGTATCCGCGGGCCATGCGATCATCTGGCGGGCCGGGCAGTCCGCGCCGGAACAGGCGGGCGCGGCATTGCCCGGCCGGTAGAAATGGTTGAAATCCGCCGCATTGGCCGAGCCCATGTCACGCACCGTTGCGCGCGCTTCCTGCATCGACATGCGGTCGGGCTTGCGCAGCCGGTGCAGCGATGCGCCGTCGGCAAGCGCCACCCTGCGCAGCACGCGGAATCCCGCATCCTGCAGAACCCGCAGATCGGCAGATGACAGGCCGCGTGCGATCACCTCGTTCGGGGCCAGCTGGGGCAGGGGGGCGACGCGGACGACGGGTTGCGGCGCGGGGCGGCGGCGCAGGGGTGCGTCGTCGTCATCGTCGTCATCGTCCCCCCGGTCGTCATCATCGTCATCGGCCCATGCGGCGGCAGGGCCCCGGCCCGGCTGTTGCGGATTCAGGTCGGCCAGGATCACGGCCAGCGCAAGGGCCAGCAACAGCAAGGGGTGGCGCGGCATCAGGTCCTCCGACCAGGGGTTTCTGGACATTCTACGTTCTGCACCCTCTATTATTCCCCGGCTTCGTCTTTTTTTTGACGCAGGGAGGTGGAATGGACGCGGCTTTTGCCGAGGCGCTGATCGCGCTTTTGCCCAACCTGCGGCGCTATGCGCTGTCCCTGACGCGTCGCGCCGATCAGGCCGACGATCTGGTTCAGCAAACGGTCGAGCGCGCCATCGCCAATGCCGGCAGCCATGACCCGGCCCAGCGGTTGGAGCCGTGGCTGTTCCGCATCATGCGCAACGGCTTCATCGACCAGACCCGGCGGCAACGCAGCGCGGGCGTGCAACTGGACGTCCATGACATGCCCGAAGCCCTACCCATCGACCCGACCCCCGCGCTGGAGGCCCGGTTGATGCTGCGCAATGTCGAGACGGCGATGGCCGAGCTGCACCCCGAACAGCGCGAGATCCTGCATCTCGTCTGTGTGGAGGAGATGACCTATGCCGAAACCGCGCGCATTCTGGACATCCCGATCGGCACGGTAATGAGCCGGCTGTCGCGCGCGCGGCTGGCGCTTTCCGAACGTCTGGGAATAACATGAGCGGCGGGACGTATACGGCCGGGGATGGCGGAAAGGACGGGCCCATGCAGATCGACGACGAAACCTTGATGGCGCTGGCCGATGGCGAGCTTGACCTGGCACGGGCCGAGGAGCTGCGCCGCGCCATTGCCGCCGATCCCGAACTGCAATCCCGGCTGCACCGATTTCAGGAAACCCGGCGTCTGCTGTCCGGGCTGCGTGCGGACCCGAAGGGCGAAGACCCGTTGGCCGCGATGATCCGCAGATCCGCCACCGCCGCCCCGACGCGGATCGTGCCTTCCCCGACCGCCAGCCATGCCGCTGGCCCACGCCCGGTCCTGCCGTCCGGGGGCACGCCGCTGACCGCGCCCGCCCGTGCGCCGCGGCGACCGGCAAACCTGAATCGCAGGCCCTGGCTGGCGGCTGTCGCTTCTGCCGCTATTGTTGCGATCGGGCTGGGGTGGTGGGAATGGGCGGACGCGCCCGCCCCGCGTGATTTCAGCCCGGCAGAGCTGGCGGCGCTGGACGCCTTGCCCTCGGGGCAGGTGCAGGCTTCGGATGATGGCGGCGAACTGGCGATGATCGCTTCGTTCCGGGGCTTGGATGGGGCGCTTTGCCGCGAATACGAGACTGCGCAGCGCGCGGTTCTGGCCTGCCGCGAGGCCGCGGGCTGGACCCTGCGCCATGCGGCGGTCCCCGAAATAGCGGGGCAGGACTATCGCCCGGCCTCGGGTCAAGGCAGCATGGACGACGCCATCGCGGCGATTGGCGCCACAGCCCCCCTGACCCCCGAGGAGGAGGCCGCCGCCCTGCGGGAATAGGCCCGTGGGTGCCGCGGCGTCGGCCCCCACGGTTGGATTTGACCCCAGCCCCGGCAATTGGGCGCGCTGAACATCCGGCAAAATATCCAATTTTCTCAAGCTCATACGGCGGCTGTGGCCGCCTTTTTCGTATTTTTTTGCACCGGGCGGGAATAGTTGCCACCTCCCGCGCGTATCCCCTGCAGACGACCGAAAGGGGATGAGATGACACCGACCGTTCTGACTGCGCCCACGGGCCTCGGGGAAACACTGCCGCTCAGGGATGTGCGCCCGGCCGGTGAACGCGGGATCGGCCCTGCCTCGGTCATGCGGCGTCCCGGCCAGCGACTGGCGGATCGCCAGCGCGTCTGAGGGCGCCTGAATTCCGCACCGGCCGAACCGGCAGCCGGGATGCGGAGCGCGGTCAAAAGGCCGCCGTTCATGCCGGTCCATTCCAGACTGACGGAGAGCAACCATGGCCAATATCCGTGGCAATGACGACGACAACCGCCTGAACGGCACCAACCTTGCGGACAGGATCCTTGGCATGTCCGGCGATGACACGATCCTTGGACATGGCGGCAATGACACCATCGACGGTGGCGAGGGCAATGACCGCATCAATGCGGGCGAGGGCCATAACCGCGTCAATGGCGGCTCGGGGAATGACGTGATCGACGCGCTGAGCGGCAATGACGTGATCAATGCCGGCGAAGGCAATGACATCGTCCGCGCCGGTGGCGGCAACAACTCGATCACGCTTGGCTCGGGCAACGACCTGTCGGTCAGCGGTTCGGGCCGCGATACGATCAGCGCGGGCGAGGGCAACGACACCGTCCGCGCAGGTGCAGGCAATGACATCATCTATGGCGGCGAAGGCGACGACCGCATGTTTGGCGAGGCGGGGGCCGACCGCATCGTCGCGCATGAGGGCAATGACACCCTGAATGGCGGCGCCGGGAACGACACCATGACGGGGGGCGAGGGTGCGGATGTGTTCGTCTGGAACGGCGGACGCGACCGTGTCACCGATTTCGAGCGGGACGAGGACACGATCGACCTTTCGGCCTATGCGCGTTTCGACAGCTGGACGGACGTGCGCGCCGCGGCCAGTCAGGTCGGAAACGACGTCGTGATCCGGGCCGGGACCGACCATCTGGTGATCGAGGATACCCGCCTGAACCAGCTTGGCGGCGACGATTTCAACTGGTGAGCAATCGGGGCAGGGGGTGCCGACCACCCCCTGCATCCTGCCGGTGGCAAAAATCGCCATCCGGTGTCACTCGGGCGGCCCTTGCAGGGGCCGCCCTTCTTCCATGCGGCGTGGCATCCGAAACGCAAGGTTCATCAAGAATTTACAGAACGGCCACCCTGCTGTCATGGCGCGCCTGCATCTGTCGCGCCGCAATGGCAGGAAAGGGGCAGCGCGGCATGACGGGTTTGCGGCTGTCGAACATCGGCAGGAGCTATGGCGAGACCAGGGTTCTGTCCGGCATCGACCTTGACATCGCGGCGGGCGAGTTCGTGGCGGTGCTTGGCCCTTCGGGCTGCGGCAAGACCACGCTTCTGCGGTTGGTTGCGGGATTTGACCGCCCCGATGAAGGCAGCATCAGCCTTGGCGACCGGCAGGTCGCTGGCGGCAAGGTCATGGTGCCGCCCGAAGGGCGCGGGATCGGCATCGTGTTCCAGAATTACGCGCTGTGGCCGCATATGTCCGTGGCTGGGAATGTCGGCTATGCGCTGAAGGTGGCGCGCCTGCCGCGGCTTGAGCGCGAGGCCCGCGTGGCGCGCGCGCTCGACACCGTCAATCTGACGCCCTTTGCCGGGCGTCGCCCGGCGGACCTGTCGGGCGGGCAGCGCCAGCGGGTCGCGTTGGCGCGCTGTCTGGCCGCAGGATCCAATCTGGTGCTGCTGGACGAGCCGCTGGCAAATCTGGACGTACATCTGCGCGCCGCCATGGAGGAGGAGTTCCGCCGCTTTCACCGGGAAAGCGGCGCGACGCTGGTCTATGTCACCCATGACCAGTCCGAGGCGATGGCGCTTGCCGACCGCATCGCCGTGATGGACAAAGGCCGCCTGCTGCAATGCGCCAGCCCCCGGCAACTATACCGCGAACCCGCCGACGCCACGGTCGCGGGGTTCATCGGGGACGGGCTGGTGCTGCCGGTCGAGGGCTTGCGCCCGATGGGGAACGGCCTTGCGACGGCGGACCTGCTGGGCGCGCGTGTCCGGCTGCGCTGTCATGCCGGAGAGGTCGCCCGGCCGCTCGCGGTGGCCTCGACCCATCCGGTCGATATCCTGCCCGCCCGTCCGGGCGAGGCCGGCATCCCCGCCCGTGTCACCGCCCGGACCTATCGCGGTGGCGGCTGGTCCTATGACCTGCGCCCCGAGGCGGATCCCGGCCTGCGCCTGCCGATGATGCTGCCCGACACGGACGCCGCCCCCGAGCCGGGCGCAATCCTTGATCTGGTGTTCCGCGACCTCTGGACCATTCCGCTTTCCGGCAGCCATGCCCCCGGCACGGCGCCCGGCCCTTCTTTCTCATCGCATCTTACGGAGCAATTCCAATGCGCCTGACTGTCACTGCCCTTGCCTTGATGCTTTCCGCGACCGCGGTCTCGGCGCAGACCACGCTGACGCTTTACACCTCGCAATCGCCCGAGATCGCGCAGCAGACCGTCGACGCCTTCATGGCCAAGCATCCCGACATCACCGTGGAATGGATGCGCAACGGCACGTCGCAGCTGATGAACATCCTGACCGCCGAGCAGCAGGCCGGCGGCATCAAGGCCGATGTGCTGCTGGTCGCCGACAGCATCAACCTGGGCACGCTGAAGCAACAGGGCCTGCTGCTGCCCTGGCCCGACGCCCCGGTCAAGGACATCGACCCGCTGATGTACGACGCCGACAAGACCTTCTTCGGCACCAAGATCTCGTCCACCGGGATCGTCTACAACACCCAGATCGCTGCCCCCGTCACCGGCTGGGGCGACCTGTTCCAGGATGCCAATGCCGGTCAGATCGTGGCCCCAAGCCCGCTTTATTCCGGCGCGGCGCTGGTTCACATGCATTCGCTGCTGCAGGATGCCAGCCAGGGCTGGGGCTATTACGAGCGCCTGAACGCGCTTGGCGTGGTCCCCGAGGGCGGCAACGGCCCGGTGCTGAAGGCGGTGGCCGGGGGGCAGATGAAATATGGCGTCAACATCGACGCCGATGTGCTGCGCGCCAAGAAGGCAGGCTCGCCGGTGGAGTTCGTCTATCCGACCGAAGGCGCTACCTTCTTCACCGAGCCGGTGGCGATCATCGCCGGCACCGATCAGGTCGAGGCGGCACAGACCTTCGTCAGCTTCGTCCTGTCCGAGGACGGCCAGAAACTGGCCGCCGAACAGGGTTACATGCCGGTCGATCCGCGGGTTGCCTCGCCCGAGGGGATGCCCGCGCTGGCCGATATCAAGCTGCTGCCGCTGGATGCCGATCGCGCCGTCGCCGAGGACAGCGAGGCCCGCGCAAGGTTCACCGAAATCTTCGGCGGCTGATCCGGAATGACCGCCATCTGTCACCGCAAGGGGGCGCCGCGCGCGCCCCTTTTCCGCCTGACCTCGGAAGGGGTCGCGCTGGCGCTGCTGGCGGTGCTGATCCTGTCGGTTTCGGTCGCGCCGATGCTGCGGCTGGCTCAGGCCGCCCTGCTTGACGACGGGGTGTTCGCGGCCGAGCGGCTGGCAAAGCTGTTCTCGCGGCCACAGACCGGGGCCGCGATCTGGAACACCATCCAGATATCGCTGGCTTCGACGCTGGTATCCCTGCTGGTCGGTGCGATTTTCGCGGTCATCATGGTGCAGACCGACCTGAAGGGAAAATCGGCGCTGGTCTTTGCCTTTGTGCTGCCCCTGATGATCCCTCCGCAAGTGACGGCCATGGCCTGGATCCAGGCCTTTTCGCCCACGAGCCCGGTCCTGGGCCTTCTTGGCCTGTCGATGGAGGCGGGCACGCGACATCCCTTGTACTCGCGGGCCGGGATCATCCTGCTGCTGGGCATCTATAACGCGCCGCTGGTCTATCTGGCGCTGCAGGCCAGCCTGCGCCGCATCCCGCAGGATCTGGCCGAGGCGGCGCGGGCCGCCGGGGCCGGTCCGGTCCGGGTGCTGCTGACGGTCATCCTGCCCTTGGCGCGCGGTGGCATGGTGGCTGCGGCCAGCCTTGCCTTTGTCTCGGCCATCGGGAATTTCGGCATTCAGGCCATGCTGGGCATTCCGGCCCGCGTGCCGACGCTGATCACCCAGATCTATCAGCAGATCAACGGGCTGGGCCCAAGCGCCCTGCCGAACATGGCGGCGCTGTCGCTGGTCCTGACCGCATTGACCGTGGCGGGCGTCCTGCTGACCGCCCGCATGGGCGAGCGCAACGATACCCGCGTCGATCTGGGCAGTCGCCCCTTGATGCTGCCCCTGGGTCGGGCCGGAATTCCGGTCGCCGCGATGCTGTGGGCCTATCTGATCCTGTCGCTGCTGCTGCCGTTTTCGGCGCTGCTGCAGACCTCGCTGGTCACTGCCTACGGCTTGCCGCTGACGGCAGAGACCATCACCTGGAAGAACTATGTCTCGGCGCTGTTCCAGCAGGTCTCGCTGCGGGACGCCTTCGTCACCTCGTTGTGGCTGACGCTGGCGACGGTGGGTTTCCTGATGCTGGCCTCGGTCTTCCTTGGCTATTTCCTGACATGGCGGCGCGGGCCATTGGTGCGGCTTTTGCATTTCGGGTCCGAAGCCGCCTATGCGCTGCCGGGCATCACGCTTGGCGTCGCCATGATCCTGCTGTTCCTGCGCCCCTTGCCGGGGATCGGCCTGTCGATCTATGGCACGCCCTGGATCATCCTGGCGGCCTATGTCGCGGGGTTTTTCGCACTGGCCCTGCGCCCCGTGCTGTCCGGCTACGCCCAGATCGACCGCGCGCTGGAAGAGGCTGCGCGCGTCGCGGGTGCGGGTTTCCTGCGCCGGATGCGCGATGTGATCTGGCCGCTGATCGCGCCCACCGCAATCGCCGCCGCCGTGATCGTCTTCATGACCGCGATCAACGAGATCCAGACCTCGATCCTGCTGATCTCCTCGGGGACGCGCACCATAGGGCCGATGATCATCTTCCTTGAGGAAGGCGGGGCATCGACCCTTGCTGCCGCTGTCGGCTGCCTGATGATCCTTGGCGTGCTGGTGCTGATGCTGCTATCGACGATCCTGTCCCGTTTTCTGCCGAAGGGCGTTCTGCCATGGCAATTCTGACGGCATTCAGTGGCCTTGGCGGGAAAGCCCCCGCCGCCTTCCTGCTTGAGATCGCGGGGCGGCGGCTGTTGCTGGATCTGGGCGAGGGGCCGCGGCCGGGCCAGCGCCCGGACCTGGCGGGTATCGGCCCGATCGACGCGATCTTTCTGTCGCACGCGCATATCGATCATGTCGGGGCCATCGACCTTTGGCCAGGTCTGGGGCGCCCGCCGGTCTTTGCGACCCGCGCGACGTTTGACGCCCTGCCGCTGCTGGGCCTGCATCTGCCGCCCCAAGCCTGCCACGACTTGCCGGTTCGGGGCCCGGCGCGACTGCTTGACCTGCCTGTCACGGTCGGACGCGACGGGCATGCCCTGGGCGGCTTGTGGCTGCATCTGCCGCAAGAGGGTGGGGCGCTTTACATGGGGGACTGGAGCCGGGAATCCGAGATCCTGCCCCTTGATCCCCCTCCACCGGCGGATCTGGTCATCACCGATCTTTCCTATGGAGACCGGGATCAGCCCTTGGCCCATCAGGTGCAGGCGCTGGCGGACAGCATCACACCCGGCACGGTGCTGCCCGTGCCGATCCTTGGACGTGGCGCGGATATGGCGCGACATCTGTCCGCCCTTGGGCTGTCGCCCGTGGTCTGTCCGCAGATCCGCGCCGAAATGCAGGGCGCATTGCCCGCCCTGCGCGTGATCGCCACCCCATCCGAGGCGCGCGACGGCGATGTCATCATCGTCGCCGATACCGAGCGGCCGGGCGATCTGATGTCATGCCTGATTGCCGATGCACGCGGATGGCGCTTCATCCTGACCGGCCATGTCGCCCCCGGCAGCGCGGCGGCGGGGCTGATCGCCGATGGCCGCGCCACCCGGCGGAACTGGAACGTGCATCCCCGCGCCCGTGACCAGATCTGGCTGGCCGGGATCACGCGCGCAAGGCATCTGGTCCCCGCCTTCGGCGCATTGGACGACGCCCCTGACCTCGCGCAAGCACTGGCCGGCGTCTGGGGAACGGGTCGGGAAAGCTCCTGACCTTGTCCCGGCTGATGTCGGTCGTCCGAAATCAGGCCCGGCGCGATCATGGGATGCCGCCCCGCACAAGGGTCAGGTCACGAAGGGCATGATGTCCACGCCGTCGCCGGGAAAAACGGTGATATGGGGATGGTCCCGGAACAGCAGCGCCGCGGCCTTGGCGGTCTCGGCCTCGATCACAAGATAGCCGCAGAACGGGTTCGCCGCATCGGTGACGCCGTCTTTGGTGATGCGCGTGGTCTTGCCCACCATGCCGCCACGGTCGAGGATGGCCGCGGCGTTCCTTTCTTCCCAAGCGGCCCATTCCTTGACCCCCACCGCATCGATGGCATCCTGCTCGGACTTGGGCAGGCTTCGAAAACGGGCAAAGTCTTCGGGTTTCATGGTGTAGACAGCAAGGAACCGGGGCATGAGCCACCTCCACGATCTTGATCCGCTGCCAGTGTACACCTGCATGCCCCGGGCGCGCCTGCAAAACAGCCGGGACCAAACCCGGCGGCCGCCCGTGCCCGTCACGAAAAGGGCGGCATCTGTGGACGGCCGGGCCGTCCACAGTGCGAGATATCAGGCCAGTTCCGAATGCAGTTGCCAGATGCTCAGGGCGGCCTCGCCTGCCTCGCGGCCCTTGCCGACGAAATGTTCGGCGAAGATGCGGCGGTGATGGTCCCCGCCTTCCTGATAGTGATGAGGGGTCAGGGACACCGACAGGACCGGCACCCCGGTCTCCATCCCGGCCTGCATCAGGCCGCTGACCACGGCCTGCGCCACGAAGTCGTGACGATAGATGCCGCCGTCCACGACCAGCGCCGCCGCCGCCACCGCGGCATAACGACCCGAGCCAGCCAGCTTCTTGGCGACAAGGGGCATCTCGAACGCGCCGGGGACGTCAAAGACATCGACATGTGCTTCGGGGATGATCTCCAGAAAGCCTTTCAAGGCCTGATCAACGACATCGGAATGCCAGTTGGCCTTGATGAAGGCGAAACGGATTGCGGGATTGAGAACCGGGCTGCTGGGCGCCCAAGCGCTGGGGGTCTGTGTCATGTGGTCACTCCTTGGTCTGCCTGACACGTCACCCAAGGCGATCACACACTCCCAGCCCCGGAAAGGGGCTGCGAACATGTTCTCTTTCATCCGGACTATGACCGTCGGCCCAGGAATCGCACCTGATCTGCTGACCCTTCCGGAACCGGAAGGCGCTCGCGGGCTTGCAGAACGTCCTGCTTACCGCCGGTGGGGATTTCCGCCCCGCCCTGAGAACTGGCCCAGTTTGAGACATTTTCGCGCCGCTGCAACCGCTTTTGCAGCCCACCGCGTTCAATGGCCCCGCCTTGATGCGGGTGGGATGTTCCTGAGCACCGGGCCGTTACCGCGCGATATGCCCGATATTTAGGCAGGCCCGTGGGGGCGCTGCAATGCAGGCGTTCGGATAGGTCTATACACTGATTTATCCCCAGGAAATGTGGATAGAGGCATCCTCGGCCACGTGGCAAAAAGCCACCAAGCCTTCGGCCTGTCGGTGCGCGAGACCGGGGCAGGGGCGGAGCGTCTAATGTGCGCGAGCCGAGACCATGACACACAGCCCAAGCGCGATCAGGGCTGGGAGTTGTGGTCGCCGGAAAAATGCGGATTCTGACTGGTTCATGAAAGTGGGCGATGCTTCAGGGGCAATCATGGAAGATGTCGATTGCGTGGTGATCGGTGCAGGTGTCGTCGGACTGGCCGCGGCCCGCGCGCTTGCCATGGCCGGCCGCGAGGTGCTTGTGCTGGAGACAGCAGAAACCATCGGAACCGGAATATCCTCACGCAACAGCGAAGTCATCCACGCGGGCATCTACTATCCCCGTGACAGCCTGATGGCTCGGGCATGTGTCTTCGGTCGGCGCAGCCTTTACGATTATTGCGAAGACCGGGGGATCGACGTCCGGCGCTGCGGCAAGATCATCGTGGCCACGGATGCGGCAGAGGCGGAGCAACTTGCCGCCATCCATGCCCGGGCCGAAGCAAATGGCGTCGAGAACATCCGCTTGCTTGCGGCACGTGACTTGCGGGTGATGGAGCCTGCGCTGGATTGCGTCGCGGGGCTGCTTTCGCCAGAGACGGGAATAATCGACAGTCATGGGTTGATGCTGGCGCTGCAAGGCGATGCCGAGGCGCATGGTGCGCTTTTTTCCTTTCACAGTCCGGTCAGATCCGGTCGGATCACCGCGGCGGGGATCGAACTGGATGTCATGGGGGTCGATCCGGTGACGCTGAGGGCGCGTTCCGTCGTCAATGCCGCGGGACTTTTCGCGCCCCAACTGGCAGGCGCGTTCGCGGGCTTGGATCCCGCGCATGTGCCGCGCGCGTTTTTCGCCAAGGGTCATTATTTCCTTTTGCGGGGACGGTCGCCGTTTTCGCGGCTGATCTATCCCGTGCCGGTGCCCGGCGGCCTTGGCGTGCACCTGGCGCTGGATCTGGGCGGGCAGGCAAAATTCGGCCCCGATGTCAGCTGGGTCGACAGCCCGGATTACAGCTTTGATCCGGGGCGCGAGGAGGGGTTCTACCACGCCATTCGCCGCTATTGGCCCGACCTGGCCGATGGCGCGCTGGTACCCGGCTATACCGGGATCCGCCCCAAGATCGTCCCACAGGGGGCACCCGCGCAGGATTTTGTGGTGCAGGGGCCCGAGATCCACGGCGTGCCGGGGCTGGTGAACCTGTTCGGCATCGAAAGCCCCGGCCTTACCTCGTCGCTTTTTCTGGGGGATCTGGTCGCGGCAAGGCTGAAAGCGGCGATGCGCTGACGCGCCAGTCCCTGGTCCCTGCGATACCCGGTCGCGCCCCGTCTTGGCCCAACTGCCGCCGATAGCCTGTGACGCGTTCACGCGCAGGAGCAGCGCTTTGAAGCGGCAGTTACCATGACGACTGGCAGCTTTGGGCTCTGAATATCTTCCTTACCGATCGTATCCGCCTTCTTGCCGCAGACCGGATTGAGGCCAATACCTATGCGGACATTAAAACTTATTCGATCAGAGGCGACCGATCTGCTTCTGCGTTGAAACGGCGTCCGCAGATATTGGCAGCGGTGGTGGATGATAGGCCTGTGCCGCGTGACGCGGGATGAGTGCGAACAATACCCGCTCCACGGCCTTTGCGTCGGCGCGCGACAATTCTTTCATCACGACAAATCGAGTGGCCGCGCCGCGACTGGCTTCATAAATCGACACGCTCGTCCAATCGACGATGAAGCTGGCCCCCGACATCGGCAGTTGCCTTGCGCTGGTTCCGATGCGCGAGATGCGCTGCAGGCGCAGCGCTGCGACCAAGACGCGGCGATCGGTGATCTCAAACCGCGGGGGGCGTGCAATGCTAATCGATACCGCAATCGAGAAGATCAGCAGAACAATTGCCACCATTGTCTGGGACGGCACAAAAAGACTGGCCACCACGATCGAAAGCAAAAATGCGACACGAAGGATCGGCCAAAATCGACCAGAGCGGCCTGCCCACAGCAGGATTTCACCAGGTTGCAGTTCTGACGACCAAAAGGACGCGTGGCGCGACGCAGAAGGATGCGGCAGACCGTCAGGAATACCCGATGGCAGGACCGATGCGAATTTCTCTCGGCCTTTCGCCAGAAAGGGCTGCAGGACTTCGCGCAATCTCGCGGGATCCGCGCCTGACAGAGCAAAGGGAGGGATGCCGTCGCTGCGTATCACGCCATTGCGCCCAATCCTGTCAATGCGCGAGACCGCGAGGACCAGGCCTTTATTGTCGATAATACGCTGGTTTGTGACGGCCCAGATCCGCCCTCGATTCATTAGCCAGACGGCAGGCGTCAGGATCATAAACGCGAACAGCAACAGGATGCCGGTCACTATCGCTATTGCCAACGGCGGCAGGTATCCTCCACGCATCCTCAAGGTCTCGGTCATCACAATAAAAAACACTGGCCAAAGCACGGTAAAGACGAGAAAAATCCTGCGAACCTCGCCAGCTCTGAAGCTGGCGCGGCCCGTCAGCAGGATCTGCTCATCCTGGTCAAGCGGGGGCAGGCTGGGGTCGCTCATACGAACGCATCCATGCAAATAACTCCACTCACGATCGCGCTGCGCCGACATCCTGTGGTTTTCGCGCCTGGGTCAACACCCTCTGGCGAGAAGTCACACGTGGCCTTCTGTGCATTTCTGCCAGCATCCGCAATCCAAGTCCTGCGGCGGCATGATCCGCGACAGACCCGCGGTAAAGCAGTTGCGAATGAGGCCACGACACAGCGGAAGCAGGCCAGTGCCCAAAATTGATCCTCCCTTGTCGCTGCGGGCCAACAAACAATCTGGGATTTCAATTAAAATATGAATCTCTCCGACAGGTAGAGGAATACCCCACCGTGTCGGTTTCATAATACGCCACCTCTAATCCGTTCCCCCTTGCGGGAATTAATATACGGGATCTACCATGCCCGGAATTGCCGTTGTTAACCTAGAGATTAGGTGAACCGCAGATGCCCACTGTAACCTTGACCATTCGAGGCGATCAACTTCTGGGATTTACCTCAGTGAGGTGGTCCGGAAACGGACAAGAAACTCAGCTTACGGCTTTTGATGTGGCCCCCGTGGGCGATGCAGACGAGATCTACACCGTCACCGTCACCCAGGTCTCGGACGGAGAGGAACATTTCGCCAACGGCCAATTTGTCACCATCACTGACGATAGTGGCGCGGTATTGCTTTAACAGGCCGTTCCGCGCCATGATGTTTTCAATAATCTTGCGTCGGGAGATGAGTATACATTTCTCTTTCCCGGCGGCTTCGAGATCAGCCTTAATATTCCAGATGTAACGCATGCCTACAATGGCTTCATCCTTTACCTGAACAGCAGCGCGCACATTCAGAGCGGGCCGCCCACCTTTATCGAATACACCTTTCCAGAAAGCGATATCGGCAATGCGGCCATTGGCGATAACGACGGACGGTTGGATTTCGCGGATGTCTCGCCCAGGTTTCCTTGCTTTGCCGAGGGTACGCTGGTCAATACTCCCGACGGTCAGCGCGCGGTCGAAACGCTGAGGGTAGGGGACCTGATCAGCACCGCGACCGGAGTAACCGCGATAAGATGGATTGGTCAGCGCCTGATCGAATTCCTTGGTCGGGACGATCCCAGGCGACCGATCGTGATTGCGGCCGGGGCGCTGGGACCTGGCCTGCCGACGCGTGATTTAGTGCTGTCGCGCCAGCATCGCATCGTTATCGATCTTGGAGAGGGACCGGTGCTGGCACCGGCAAAGTCCCTGCTCGCGTTGCCGGGCGTTCGGAACGTCCGGGGCGTGGCGCGCCTTCGCTATGTAACGCTGCTCACGGCTTCGCATGCGATCATCCGGGCAGAAGGATTGGCTGCCGAGACGTTCTGGCCCGGCCGCTGGATGCTGGAACAACTGCCTGCGCGCGACAGGAACATTGTCCTGTCGGTGAGTGGTGGGTTTGCCGACGATCCGGCACAGCCTTATGGTGATCCGGCCCTGCCATTCAGGACAGTTCAGTTCGTGAAGCGGGCGATCGCGAGCGGACGCCTTCCCGCGGTTCCGCAACCTCGGTGCGATATCCCGGAACGGATGCTTGAGAACACTCACCCCTTGCGCCACGAATGAATCCGACGCCAAGCCCGACCGTCCGCAACGGGTTCCGAGGGAGATGCTGCAGAACAGCAATTGGTAGGCTTGGAGGAGGTCGGCGGCATTGACCGAGGATGGGAAGGCCCGGCCCATACCTGACGGTCGCATCCTGCCAATGCTGCGCGGCGGCGTTCCCGGAACAGGCGTTCGACAAGCATCGCAGCGCAGACTCCGCCGTCAGGGTGCGGACGACATCGCTATTCTCCACTGAGGTGGAAAGGTCTGCACATGAACCTTCAGACCCTTCAGGGATCAGGGGCTGCTCCAACCGCCCAGGCGCAACTCTTCCAGCCCTGCTTCCCACGATATGACCGGCGCGAAGCCAAGTTCACGCTGCGCTCTGGCAGTGTTCAGCGAGATTTCCAAAGCGCTCGTGGCAAATTCTTGGAAGCTTAGCGGTCCGCGCAGGCGGCCCCCGCTAAACCTGTGAAGGACGTCACCGAACCTTGCGATCAGGCGCAAGATCCCCCGAGGGACGGATTTCTCGGGCACGCTCAGGTCTTGGGTTGCCATAAGGTCAGTAACGATATCACGGAAGGGTCGGGCCGGGCCGTCCGTGATATGATAAATCCTGCCAGCTTGGCCTCGTTCCAGCGCCAGATCGACCGCGTGGCAGAGATTGGCGATATGCGTCGTCGAAGATAAATAACTGCCGTTCGAAATCCAGGCAAAGCGCCCATTTCGCACCATCGTCGCAAGCGTTGGCAGCGCGGTGCCGTCATCGCGCCCCCAGACCATGCGCGGGCGCAGGATCATCACCCGCATCGTTTGGGCGGCCTGCAATGCGATGCGCTCGGCCTCGGCCTTGCCGGACGAATAGGCTCCGGCCGGACGGGCCGGATACGGCGTCGTTTCATCGACGTCCCGAAGCGGCATTCCAGCCTGAAGCACGGAATCCGTACTGATATGGACGACTGCGCCGATCCCGGCTTGCTGGGCCGCCGCCATGACGCGGGCCGTGCCGTCACGGTTCGCAGCAAGCGCGGCCCGACCCGCACCGTGGTCAAGATTTGCGGCCGCATGGATCAGGGTACCTGCGCCTTGCATCAAGGGCGTCAGGTCGCTGGTCAACATGTCGCCGATCACGGGTCTTGCGCCAAGGGCGGCAACACGCTCTGCTGCTGGTTGGCTGCGGACCATGCCAATGACGGGTCGGCCAGCGCAAATGAAATGACGGATCAGGTTGCGTCCGACATAGCCGTTGGCGCCGGTTATGAAAATGGTGCGATCAGTCATCTTGGCCGCCGGGTTTGACAATGCCGGTCAGGGCAAGAGCTTCAATGTCTTGCAGAATTTCGGTGCGCTCGGCCTCAGTCCAATCATGCAGTTCCATGTGCTCCTGAAATTTCAGCCCCTCCAGTGCAAGCCACGCAATACGGGCGGCACGCGGTACGCTGGCCGTCGCCAAAAGCTCTTGCCCGATAGTGTTTTGATTGTCGCGAAAGGTTTCGCGCATGGCGCTGTCCTGCATGAGTGCCGAGACAAGGCTCAGCACCGCAGGGTTGCCGCCTTGAACCGGAGGGCTACGTCGCGCCGCCTCGATACGCCCGCGCAGTGGGGCATCGGGTTCAGCCGCGAAGTTTTCGGCACATTGCTGGTTGAAGGCGTTGTCCGCCTTGATGGTGCGCAGGACCAACGCCGCAATCAGATCGCGCTTACTGGGGTGTTCATAAAGCACGGTGGCCTTGGATACGCCTGCCTCTTTTGCGACGGCCTCGACGTTCAGGATTCCGTCGCGGGCCACCACCCGCTCCACGGCATCAAGAATTTCGTTCTGATCATGTTTGCGGGGTCTTGCCATGGATGCACCAGTTTATTTCCGACCGGTTGGAAATAAACTGGTGCATATGTGCCGTCAAGCACATCCAGCAGTCGTTCAGACCCATGCATCCTGCACAAGAAGAAGCGTAAGTTCCGCAATCGGGTGAAGTCGGCTTGAAAACTCAGCGCTCGGAGTAGCAATTTTCCGAGCAACCTCGACATCGTGGGGCTAGATTGCCGACACACCCTTTTCGCGGGCCATCCGCCAGATGAGGGGTGCAAGGGCAAGCGCAATTGCGGGGAAGATCAACAGGTTGATTTGCTCCCAGCCCGCTGTCTGCAGCAGAGCCCCAGAAAAGAATGAACCCACGGCCACGGTGCCGAACACGATGAAATCGTTCAACCCCTGCGCTGTGCCGCGCTCGGCTTCGGTATGGGCATCAGCCACCATCGCCGTCGCGCCGATGAACCCAAGGTTCCAGCCAAGCCCCAGCAGGATCAGCGAGACATAGAAATGTGTCACGCCCAGCCCCGCAAGCGCCACGGCCCCGGAAAGACCGATGATGACGAGGCCGAACGCGGTGACGCGTTCCATGCCGAAACGGGCGATCAATCTGCCTGTGACGATGCTCGGCGCGAACATCGCAAGCACATGCCACTGGATGCCATGGGCCGCGTGATCGACCGAATGGCCATGCCCGACCATTGCCATCGGCGCTGCGGTCATCACAAACGCCATAAGTCCGTAGGATACGACACCGGCCATCACGGCAAGAAGAAACACGGGTGACGAGAGAAGCTGCATTGCGCTGCGCCCGCCTTTGGCTGTGTGAGCCCTTGGAGCGCGCGGGGCATGCAGCATGGCAAGCACCGGCAAGGCAAGCATCGCCAGCGCGGCCTGGCTAAGGAAACTGCCTGCATAGGTGATGCCCGGCACCGAATCGCGCGTCAGGATCACGAGCTGCGGTCCAATTACGGCGGCGCAAAGTCCCCCGACCATAACCCACGAAATCGCACGGCCGCGCTTGGCGGGCTCACATCCGTCAGCTGCGGCGAAGCGGTAGGTTTGGACATAAGATGCGTATAGCCCAGCGGCGAACGTGCCGAAACAGAACACTGCGAACGCCCCGATCCAGATCCCTGCGGCGGCGATCAGCCCCGAGACGACTCCGATCGCCGCCCCAAGCAGATAGCCGTTACGCCGCCCAAAACGCCGCATGATCGCAGCGGCCGGAAGCGTGCCGAGGGCCAGTCCGAGGTTGAACATGCTGACCGGAAACGTGGCCAGCGCCGGATTGCTGGACAGCTGCTGCCCGACCAGCCCGCCCAGCGAGATAACGATCGGCGCGCTGGCACCGCCAAGGGACTGTGCGGCAACCAGGACAGCAAGATTGCGCTTGGGCAAGGTTTCCACGGGATGCCTCGTATCCGATATGAGTGATTTTGTCCGAAGCGGGCGGCTTGGTTTTGGACCGGGCCGCCCGCTTCATTTGATCAGTCGAAGTGGACCTCGGCGGTCTTCTTCACTTCGGCATAGGCGAAGGCCAGTGCCGACATGAAGGCTGCGTGCACGTCGGCCGCTGGCACGAGACGTCCATCGAACTCAGAGTCCCGCGTTGCACAGGCGTCCGCCACGACCGTGACACGATAGCCATGGTCGGCCGCGGCACGGGTCGTCGCGTCGATGCACATGTGACTCATCGCACCGACGATGACGACATCGGTGACGCCCTTTTCTTCCAGCCCCGCCTTCAGCCCCGTCTCACGGAAGGAGTTAGGGAAGTTCTTGGTTATCACGGCCTCGCCCGTTTTCGGTGCCACCTCGGGGATGAACCGGGCGCCATCCGTATCCGGTTCGAAGAAGGGTGCGCCGACCGGATTCTCGTGGCGGATGTTGAACACCGCGACACCCGCGTCGCGCGCAGCATCGATGACAGTGCGGGCATTGGCGACTGCCTGGTCGATACCCTCCAGCGCAAAGCGGCCGGAGGTCAGGTAGTCCTGTTGCAGGTCCACGACGATGACTGCTGTTTTGGTCATGTTATCTTCCTTTCAAGGTTCAGAGCGATATCGTCTCGCCATCCGCCGGGATCAGCAGGTTGCGCGCATAGCCGCGATTTTCAGAGTCCGTGCGAAGCGCCTCCCGGGTAAGCTCGGCATGGTTGACCGCCTCCATGTGGCTGGCAATGACAGTGGCATCCGGCGCGGCTTCGCAGACCTTCTTCACATCATCGACGCCCATGATGATCGCGCCAAGGCCGACGATGCGCGCATCACCCGCGTTCACGACGACGACCTGCGGCGCGTGTTCGGCAAGGTTTCCTTCGACATGATCGTTCCACACCGTGTCCCCCGCAACATAGAGGCGTTTCTCATCAGGATGTTGGAGCAAGACACCCATCACGTCGACCATGAGCTTATGTGCGTCGTCCGAACCATGCTGGCCGGGCGTTTTGGTCAGGGTCACACCTTCGAACACCACGCGATCGCCCAGAACGCGGACATCTTCGAAACCCTGCGCGCGGATCGTTGCAGCGTCGGCTTCGTTCTGCACGAAAATCGGAAGGCGTTTGGGGACCAGCCGAATGGCGGCCTCATCCCAATGATCGGCATGGGTATGGGTGACGATGACAGCATCAACGGCAAGGATCTGGTCCAGCGGCACCGGAAGCTCGGCAGTGGGGTTGCGGACGTGGGCCCGAGGATTGGGCTGCGCGGGATCGACGGATGCCGCGAACCCTTCGTAGGTGCCTTTTTCCGCCAGGTAAGGATCGATCAGAAAGCGGGTTTTTCCGAAGTCGATGCGCAGCGTGGCATTCCGGACTTGCGTTATCTTCACGGTGAGAAGTCTCCATACAATCTTTGAAACGCTAGATATCTGCCCGCGCATCTGCCTATAAGTGGCGCTATCGACAAATACAGGTTCAGTATCGCCATGCCGGATCGCATCACTGAAATCGGCATCGTCCTTTATCCCGGGGCGCAGATGGCGGCTGTGCTGGGCCTGACGGATCTGTTCGCCACGGCCAACCGTGTTGTCGGACAGCAGCACCCAAACTCTGTCCGCACCTTGCGCATCAGCCACTGGAAGGACGGAGGCCGCGTGCATGACACCATGCCGGAGGCCACGACCGCGCCCGCAGTGCTGATCGTGCCGCCGACCCTGGGCCAGCCGATCCCGCGCGAGGTGGCGATGGCCGAAGCGCCGTGGTTGCGCGCCCGCCATGCCGATGGCGCGACGCTGGCATCAATCTGCACTGGCGCTTTCGTCTTGGGGGAAACCGGCCTGCTGGACGGGCGCACGATCACCACGCACTGGACCTTCGACCATGCGATGCACGAGCGCTTCCCGAAGATCCGGCTGGATCTCGACCGGATGGTGATCGAGGACGGCGATCTCATCACCGGAGGCGGTGCTATGTCGTGGGTCGACGTCGGGCTAAAGATCGTGGACCGCATCCTTGGTCCCGACACGATGATCCAGACCGCCCGAACCCTGCTTGTCGATCCTCCGCATCGCGAACAGCGTTACTACAGTGGATTTGCCCCCAACCTGTCGCACGGCGATGCGGCCGTGCTGAAAGTCCAGCATTGGCTGGAGTCGAGCGGCGCGAAGGAGGTCGAGTTGTCCCGGCTCGTCGCTGAATCCGGGTTGGAGGGCAGAACCTTCCTGCGCCGCTTCAAGAAGGCGACGGGTCTGACGACGACCGACTACATCCAGCGTTTGCGAATGAGAACGGCGCGCGAGCTGTTGCAATTCGGAACTAAGAACGTCGATCAGATTGCGTGGGAGGTCGGTTACAACGATCCGGGCGCCTTTCGGAAGGTCTTCTTGCGGATCGTGGGACTTTCTCCGGCCGAATATCGCCGTCGGTTTCACGTCTGAAGCATCTGACGCACGCTATCTGGGATTGGTCCCAAGAGGCGCTTCCTGAACGGGGCTGACCATGGGTGGGGAACGGGGGGCTACCGCGAAGCCTTCGCGGAAATTCTTGTTCGGCAGCAAGCTTGAAGATAATCCAGACACTATTGGCGCCCTAGTTCGAACACCTCCAACCCTTGGTTCGTCGGTTGAAATTCTAGCTGGTCCAAGGCTTTCCACATTCATCGAGGATCAGCTTGAGCACACCTCAAATGAGGACCTTCTATCCTACGAAGCCCTTAGCTTTACGGGCAAGCGGCTTTGAGCAGCGCGAACATCAGCCGAGTTGTGCAGAAGAGCCCGGAGAGCCCAGCAATTAATATTTGATTTTCAAATTCTCTTGGCCTCCAATATCATACCTGGCTATATTCCCCTGATCCCGCTCCCTGACCTAACCTGTCGGAAACCAGAACCAACAGGGGTAACGACATGGGCGCGTTGGACGGCATTACGGTCCTCAGCTTCAACCATTTTCTGTCAGGACCGGCCGCGGCGCAGTTCCTTGGCGACATCGGCGCGGATGTCATCGCGGTCGAGCCGCTGGGAGGGGCGTTCCAGCGCAACTGGGCCGTCGGCAACCGTTTCGTCGACCAGACCAGCGTCAACCACATGACGACCGGGCGCAACAAGCGCTCGATCGCGGTGGACCTCAAATCACCCGAGGGGCTTGCCGCCGTGCGCCGCCTGATTGCGCGCGCCGATGTCGTGATGGAAAATTTCCGCCCCGGCACGCTCGACAAGCTGGGCCTGTCCGAGGCTGCGATGCGCGCGATCAATCCGCGCCTGATCTATGCCGCGACCACTGGCTACGGCGGCGACGGCCCCTATCGCGACCGTCCCGGTCAGGACGTGCTGCTGCAGGCGATGTCCGGGCTTGCCGCACATACCGGCAACATGGAAAGCGGCCCGGTCGCCATCGGGACGGTTCCTATCGACCACCACGCCGCTGCGCTGACCGTGGCTGGCATCCTCGCTGCGCTTTACGAGCGCGAGCGGACGGGCGAGGGTAAGCGGATCGAGGTCAACATGCTGCAGGCCGCGCTGGACCTGCAGGGCGAGTCGATCACCGCATGGATGAACGGCGCCGATCGCAGCGGCCCGCGCGGTCGGGCCGGGATGGCTAACTGGTTCAGCCCCGCGCCCTACGGCATCTACGCGGTCGCGGATGGTCACGTCATGATCTCGATGTCGAAGCCTGCCGATCTGGCCGAGGCCCTGAACCTGCCGCAGCTTGCCGATTTCTCCGAGAAAGACGGCTTCGACAAACGGGGCGAAATTTCCGCGATGGTTGCCGGCGGCATGGCCGCGCTGACTGCGGCACAGGCGCTGGATCGGCTGGAGAAGGCGGGCGTCTGGCATGAGTTGGTGCGCGATTATGACAGCCTTCGCGACAACCCGCAGGTAGAGCATCTGGGTGCCTTCATCGACGCCCGGACGCAGGGCGGGTCGCCCATGACGCTGCTGTCGCACCCGATCCGATATGACGGCGAACTGCCGGAGGTGCGGCTGACGCCCCAGCCGCTGGGCGGCCAGACCCGCGAAGTGCTGGCCGAGGTCGGGTTGAGCCAGGGCGAAATCGACGCACTGATTGCCAGCGGCGCTGTGGCACAAACCGAAAAGATGCGGGGCTGAGATGGATTTCGCGATTTCCGATGAAATGAAAATGGTGACCGAGGCGATCGGTCGCTTCGTGCGCGAAAAGGTCCAGCCGCTTGAGCAGGAGACCGAGGAGAATGCCCGGATCCCCGCCGACAAGCTGGCGGCGGTCCGTGCCGAGGCGCAGTCGCTGGGATTCTATGCGCTGAACATGTCCGAGGAGGTCGGCGGCGGCGGTCTTGGCGTGCTCGACATGTGCCTTGTCGAGGAGCAGCTTGGCCAGACCTCGGACGCGCTGATCCGTCGGATCTTCGGGCAGGTCTACCCGATGCTGGAACGCTTCGACGGGCCGTTGCGCGACAAATACCTGTATCCGACCGTCAAGGGCGACAAGATCTGCGCCATGGCGATCACCGAGCCGGGTGCGGGTTCGGACGCGGCCGCGATCAGGACCAATGCCTATCTGGACGGCGATGAATGGGTGCTGAACGGCACCAAGCATTTCATCTCGGACGGGGACATTGCCGATTACGTCATCGTCATGGCGTTGACCGATGCCGAGAAGCGGGCGCGCGGCGGCATCAGCCTGCTGATCGTCGACAAGGACACGCCCGGCTTCAAGGTCGCGCGCAACCAGCCGATGATGGGCCATCGTGGCTATGGCCATGCCGAGCTGACCTTTGACGATGTCCGCATTCCCAAGGGCAATGTGCTTGGTCCGGTGGGCGAGGGCTTCAAGGTGATGATGGCCAATGTCGGCGGCATCCGTCTGGGCCATATCGGTGCGCGTGCCGTGGGCATGGCCAGCCGCGTGCTGGAACTGATGCGCCAGCACGCCGCGACCCGCCAGCAATTCGGCCAGCCGATCGGCGATTTCCAGATGGTCCAGCAGATGATCGCCGACAGCGCGACCGAGATCTTTGCCACCCGCATGATGGTGCTGAACACCGCATGGGAGGAAGACAACGGCATGGACCCGCGCGACAAGGTGTCGATGGTCAAGGTGCAGGCCTCGGAAATGCTGGGCCGTGTCGCCGACCGGGGCATTCAGGTCTTCGGCGGCTACGGCTTCACCAAGGAACTGCCGCTCGAGCGGATCTACCGCGATGCCCGCGTCACCCGGATCTATGACGGCACCTCCGAGGTGCACCGCATGCTGATCGCCCGTTCGGTGATCAAGCGCGGCCTTAGCCTGTGAAGGATCAGAACATGAGCGAGCTTCCCGCAATCGGTCAGGCGATGACCTTCCGCAAGACCATGACCGTGGCCGAACAGGGCTTCTTCACCGGCATCTCGGGCAATATGGGCCGCGCGCATGTCGACCGCGCCTTCGCGCGCACGCAGGGCCAGCCCGACATGCTGGTTTTTGAACTGGCGGCGGCGGGCCTGTTCTCGACCGCCTTCGGCCGACTGGCCGGGCCGGGCTTCCGCCTTGGCGGGATCGAGTTGGGATTTGACCGCGCCTTCCCGGTCGGCAGTTCGCTGGAGGCGACAGCGACAGTTACTGAAAGCGCGGCGGATAAGGTGCGCTTTGACCTTTCCGCCACGCTGGACGGGGTCGAGGTGATCACCGGCAAGGCGCTCCTCGTGCCGCTGGATGCGCCCCATGTATGACATCCGCAACATCGACGAATTCTCGGTCGGTGATCGGGTCAGCGTTGCGAAGACGGTTACCGAGGCAGATGGTGCCATGTATATCGCCGCGACCGGCGATTTCGGGCCGGTGCATGTGGACGAGGGCTATGCCTCGACCACGCGCTTTGGCGAGCGGCTGGCACCTGGCATCCTTGTTGCGGGGATCTGCACCTCGGTCCTGACGGCGGAACTGGTGGGCACGGTTGGGGTCTCGATCCGCGACTGCTTCTGGTTCACCGGTGCCGTGCGCTACGGCGATACGCTGACCTTCGACATCTGGATCTCGGGCATCGACCCCGCGAACCGCACCGTGGACTGGCAGGCCAGCGCGAAGAATGAGGAAGGCGTCGAGGTCCTCAAGGCCGACGCCACCCTGAAATTCCCCAGAAAGAAAGTGATCGCATGATTACCGGCAAGGATCTTGGCGGCATTACCGTCGCAACCGTGCTTCCCTTTCACGAGGACGGCGCTGTCGATTGGGCGGGCTACGAGGCCGTACTTGCGCATTGCGCGCGCCCCGAGACGACCGATTGCGTCTTCGTGAACGGCCATGCGGGCGAGGCGACCGCGCTGACCGCAGAGGAAAAGGCCGAGGTCATCCGCCGCACCCGCGACCATATCGGCAAGGACCGCATCCTGCTGGCCGGGGTCGTGCCCACAGGCTATCCCGAGGCGGTCGCGCAGGCAGAAGCCGCGCGCGAAGCGGGTGCCGATGTCGCGGTGATCTTCCCCGCCGAGGCGCTCGGCGGCGGGAATGCCAACACGGCGGCGGGCGTCAGATTCATCGAAAAGCTGGGCGCAGAGCTGCAAATGCCGCTCTCGATCTTCCAGTTTCCGATTGCGTCGGGCTTTGGCTTCTCGACCCCGGTTCTGGCCGAAATGGCCCAGATCCCCGAGGTCGTTGCGATCAAGGAAGGCTCGGCCACGCTTCTCGCCTATGACGAGAACAGGCGTGCGGTGAAGGCAGTGGCACCCGATGTGGCGATCCTGCCCTCGAACTTCCACTGGTTCTTTGCTCAGGTGGCACTTGGCGGCGACGGCATCCTTTCGGGGCTGGCGAGCCTCGTGCCGGACCTGCTGGCCGATCTGTGGAAGGCGTCGCAGGATATGGATCTTGCCCGGATGCGCGCGGCGAATGACCGGCTTTATCCGGTGGTCCGCGCGATCTATGGCCCTTCGCCGGTCGTCGACATGCATACGCGGATGAAGGACGGCCTGCGTCTGATGGGCGTGATCAGGAACTCTGCCCCGCGCCTGCCCTTGCTGCCGCAATCCGATGACGTCGTCGAGGGCGTCCGCAAGGCCCTGGTCACTGCCGGAGTGCTGCAATGAACGGCGGCCTTTACGCTGCCACGATATGCGCCCTGACCGCCGACGGACAGATTGATGCCTCGGCGCAGGAGATGCATTTCGCCTCAGTGATGGCCACGCCGGGTCTGGACGGGCTGCTTTTGAACGGCCATGCGGGCGAGGGGGTCTTCACCTCGCGCGAGGAACAGGCCCAGATCGTGCGGATTGCGCGCGAGGTCGCGCCCAAGGCCCGCATCCTTGCGGCGGTCAGTTCGGAATCGACCATGCAGGCCGCCGGCGATGCCGAGGCTGCGCTGCGCGCCGGGGCCGATGCGATCATGGTCTTTGCGCCTTTCTCCTGGGCGCTTGGCGCCGATCCGCGCGCGATCATCGCCCATCACCGCGGCATCGCCGAGGTGGCGGGCGCGCCGATCTACCTGTTCCAGGGCTCGGTCGGTTCGGGAAAGCTGGCCTATACCCCCGACGTGCTGCGCGCGCTTCTGGAAATCGAGAACGTCGCAGGCATCAAGGAGGGCAGTTGGGAAACCCGCGCCTATGAGATGACGCGCCGGATCACACGTGCCGCGCGGCCTGAAGTCGCCGTCATGGCCTCGGGCGACGAGCATCTTTACGCCTGCTACATGATCGGCAGCGATGGCAGCGCGGTCAGTCTTGCCGCCGTTGTGCCGGAGTTGATCGTGGCGCTCGACCGCCATGTCCGCGAGGGTCGCCATGCGCAGGCGTTCGCGATCCACACGGCGCTGTTCGATTTTGCGAAGCTCGTCTACGCCGCGCCCGGTCACATGGCCGCCGCGCGGCTGAAGGCCTGCCTCGCCGAGCTTGGCCGCATCCCCAACGATATCTGCCGCGCGCCGACCCCACCGGTCACGCCCGACGAACGTGCTGCCCTGATGGCCGCGCTGCGCCCCTGCGTGGAGCTTTCCCAATGACCGAACTGCAATCCCACATCGTCTTCGTCGACATCGACCCCGAGCATGAGGCTGCGTTCAACGAATGGTACGACAACATTCACCTGCCGCAGATCCTCGATTGCCCCGGATGGCTGGACGCCCGGCGCGAGAAATGCCTTGAGGGTGGGGCACGCCACGTCGCGATCTATACGATCACCGGTCCCGAGGTCTATGAAACACCCGAGTTCAACGCTATCAAGGGCTTCGGGCCCTTCGCAGACAAGGTCCGGAACTTTCACCGCATCCGCCTGACGCGAAGCTGAGAGGATGCACGCAAGGGAACGTGCACGGGACATGCTGAACCTCAGACAGCTCGAAATCCTGCGAGCGGTCGTCCAGTACCGCACCACCGTGGGCGCGGCCGAGCAGCTTGGAATGTCCCAGCCCTCGATCTCGAACACCATCCGCCATGTCGAGACATTGCTCGGGTTTCCGCTCTTCGAGCGGCAGTCGAACCGGCTGGTCCCGACCGAGGAGACAATGATCCTCCTGGAGGAATCCGAGCCCCTCTTCCTGCTGCGCGATGCCGTCAACCAGCGCGCCGCCGACCTGCGTGCGGGGCGGATCGGACGGGTGCGCATCGCCTCGACCGCCGAGATCAGCGAGGCGGTGCTGCCCCGCGCCATCGCCGACTACGCGCGCCAATATCCCCAGATCCAGATTTCGCTTGAGACCCGACCGCTCGACAGCGTTCTTCAGGTCGTCGAGAACGGGTTGGCGGACGTGGCATTCGTCATCTCGGCCTATGACCGGCAGGCGCTTGACTTCGAACTGATCGCGGAACTGCGCGCGGTCTGCATCTGCCCCGAAGATCATCCCTTGGCGGCGCTGGCGCAGGTCACGCCGCGCGATCTGGATGGTCATCCGCTGGTCGGGCCCCGCACCGCCAACAGGGTCGGCATGATGATCGCGGATTGTTTCCACGAATGCGGCATGGAATATCGCCCCTCGATCGAGACCCGCTTCATGAACGCGGCTTCGCGCATCGTCGGCGAAGGGTGGGGCGTCGCCATTGTCGACGAGCTTTCGGCCCATGTGGCGCTGCGCCCCGGGCTGACGGTCCGTCCCTTCCAGTCGCGGCTGCGTTTCAACTTGGTGGCGGCAACGCTGCGGACCAAGACCCTTTCTCGCCAGACCCGACGCTTCATGAAGGCCGTATCGGACCGTGTGAAAACGCAGTTGGCCGAGATGCATGCCGCCTCTACCCCCTAGCTGCGCAGCCGGGCGACCTCCTGGGCGCCGCCACCGACCAGCAGGTTCGTGTCGTTCGTCGCGACGATCAGCGTGGCACCGGGCGCGTGGCTTGCGATCAGATGCGGAGGCAGGCCCATCACCCCGAATTCCTTGCCATGGCGCGCGGCGGCACCGGCAATCCGGCCAAACGCGGCCAACACCGTGGCGTGTTCGACCTGTCCCCTCAATCCCAGACCGTCGGCAAGATCGTTCGTTCCGATGACGAGCATGTCGATCCCGTCGACGGCGGCGATTTCGTCGACCGCCTCCAACCCCGCCGCGCTTTCGATCATTGCCGCGATGCTGACCGCGCGGTCCGCCTGATCGCAAAAGTCGAGGGCGGACAAAAGCGCATAGTCAAGCGTCGGTATTGGTCCGGGTATGCTGCGCCCGCCAAGGGGCGCAAAGCGGCAGGCGCGCACGATCTCGCGCGCCTCGGCCACGCTGTCCACATGCGGCACGATCAGCCCAGTAGCCCCGCAATCGAAGACGCGCGCCAGGTCGCCAGACCTTGGCCCGCCGACCCGGGCCCAAACCGGAAAGTTTGCGGCAAGCCCGGCAGTCGCCACCTGCCCGAGGGCATCCATCCCCAGCGGGCCGTGTTCCATGTCGACGACGGCAAAGTCGAATCCGGCACCGCGCGCCAGCAGAACGGCCTCGGGCCGGCCGAGAATGCAAAAGGCGATGCCGATGCGCGGCGTGTCCGAGTTCTGCTTTTGCTCAGTATCTAGGCTGTTGGTCATTGCGTGTCCAAGCGTCGGATTGGTGATCCCCAAGGCTAACCGGTTCGTTTGGAGATTATTCGCTGAAAGCACGCGTTAAATACTGTGTATCAGTTTATTTATAGTCGTGTGACTTCTTGAAGCGCCTTTTCCCGATAACCTATCAGACATGGCAAAGAGCGCGAAAGCGCCGCAACCCGCCGACAGGTCGAAGGGGAAACAAGGATGGCCCATCCATCAATCGCAAATACCTGCGTATCAGAAACTGCATGCAATCCACTGATACGCATCGCTAATCGTGGACTCTGGTTGCTGCGGCGCCTTGTCGACGGTGTCGTCCTGGCACTGCTGGCCTATATGGCTCTGGCGATCCTCGCGCAGGTGGTGGGACGCTATTTTTTCAACTATTCGATCGCCTGGAGTGAGGAGACGGCGACCTTCGCGCAGGTCTGGCTGACGCTTCTCGGGGCCGGGGTCGCCATGCGCTACAACCAGCATGTCGGCGTTGATTTTCTGATCCTGAAGGCCCCGGTGGGGGTGCAGCGCATCGTCAACGGCGCGGCCTTCCTGCTGGGGATCTGGTTTCTCGGCGTGGTGGTGGTCGGCTCGCTCTCGATGCTGTCGATCGGGCTGATGGTTAAGTCGCCCGCGCTGCGCCTGCCGATGGCGATTCCCTATGCGGCCCTGCCGGTCGGATTTGCCTATTTCCTGATAGAGTTCGCGATCACCACCTTGCCGCGGGTCCTGCGCCCGGGTGCAACCGCAAGTCAGGAGGACTGAGCATGGGCGTCGCACTGTCCGGCTTTCTCGTCCTTCTGATTTCGGGGATGCCCATCGTTCTCGCTTTGGGCATCGCGGGGTTGATCGCGATCGAACTGACTACCGGCGCGCCGGTGTCGATCGTCGCGCAGCGCATCTATGGCGGGATCAGTTCCTTCACACTGATGGCGATTCCTTTCTTCGTGGCCTCGGGCCTGCTGATGGAAGCGGGCGGCATCGCACGACGCTTCGTCGCGCTGGCCGAGGCGCTGGTCGGCTGGATCACCGGCAGCCTCTACATGGTCGCGATCGTGACCGGGACCGGGCTTGCAGCGATCTCGGGTTCGGGCTCGGCGGATACCGCAGCGATCAGCGCCGTCATGGTCCCCGAGATGAAGAAGCGGCGCTACAACATTGATCTTGCGGCCTCGGTGATCGCAGCATCGGGTGCGCTGGCCTCTATCATTCCACCCTCGATCGTGATGATCGTGATCGCGATCACCTCCAACCAGTCGATCGGCGCCATGTTCCTTGGCGGCGTCGTACCGGGCCTGATGGTCATGATCTTCCTGATGGTCGGCTGCTGGATCTACTGCCGCCGTCAGGGCGAGGTTTACCGCGACGCCCAGGCCTTCACGCTGGTCCGGCTGTGGCGCGGCTTCCTGGACGCGGGTCCGGGGCTGCTGATCCCGTTGATCGTGGTCGGTGGCATCGTCGGCGGCGTCTTTACCGCGACCGAGGCCGCCTGCGTCGCGTTGTTCGCGACGCTGATCATCACCATGCTGATCTATCGCGAGATCAGGCCCTCGGACCTGCCGCGCATCATGCTGAAGGCGATTAGCCTTTCGGCCACGGTGCTGATCATTGTCGCGACCGCCAGCGTCTTTACCTGGGTCATCGCCACGGCAGGCCTGCCTGCCATGCTGAAGGCCTGGCTGACCGGCATCACGCAAAACCCCTGGGTCTTCCTGCTGATCGTCAACTTGTTGCTGCTGGTCGTGGGCATGTTCATGGAAAGCATCTCGGCCGTGCTGATCCTGCTGCCGATCCTGTCGCCGATCGCGCAAAGCTTTGGCATCGACCCGGTCCATTTCGGGATCATCGTGTCGTTGAACCTGTCGATCGGCCTGATCACGCCCCCCTATGGGATTTGCCTATACGTCGCAGCCAGTGTCGCCGGCCGTCGGATCGAACAGGTCTCGCGCCAGATCTGGCTGCCGCTGGGGGCGATGCTGATCGTGCTGGGTCTCGTTACCTATGTGCCGGCGATCTCGCTTTGGTTGCCTGACACCTTCATTCGCTAGCCATATACAACAGGGAACAAGAAATGCTGAAACGACTGTTTGCCTCTGCCGCCCTTGTCGCCGCCGTTGAGAGCCCGCTCGCGGCGCAGGAATACAAGTTCAAGATCGGCCATACCAATGCGGCCGACGAGGTGCAGGACAAGGGCCTGCAAAAGATGCGCGAACTGCTTGAGGCCAAGACCAACGGCGGGGCGACGCTGGAGATCTTTCCGGGCGGCCAGCTTGGCGACGAATCCCAGTTGATCGAGGGTGTGATGCTCGGCAGCATCGATATGTCGATGACCTCGAACGCGCTGCTGTCGAACTATGTCGAGGATTACAAGGTCTTCGACATGCCCTTCCTGTTTCCGAGCATTGGAGAGTTGGGCGGCAAGATCGACGCGAACTGGGACCTGATGGAGGCTTCCGCCAACAATTTCGGTTTCCAGCTCCTGGGCGTCCATTCCTCGGGGTTGCGCCACCTGATGACCAAAAAGCCGGTCGAGGGCATTGGCGATCTGGCCGGGCTGAAGATCCGCACCATGCAGAACCCGGTCCATGTCGAGGCCTGGCGCGCCTATGGCGCGAACCCGACGCCTATGTCCTACAACGAGCTTTACGGCGCATTGCAATCGGGCGTCGTGGATGGGGCAGAGGCCGCCTCGACCGGCTATGATGGGATGAAGTTCTATGAGGTCGCGCCCGATTTCGCGCAGGTCGGCTGGCTGAACATGACCGCGCCGGTGGTGATGCAGAAGGGCGCGTTCGATGCCCTGCCTGAAAACATCCAGACCGCGTTGATGGAGGCGGGCAGGGAAGCCGCGGCATGGGAGCGCGGCTATGTCGAGGATCAGGAACAGCCGCTGATCGACAAATTCAAGGCCGCGGGCGCGAACATCACCCAGCCCGACCCGGTCCCCTTCCGCGAGGCCTCGAAACCGCTTTACGAAAGCCAGCTCACCACCGCGGGCCAGCAGGCGCTGCTGAAAGTCATGACCGAATAACACCCGTGCGGCGCCTTCAGGGGCGCCGCCACGCGAAGGACGAGGGACAGACATGCTCGATACCGCCATCCGCAACGCCGTGATCATCACGGCGGGCAACCGCTAGCGTGCCAAAATCTATTCTCGGAAGGCATCGCCAAAGGCCGGATCACGACTATACCCCCTACGAGGGCATGGGCGTCACCGGATGGCCGGTCCGCACCACCCTGCGCGGCCGGACCATCATGGTCGAGGGCGTGGTGACGGGTCCGGCCACGGCGGGCAACTATGTGGATCGCGGGCTCAGCGAGTCATTTGCAACTGAAGACAGGGCCTAGACGTCAGGCGCGATCCGCGAGACGAGGTCTTCCATCATCGCCGCGTTCTGCATGCGCAGGATCGCCTCTGCCGCCACGTTGTCGTGGCGGCGAAGGGCGTCGATCAGCAATTGCATCTCCTCGGCCATGACTCGCCTGCGACCGGTGCCATAGCCATAGCCGCGGCGGAAGGCGAAGATGATGTCCCAGCCGCGCAGGAAGACGCGCAGCGCCTCGCGGTTACCACCGAACTCGACCAGCTTGGCGTTGAAGTCGCGGTTGACGCGGATCGCCTCCAGATCCTCGCCCCGGTCGAGGTGTTCGCGGTATTCCTGCGCCAGCGCCTCGAGCGCGCGAATGCGTTCCAGAGTCAACGTGGCCATGCCGCGCCTGACCGCGCAGATCCTGAGGTCGGTGTTCAGTTCGAACAGGTCGGTGATATAGGCGCGGTCCAGCTTGCGGACCGTCGCTCCCCGGTTCGGCTCGATCTGGACCAGCCCCTCACCTTCCAGCTTCCTGAGCGCCTCGCGCAGCGGCATGGTCGACAGACCAAGCCGCTGGGCCAGCTCTGCGGTCTTCAGCCGTTCGCCCGGTGCCATCTGTCCCGAAAGGATCGCCTCGCGGATCAGGCGCGTCGCCTGATCGGCCGAGTTCAGCGCGCTGTCGAGCGGCTCGTCCATGATCACCCCCGCTTCCGGATCAGCGAGACATGCTCGGCATCGATGACGACCTCGTCGCCGCGCAGAAGGCGCACGGCCTCGGTGACGATCCCGCGTCCCTTGCTTTCGCGCTTGGCGGTGAAGTCCATCTCGACATGGATCACGTCACCCGCGACCAGCGGCTTCAGGAAGCGCACCTTGTCCCAGCCGAGCGAGGCGATCGAGCTTTCGTCGTAAAGATGCAATTCGGTCTTCAACCCCTCCATAAGCGAGAGACCGTAAAGCCCATGCGCGATGATGCCCGGAAACCCGGCATCGCGTGCATATTCGGCGTCAGTGTGCAGCGGGTGGTGATCGCGGGTCAGGCGGCAGAAATCGGCGATGTCGGCCTCGGTGATGCGATGGTCGGGCGTGGTGTGGCTGGTCCCGAGTTCGACATCCTCATAGAACAGGTTCATGCGTATTGCTTTCCGACTTGCCGCGCGATGATCATGCGCTGGATCTGGTTGGTGCCTTCATAGATCTGGCTCAGCCGCACGTCACGGAAAAGCCGCTCGACCCGGAATTCGCGCGAATAGCCGTTGCCGCCATGGATCTGCAGCGCATTGGAAATATGGACCTGCGCCATGTCGGTGGTGAAGAGCTTGGCCTGCGCGGCTTCCAGCGCGATGGGCTGGCCGGCATCGTAAAGCTTTGCCGCGTGATGGATCAGCAGGCGGGCAGCCGCGATGTCCTTGGCCATGTCGGCGATCATGAACTGGATTGCCTGGAATTCGAAGATTGGCTTGCCGAACTGCCTGCGGTCATGGGCATATGCGATCGCGTCCTCCATCGCCGCCTGCGCCATGCCAAGCGCCATGGATGACATCATCAGGCGCGAGAAGTTGAAATTCTCCATCGCCATCTTGAAGGCCCCGTTCTCCGGTCCGATCCGGTTGGTCACCGGCACACGCACGTCATCCAGCGCGATCATGCATTCGGCAAGGCCGTGCATGCCCAAGAGTTCCTCGGACTTGCCGCGATGGACGCCGGGACGGTCGGCCTCGACCAGAATGCAGGAAATGCCCCTGTGTCCCGCCGCGGGATCGGTCTTGGCAAAGACCATGATCACGTCCGCGACCTGTCCGAACGTGACCCAGGCCTTCGAGCCGGTGATGACATAGTCGTCGCCCTCGCGCCGGGCGACGGTCTTCATGCTGGCGACGTCGGAGCCGTTGTCGGGCTCGGTCACGGCGGTCGCGGGAATCACGCTGCCGTCAAGGATGTTGGGGATCAGCGCTTTGTGTGCGGCGTCGCCGTGGTGGTTCAAGAACAGGGCCGCCTCGACCGGGATGGCGAAGGCATTGCCAACCGCGCCCGAGCCGCGAGCGATCTCCTCCATCACGATGCAGGCCGTCAGTGCGTCCATGCCCGCGCCGCCGGCATCCTCGGGCAGCGCGACGCCGAACAGGCCAAGTTCGGCCAGTGCCAGGTAAGTCTCGCGGGGGAAGGTGTCCTCACGGTCGATTCGCGCGGCGACCGGCGCGATGACCTCGTCCGAGAGCTTGCGCGCGGTGTCGCGGACCATGCGCTGTTCGTCACTCAGGAAGTGATCCAAAATAATCTCCAATAAGCGATAGTTGATCTGTCATATTCGACCTCAGGCCGAGGGGAATCCGGCGTGGAAGGCGTCTTCGGGGGCGCGGTCAATGAAGTAGACGATGACGTTCTTGGCATCGGTTCCATAGGCCTCGGTCACTGCGGCAGTGATCAGCCGCGCCGCCTCTCCCTTGGCTGGGGCGTCACGCGGGAATGCGTGGATTTTTATGAAGATGCGGAAAGTTTCGGCGTTTTTGCCGTGTTTTCCCGCATGCCCGTAAGAATAGTCGGGGGCTGAATTATAATAGCAGGTCACGATTTCAGGCTTGATCGCAAATGCCCGACACAGACCATCAGTCATGGTGCCGGTCGCACGCTGGCGAATCTCGTGGGGCGGGCCTGAATCGGTGACTTCGATGAAAGGCATGAGGGTTTCCATCCGTGGCTGTCTGATCAGATATGATCTGATATCTTTCTATTGACACAATATCAGATCACATCAAATCTTAAATCAACAGTTTTGAATTGGATCAGTTTCGGGAGAGCGGAAATGAAGTTTCGCGGAAGCTATACGGTCTGCGTGACCCCCTTCGACGACAAAGGACAGGTCGATCTGGCCGCCTTGCGCAGCTATGTGGAATGGCAGATCGAAGAGGGCGTGCATGGCCTGATCCCGCTGGGCAGCACCGGCGAATTCCTGTCGCTGACCCGTGACGAACGCGCGGCGGTGGCAGAGACCACCATCAAGCAAGTTGCGGGCCGGGTGCCGGTCCTGATCGGTACCGCGGCCGAATGGACAGACGAGGCCGTCTCCCTCAGCCGCGAGGCCGAAAGCCTTGGGGCGGATGGCGTGATGCTGGTGCCGCCCTATTACTCCTCGCCGACCGAGGCCGAGCTTGTGGCGCACTTCACCCGCGTGGCCGAGGCGATCTCGATCCCGGTGATGCTCTACAACAATCCCTTTACAGCGAATGTCGATCTGACCGCGCCGCTGGTCGCCCGGCTCTCGGAAGTTGAGAACATCAGCTACATCAAGGACACGTCAAAGAACGTCCACCGCGTGACCGAGCTTCTGGACCTATGCGGGGACCGGATGACCGTGTTTGCGGGCTATTACCCGTGGGAGAGCTATCTTGCCGGGGCCGAGGGCTACAGCTCGGTCATGTCGAACATTGCGCCCGCGCTGTCGGCGCAGACCTTCACCGAGACGGTCGATGGCGACGCAGCACTTGGCCGCAGCCTGTATCTGCAAAGCCTGCCGCTGATCAACGCGCTGGCGGGGGATCTCTATGTCTCGGCCACCAAGTCGGCGATGCGGCTGGTCGGGCGTCCGATGGGCGACCCACGCCCGCCGCGCCTTCCGCTGCCCGCCGATGCTGAAGCCCGGCTGCGCGGCATTCTGGCCGAGCTCGACCTTCTGAAATGAACCAAGACAAACCAACAGGGAAGATTACGATGAAAATGAAAAGCCTGGCGCTTGGCCTTGTCCTTGCCTCCTTCGCGCTGTCCCCCGCTTCGGCTGCGGACGTCACCCTCAAGGCCAGCCACAATGCGAATGCCGACGAGCCTTATGGCGTCGGCATGCGCAAGATGGGCGAACTGATGGGCGAGAAGACCGGTGGCAAGGCCACAATCCAGGTCTTTGACAATGCTACGCTTGGCGATGAGATGGAGAGCATCCAGGGCACCCAGATCGGCACGGTCGATATCGCCGTGACCGCGAATGAGACGCTGGCGAACTTCGTGCCAGATCTTTCGGTCTTCAGCCTGCCGTTCCTGTTCAAGGATGCCCAGCAGATGGACCGCGCGCTGGACGATCCCGCCGTCATCGCCGAGGTGCAGGAGGCGCTGAAGGCGCAGGGGTTTCACCTGATCACCTTCTTCTCGGCCGGCACGCGGCATATCATGACCAAGAAGCCGATCGAGCAGATGTCGGACCTTGGCGGGTTGAAGATCCGCACCATGCAGAACCCGGCCCATGTCGACACTTTCAAGGCTTTCGGAGCGAATCCGACCCCGCTGGCCTATACCGAGCTTTACGGAGCGCTTGAGACCGGCGTGGTCGACGGGGCCGAGGCCGCAAATACCAACTTTTACGCGCAGAAGTTCTATGAGGTCGCGCCCGACTGGGCGATGATCGGCTGGCTCGAGCTGGTCGCCCCCGTGATCATGGGCGAGGCCGCCTATCAGGGACTGCCCGATGACGTCCGGGCCGCACTGGACGCGGCCGGCAAAGAGGCTGGCAGCTTCCAGCGCGCCACCTATCGCGACAGCGACGCGGCCCGTGTGGCAGATATCGAGGCGGCGGGCGTCAAGATCAGCCATCCCGACATCACACCCTTCCGCAGCGCGGCCGAGAGCATCAAGCAGGGCTATCTGAAGTCCGATGCCCAGAAAGAGCTGTTCGATCTTATCGGCAAGGTCGAGTGACCACGGCATGTCCTTGTCCGGTGGCTTCGGCCATCGGACGGTGAAGGGGGAACTTCCGAATGTTTGCTATCATCGAGCGCATTTGCCTCGTCCTGCGCGCAATCGTGTCGGCCGTGGTGGTGGCGCTTTTCTCGGTCATGCTGGTGGCGGTGCTGGTCCAGGTTGCCGGGCGCTACTTCCTGAATTTTTCGATCTCGCAGGCGGCCGAGATCGCGACCTTTTGCCAGATCTGGCTGGTGCTGCTTGGCGCGGGCGTGACGCTGGCGCGCGGGCAGCACGTCGCCATCGACCTTCTGCCGTCTAAGCTGCCACTGGCGGGGGCGCGCGTGGCCCTGGTGCTGATTGCGCTGGTCTCGGGCGCATTCCTTGCGGTGTTGGCCTATGGCAGCCTGCCGCTGCTGAAGCTTGGGCAGTTCCAGACCTCGCCCTCGATGCGGGTGCCGATGATGTACATGTATGCCTGCCTGCCCGTCGGCGCGGCCTACATGATCCTGGAACTCGTCCTGTCGGTCGTTCAGCGCTGGGACGATCCCTTTCCCCCACCCAAACCCGAGACCGAAGAGGAGGCCGTCTGATGCTCATTATCGCCATTGCCTTCACGGGCTTTCTTGCCCTTGGCGTGCCAGTCGTCTTCGTGCTGGGGGCCTCGGCCGTGCTCGCGCTGCTGACGACCACGGACGTGCCCGTCGCCATCGTCAGCCAGCGGGTTTTCGCGGGCCTGAACACTTTCACCCTGATGGCGATCCCCTTCTTCGTATTCGCTGGGGTCATCATGGATGCGGGCGGCATCTCGCGCCGCATCGTGGCCTTTGCCTCGGCGCTGATCGGCTGGATCGTGGGCTCGCTTTACCAGGTGTCCTGCGTGGCCGCGGCTGGGCTTGCCGCGATCTCCGGCTCCGGCTCGGCAGATACGGCAGCGATCTCGGCGATCATGCAGCCGCAACTGCGCCGCCGACGCTATGACGTCGATTTCGGCGCGGCACTGATCGCCTGTGCGGGGTCGCTTGCCCAGGTCATCCCACCCAGCCTGACCATGGTCATCATGGCGGTGGTGTCGAACGTGTCGATCGGTGCGCTCTTCATCGCCGGGATCGTGCCGGGCTTTCTGTGCATCCTGCTGCTGATGGTTTGCGCCTATTACTTTTCGCGCAAGGGTGGCGATACCTACCGCGAGACCGAGCCCTTCACCATGTCGCGCCTGCTGAAAACCGGCTGGGCCGCGCTGCCCGCGGCGGGAATGCCCTTCCTGATCCTCGGCGGCATCCTTGGCGGTGCGTTCACCCCGACCGAGGCGGCGGCAGTCTCGGCCTTCTACGGGCTTCTGGTCGGCGTCTTCGTCTACCGCGAACTGAAACCCTCGCAGCTGCCCGTGCTGATCCTTCGCACGGTTTCGCTGTCGGCGGCGGTCATGCTGATCATCGGCACGGCCAGCGTCTTCTCGTGGTTGATTGCGAATGCGAACGTCCCGCAGATTCTCGGGGAATGGCTGAACTCGGTTTCGTCCAGCCCGATCGTCTTCCTGCTCATCGTGAACTTATTGCTGCTGGTCGTGGGGATGTTCATGGAGACGATCGCCGCGATCCTGATCCTCGTCCCGGTGCTCGCCCCTATCGCGACCCAGCTTGGCATCGACCCGATCCACTTCGCGCTGGTGGTGGTCATGAACTTCGCCATCGGCACCGTGACGCCCCCCTATGGCGTCTCGCTCTTCGTCTCGTCCAGCGTAGCCGGACGAACCGTCATGCAGGTCACGCGCAAGCTGGGCCTGCCGCTGGCGGCCATGTTTGTCGTCCTCCTCGCCGTCACCTACCTGCCGGGTCTGTCGCTGCTGCTGCCGCGCGCCTTCGGCCTGATCGAATAAGGAAAATCTCAATGGAACTGAAAGTCACCATCTCGGGCATCGAATTCGACGCAAAGTTCGAGGCCGCGGCCCCGAAGACCGTCGAGGCCTTCAAGAAGCAGTTGCCCTATGTCAGCAAGGTCGTCCACGTCCGCTGGAGCGGCGAGGGCGTCTGGATCCCGCTCGGGGACGAGGATTTCGGCCTGGGCTACGAGAACCACACCAGCTATCCGGCGCCGGGCCAGTTCATCCTTTATCCCGGCGGCATCAGCGAGACCGAGATCCTGCTTGCCTATGGCGGGGTGCATTTCGCCTCGAAGCTTGGTCAATTGGCGGGCAATCACTTCATGACGCTAACCTCGAATCTCGACAAGCTTGCGGAGATCGGCCCGAAAGTGCTCTGGGAGGGCGCGCAGGAGATCAGGATCGAGCAGGCCTGATCGCTACGGAGCCACCGATGACCCTTGCCCCGATCAGCTATTCCGCGCGGTTGCGCGCTCTTGCCGCAGCCCGCGGCGAAGCCGAAGCGATCTGCTTTCTGCCCCGGGACGGGGCCGAAGCATCGCTCTCCTGGTCCGGGCTCGACCGGTTGGTCGAGCGGATGGCGCAGGGGCTCGCCGTCCGGGGCATCGGACAGGGCGACGTGGTGGGGATCGCGCTTGGCAATGTCGTGGCGCATCTGGCGCTTGCTCTCGCGGTATGGCGAGTCGGCGCGACGACGCTGGTGATGGATCCCGCGATCACGCCCGAAGCCGCCGCGTCGCTTCGCGCCCGCAGCTGCGCGCGGCTGGTTGTGGGGCAGGCGCGCGGGTCGGTTGGCGACCTCGGGCCCGAGGCGCTGGTCGCGGCGGAGCAGGGCCGGGGCGCGTTCCTTCCGGACGCGGTCCCATGCCCTGCCAAGATCGTGATGTCGGGCGGTTCGACCGGACTGCCAAAGCTGATGTGTGATCATCGCCCGCACCTGCGCGTGCCGGGGCAAAGCTGGGGGCGGATCGCACCCGCCCTCGGGTTCCGGGCCGATCAGACGCAGCTTGTTTGCGGAGCGATGTCGCATAACGCGCCTTTCACCTGGGCGCAGAACGGTTTGTTCGAGGGCAACCGCATCGTCCTGATGGAGAAGTTCGACGCCGCCCGTGCGCTTGCGGCCATCGAGCGTCACGAGGTCGGCTTCGTGATGCTTGTGCCGACGATGATGGTGCGCATGCTTGAGGCCGACCGGCAGGCGCCCGCGCGCTTGGACAGCCTGCACATGCTTTACCACACCGGCGCGCCCTGCGCGCCATGGTTGAAGCAGGCATGGATCGATCGCCTGGGACCGGAACGCGTCTCGGAAATGTATGGCTCGGGCGAGAATACCGGCCAGACCGTCATCCGGGGAAAGGAATGGCTTGGTCATCCCGGCTCGGTGGGCAGGGGATTCGAAACCGAGATCCGCATTTATGGTCCAAGGGGTGAATTGCAGCCCGCCGGTGTGGCCGGAGAGATCTTCATGCGGCCCGACGACGTGGCAGGGCGCAGCGAATATCTTGGCCCCGCCGTGCCCCGGCCCCGCCGCGATGCCGAGGGTTTCCAGAGCATCGGGGATTCCGGTTGGCTGGACGACGAGGGCTACCTCTACCTCTCCGGGCGCTGCGATGACGTGATCAACACCGGCGGGGTCAAGCTTCACCCCGAAGCGATCGAGGCCGTCCTGCTGCGCCACCCCGATGTTGCCGATGTCGCCGTTTTCGGCATTGCCGACCGGGAATGGGGCCAGTGCGTCGCGGCCGCCGTCGTCCCGCGCGAGGGCGTGACGCTGGGACAGGCGGACCTTGCAGCCTGGGCGCGCCGTTTCCTCAGTCCCGAGGAGGTGCCAAAGTCCTGGCGGCTGGTTGAAATGCTGCCGCGCGACGGCTTCGGCAAGCTGCGTCGCAAGGCACTTCCCGACAACGAAGGCGCTGCCCTGACACCAGCAGGCTGAGCGACGGCGCAATCATCACGTGCAAAGCCCGACGCCAAGCGAGACGGCAATGATATGGGGCGGGCGCCGCGCTTTGGCGCGGTTTCAGAAAGGCATTCAGGATGAGCGATACCGTCCGCGAGGCGATGGAATATGACGTTGTGATCGTTGGCGGTGGGCCTGCGGGTCTTTCTGCGGCGATCCGTCTGAAGCAGGTGAACCCCGGACTGTCGGTGGTGCTGCTGGAGAAGGGGTCCGAGATCGGTGCGCATATCCTGTCTGGGGCGGTGCTGGACACGGCGGGCCTCGACCGGCTGATCCCGGACTGGAAGGCCAAGGGCGCCCCGGTCGAGACCGAAGTGATCTCGGACAATTTCTATGTTCTGGGCGAAGGCGGGCAGGTCCGCGTCCCGAACTGGCCGATGCCGCCCTTGATGTCGAACCACGGCAAGTACATCGTCAGCATGGGCAATGTCTGCCGCTGGCTGGCCGAGCAGGCCGAGGCGCTGGAGGTCGAGATCTTTCCGGGCATGGCCTGTTCGCAGCTGGTCCGCGACGGCGACCGCGTCGTCGGCGTGGTGGCTGGCGAGATGGGGCTGAACCCCGACGGCACCCCCGGCCCGCAATACGAGCCGGGGATGGAACTGCGCGGCAAATACGTGCTGATCGCCGAGGGCGTGCGCGGCTCGCTCGCCAAGGAGCTGATCGCCAGCCATCGCCTGTCGGACGGGCATGAGCCGCAGAAATTCGGCCTTGGCATGAAGGAGATCTGGGAGATCGACCCGGCCAAGGCGAAACCCGGCACCGTGACCCACACCATGGGCTGGCCCTTGGGCAAGAATGCCGGCGGCGGCAGCTTCATCTATCACCTCGAGGGCAACCAGGTGCTGGTCGGCTTCGTCGTCCACCTGAATTACCGGAACCCGCATCTGTACCCCTATATGGAGTTCCAGCGCTTCAAGCATCACCCGATGGTGGCCGAGCTGCTGGAGGGCGGCAAGCGCGTGGCTTACGGCGCGCGCGCGATCTCCGAGGGCGGCTGGCAGTCGATCCCGAAGCTGACCGTGCCCGGGGCGGCGCTGCTGGGCTGCTCGGCCGGGCTGGTGAACGTGCCGCGGATCAAGGGCAACCACAATGCCATGCTGTCGGGGATCGCGGCGGCCGAGGCGGCGGCGGCGGCGATTGCCGCGGGCCGCGAGGGCGACGAGCTGACCGACTATGAAACCGAGGTCCGCAGCGGCGCCATCGCCCGCGACCTGAAGCCGGTCAGGAACGTCAAGCCGATCTGGTCGAAGCTGGGCCTGTGGCCCAGCCTGGCGCTTGGCGGGCTTGACATGTGGGTCGCGAACCTGACCGGCTGGAACCCGCTGGGGACCTGGAAACACGGCAAGACCGACGCCGCGGCGACCGGCAAGGCCGCGGATTTCCAGCCGATCGACTATCCGAAACCGGATGGCAAGCTGAGCTTCGACCGCCTGACCAATGTCAGCTACAGCTTCACCAACCACGAGGAATCCCAGCCCTGCCACCTGCGGCTGAAGGATGCCTCGGTCCCGATCCGGGTGAACCTGCCCGAATATGCCGAGCCCGCGCAGCGCTATTGCCCGGCCGGCGTCTACGAGGTGCTGCAAGGCGAGGACGGCCCGCGCTTCCAGATCAACTTCCAGAACTGCGTCCACTGCAAGACCTGCGACATCAAGGACCCCAGCCAGAACATCGTCTGGACCACCCCGCAGGGCGGTGACGGGCCAAACTACCCGAACATGTGATCGGGGGGGCAGATACAGGCTTTCTCGTTCCGCGACAGAAAGGGGCTTCGCTCCGTCCGGTCCATTTGCAGTCCACAGATAGGTGTGCGTTTCGGTTGACCTTGAGCTGGACGACCGCCCCGTCGGAAACTGATACGCTGAACGGTCCTTGAAGGGAGAAGGCTCATGACGTCACGAGCTGCGCTGCCCGTGCCCCGATCAACCGCAGGCTAAGGGGCAACGAGCGCGAAAGGAGTTTGGCAATATTCGCTTTCGAGGCATCGGCGTGAAGGTGTCGCCGGACCGGATGTCTTTATCCGGACGCACGGTGTGATGGATCAGGGCGTATCGATTTCACGACGACACTGCGGAAATCGCGGGCCGAGGAGTCGTCGATGTCGTCACACGCAGGAAGTTCTGCCCCCGACCACGAACCTGCCGACGAAGCTGAAGTAACTGTCAGAGGTTTTTCGCGCGCCACTTCGATATAACATCTTGGTAGCAAGGACTTAACTTTGCCAAGCAGGGCAGGGTGCTCGGTGGTCGTGTGGACGAACTTATGGGCATACGCATTCGGAGAAACAAGCCCCTGACCGGTCCGACGAATTGCGGTCAGATACGCCCCTTTTCACGAAACCAGCCCCAGAATACCAATCGTGATCAGGCTGAGCGCCCAGAAGGTCTCAAGATTGAACCAGCTGCGCGAGACGAAACCCAACCCCAGCCAGCCGTGAACCGCCAGCGCGATACCGCCCCCGACGGCGACCATCGCTACCGTATGCACGGCCGCGACCGCGATCGCCGTCCCGATTTTCCCCAGCGCAAGCTGAGCAAATGCCGCGCCATGGTGGCCATCCGTGCGGCACAGGCCCAGATAGATCGGCAGGATCATCAGCCCGGCCCCGTGGACCAGCGCGATCGCAAAGGACCACAGCACCAACTGCCCGGGCCTGATCCGTGCCAGCCCGCGCGGGTGGCGGCGCTCGACCAGCCGATAGCAACCGAACAGGATCACCAGCAAGCTCGCTGCGATCCGGATCTTGTCCTGATAGGCGACCAGCCACAGGGCCAGCGCAAAGGGCAGCAATATCGCCAGGACCGAGGCCAGATGCCCGACCGCCAATTGCCCCATGCCCGACAGCAGGTCGCGCCGCCCGCGCCCCATCAGTCCCGCCGACACCGCCAGCGGCCAGCCCATGCCGGGGTTTGCCCCGTGATAGGCTCCGCTCAACAGCACCGACAGCCACAGCCCGGCCTGCCCCCAGCCCTCCACGTCAGACCGAGGGGTAGCAGAAGGATTCGGTCGAGCAATCCCCCCCTTCCAGCCGGATCTGATGCGTCCGGTAGCCGGCGGGGAACTCGGGCCAGAAACCGACGTCAAGGGTCAAGCCGCCCATCGCCCCGACATCGGCCTTGACCATCGCCGAGGGCACGCCGCCCGGATAGAACTGGTCGTCCCATGTCGAGTAAAGCGAGTTCGTCCAATAGACGCGCTTGCCGTCGCGGCTGATCTCGACCATCTGCGGCCCTCCGGCATAGGGCTTGCCGTTGGGATGCGGCGTCTTGCGCGTGATCCCTCCGATGTGGACCGAGCCTGTCAGTTTCGGCTGCATCGGATCGCTGACATCATATTGCCGCATCTCTCCGGTGCCCCAGCACGAGACGTAAAGAAAGCGGTCATCCAGCGACAGGTCGATATCGGTGATCAGCGGCGGGACCGCCTCGAAGCCTTGCAGCAGCGGTGGCAGATCCTTCGGATCGGCGGCTTCGGGCGGGATCGTCGCGGTCTTGCGGCAATGAAACTCGCCGCCCTCGCGCCACCAGGTCCAGATCGAGCCTTCCAGGTTGGTCGTGTCCACCACCACGCCGACAAAGCCATATTGCTTGGCCGGATCATGCGCGGGGCGTACCTCCAGCGCCATCTGGTGGTTTTCGCCCAAATCGATCACCTGCACATGTTTGCGCGCCCGCAGATCCCAGAAATGCAGTCGATGCCCGTATTTGTTGGCCAAAAGCTGCTCGGGCACGATGCCGTTTTCAAACTGCGGCGGCAGTGCCCATTCGCTGGAGACCATGTAATCGCGCGGAAGGTTCCACCAGAAATCGTAATGCTTGTCCTGCGGACCTCGTTCGATCTCCCAGCGGCCGATGACGTCGAAGGTCTGGCAATCCATGATGAAGATGCCGGGCGGGCCGTCGGTTCCGTCCGGGCCAGCCCCGCCAAGGGTCGAGACATAGATCCCTTCGGGTCCGCAATGGATGGTATGGGGGCGCGAATAGCCGGTCTTGCGAAAGACCTCGTCTGGCTCGATGACGCGGTGGATCTTGGGGTGGCGCGGATCGGGCTTGGTGTCGACGATATAAATGCGGGACGAGCGTAGCCCGGGAATGATCAGGTAGCGTCTTTCCAGAAAGGCATGTCCCGTCAGCGGAGACAGCGAGGACGAGCAGGCGTTCCAGCCGAAATGATGGAATTCGTCGCCCTTTTCAGACATCACTAGGGTGCTGATGACCTGCCCGAATTTCGGCGATTTCGGATCGAAATCGACCACCGCCAAAGCATCGGGCTGCGAGAAATCCGGGCTGAGCAGAAGTGTATAAGCCAGTTTCTCGGGCTCGGCCTCCATGGCCAGCCGGGGCGTCGCGTGGAATGTGGGATCGGGACGGATCGACATGCACTTCTCCTTTCATGATGCCCTTGATGCGGACCAGGATAGAAGCTGCGGTGGGGCGACAACGTGATCGCACCGCTGATGTGAAGGCTGAACCCGCCCCGAAACTGCGGCAACGATTCGTTTCCCCGGCCCGTCGTCCCTTGGTCGGTATGGGGCCAGCGAACCGATTTGCCGACCTCGTGAGCGCGGCGCGGTAGAATGTAAGAAATACCTAGATTGGTGTCTTCACCGGGCGCAAACCTGCCCGCGCATCGGCATTGTGCTCCTATGCCTTGCGGCAAGTGCCATCCTCGCGATGAGCCGCACGCCGCAGATGATCGCGCGCATCGGGGCCGCTCGCCTTGCACGCTCGGATGCATCATTGCCGTCATCGCGTCTGCAGCATTCCTTCACCTGTCGCCCGAGGGCGAGCACAAGGCGGCACATGACCAGCGGTTCGGGGCGGGAAAGCCCGGTCTGCGCGCGCTGCGGATCGGCCTTCCAGCCACTGCATCTATCAGGTCGTCGGGACTGCCCATTTCTGACGGCTCTTGCATAGCGCGTTTGCGACTGTGACTGCTGGCCCCGATATAGAGATGCACTTCGCTCAGGCGCTTGTTCTCAGCAAATGTGGCATGTGTCACACGCTGCTGGCTCTGGTCGAAGCCGCGATCTAGTAGGGAAATAATGTCCCAGCGGACCTTTGGCCGCCGGGCGGCATAGGAATTGGTTTTGACGTATTTGCCGTTCTGGTGCGGGTCGCGGACTCACAGGATGTCCCGCAGCCGCGCCGTCGGCAGGCTCAATGGCCGGTGCAGGTCGTCGGGCCGGGCAGGAACCTGTGCAAAGCACAGGCTAACTTGCCCGACCCAACCCGCCCAGCCATTGAAGTGCACTTTCCAAACTGGGTTCAGGCCGGGGCCTGTCGAGCTGCAACTCATCCGCGATATGTGAAAGGTGATGCGCCATCTTGGCGGCGGCTTTCTCTCCGTCGCCAACGGCGATCGCGCGAACGATGCTGCTGTGCTCGTCCCGCGGGCATCCCGTCTCGGATTCCGCATGAACGAGGATCGCAAGACAGGTCAGTACCTGCAGTTGCGTCAGGATGTGGACCAGATAGACGTTCCCGCTGATCTCGGCCAGCTTTAGGTGAAACTCTCCGGTCAGACGGACGAGGGTCGAGCGGTCGCCGGCATTTCGCGCTGCTTCCTCGGTCGCGATGTGATGGTTCAGGCGCTCCAGATCCTCGGCCGAGCGGGTCAGCGCGATCGAATGGACCATTCCCGGTTCGATCATCTTCCGCACGTCCAGCATCATTCTGGCTTCCGCGCGCGAGGGGGCCGCGATCGTATAGCCAAGGTTCGGCGTCTTCTTGAAGACTCCGATCTCCGAAAGCTTGCCCATTGAGGCGCGCACGACGGTCCGGCTGACGCCGAAGATTTCGGCAAGCTTCGCCTCGGTGATCCTTTCCCCCGGCGGCAAACGCTGTTCGAATATCGCCTCGATCAGGCGGCGCGTGATCTCCTGCTCGGTATAGCCGTGACGGCGCTTCTGAGAAGGGCCGTCCGCCGAATTTTCCTTGCTGTTCATGAGCTTTCTGAAATGCCCCCGTGCGGTTCAATGTCAGCCTAAAACCTGAGCATTCATGTCTGCTCCGCGCGATCTACATGCTTTCAGCCGATATCGCATGTCGCCCCGGCAATTTCAATTGACACAGTCCAACATTGTCCTTTTCATTGTATCCAATCAAGTAAACCAGCTGCGAGCCCCAAGTTTCGCGAAGACGGAACAGGTCACCAGCTTCAACGCAGGGAGACATTGACTTGGAACTCAAGACGCTTCTTTTCCCCAGCCGGCGCTTGCTGATGCAGACCGCTCTGGGGGCGCTGGTCCTCGCCGCACCCCTCACCGCTCAGCCGGGCTGGGCGCAAAACGCGCAGGAAATTCTGATCGTCGCCGGCCCCCGCACCCCGGAATCCCTCGATCAGGAATATCCGCCGACCGAGGCCGTCCACGAATTGCGCCGCAACGTGAACGAGCGGTTGCTGACCTATGAGATGAAGAAGGGCGAGGACGGCATCTCCTACGAGGATTTCTCGAAGGTCGCCGGCGCATTGGCCGAATCCTGGGAGGTGGCACCCGACTTCAAGTCGATCACCTTCCACCTGCGGCCCGGCGTGGTCAGCGGCGCGGGGCATCCGCTGGATTCCGATGACGTCATGTGGTCGTTCGAGCGCGGCTGGAACCTGAAGTCGAACTTCCACTGGTACATGACCCAGATCCTCAAGATTGAGGATTTCGACACGGCCTTTGAAAAGATCGACGACATGACCGTCAAGGTCAGCATCCCGAACGCGTCGCCTTTGCTGGAAAAGCTGTGGATCAACAGCGATCTGGGCATTCTCGACTCGGACACGATGAAGGAGCACCTGACCGACGCGGATCCCTGGGGACAGCGCTGGCTTGCCACCAACTCGGCATCCTTCGGACCTTACAAGGTGACCAAATACGCACCGGGGCAGGAAATCATCTATGAGGCCAACGCGGACTATTACCGCGGCGCGCCGAAGCTGAAGAAGGTCATCTTCCGCGAGATGCCGACCAGTGCCAACCGCCTTGCGGCATTGCAGGCCGGGGCGGTCGACGTGGCCGAATACCTGTCGCCGCGCGAACTCTCGATGCTGGGGCAGATGCCGGGCGTGACGATCAACAAGGTGTTCGGGAACTTCGTCCACCGGGTCGAGATGCAGAATGAAACCCCACCCTTCGACAATCCCAAGGTTCGCCGTGCGCTGAACTACCTTGTGCCGCGGGATGAGATCGCGAAGGCCGTCTATTTCGACACCGCCCGCCCGACAAAAAGCCCGATTTCAGAGATCTATCCGGCCTTTACCGAAGAATACTACGACTTCGGGAATGATGTGGAAAAGGCCAAGGCCCTGCTGGCCGAGGCAGGGTTGCCGGACGGCTTCCAGACCGAGCTTGGCTATCGGACGGGCGACCAGCTTGAGGAAGAGCTTGCGGTCATCCTGAAGACCGCCTTCGCCAAGGCGGGCGTGGACGTTACCCTGTCCAAGCTGCCGGCATCGACTCTGGTCGAGCGCTATACGAAGGGCCAGATCCCGATGTATTTCTTCCGCGACATGGCGATCGTTCCCGATGCAGCCTATGTGGCGAACCTGTGGCTGAACAGCAATTCGCTGATCGACTATTCACGCTTCCACAGCGACGAGGTGAACGAGCTGATCAACAGCGCGCTGACCTCGACCGAAGAGGAAAAGCGGCTCTCGGACATGAAGCGCGTGCAGCAGATCACCATGGAAAACGCGCCCTGGGTCTTCCTGTTCAACCCCGGCTACCAGCTTGCGACGCGCCAGAACGTCAAGGGCTTTTCCTGGTACACGCCCAACGGCAATGCGTGGTTCGACTTCTACAAGGAATGATCTCTGAACCGAGATGTCGCCCGCCGGGCCATCCGGCGGGCATCCTTCCCTGATGGAATGACCGACATGAGCTTTTCGACGACCTGGCGGCGTCTGCCGCGTACGCTGCGCATCGTCCTGACGCGGCTTCCGATGGTGGTGCCGCAGATGCTGGGCGTCATCTTCGTGACCTTCATGCTGGTCCGGCTGCTGCCCGGCGACCCGGCATTGTTGATGCTGGGCAACATGGCGACCCCGGAAAGCATCGCCAACCTGCGCGAGCAACTGGGGCTCGACGGAAGCCTCTGGCAGCAATTCGTGCATTACCTGGGCGGCGTCCTGCAGGGCGATCTGGGGGTTTCGCTGTTCACTTCTAACCCGGTGGCCGTCGACCTGATGGAGCGGGCGCCGGCGACGCTTGAGCTGATCTTCTATGCGATGATCCTGACCATCCTGATTGCGGTCGCCGTCGCAGTCCTGGCGGTCGTCCGTCCCGGTGGGATCGCCGATTACATCAGCCGCTTCTATGGCATGGCCGCCGGGGCGATTCCGGATTTCTGGGTCGGGCTTCTGCTGATCTTCTTTCTGTTCAGCACCCTCGGAATCGCCGCCGCACCCTTCGGCAGGATCGACCCGATGGTCTCACCACCGCCCGCTGTGACCGGCTTCTATACGTTCGACGCCGTGATCGCAGGGGATTTCGCGGCGCTGAAATCGGCAGCGGGACGCCTGCTTCTACCGGTCCTCACGCTGACCATCGTGAATGCGGGGGCGCTGATGAAGATGACCAAGACCACCTTTGCCGAGATCTGGCGGTCGGACTTCATCCGGCACCAGCGGGCCAGCGGGCTGAGCCAAACCCGCATCGTCCGAAACGCGCTGCGCAACAGCCTGCCGCCGGTCATCACGCTTGTCGGCTTTCTCATCGGCTTTCTGCTGGGCGCAGCGGTCCTGGTCGAGACAATCTTCTCATGGGGCGGCCTTGGCCAATACGCGGTGCAGGCCGTGACCTATTCCGACTATCCCGCGCTGCAGGGCTTCGTGCTGGTTGCGGCCGTCTTCATCCTGGTGGTCTATCTGATCGTGGACATTCTCTACGAACTGGCCGACCCGCGGATTCAGGTCTGAGGGAGCAGCCATGTCGCAGATCAGGAACTTCATTACCTTCATCCTCGGCCGGCCGGGAGCCGCCTTCGGGCTTGCGCTGCTTCTCCTTCAGGTGGTCGCGATCATCTTCGCGCCGGTTCTGGCCACCCATGCCCCGACCGAGGCAGACCCGCTGGCCTCGCTTCAGCCGCCGTCGGGCGCGCATTGGCTGGGCACAGATGTGTCCGGCATGGATATCTATTCGCGCATCATCTATGCGACGCGCGTCAACCTGCTCATCTCTATCGTCGCGGTCGCGGTGGCCTTTGTCATCGGCGTGCCCGTGGGCCTTGTCGTCGGATATTACCGCGGCTGGGCCAGCACCTTCGTCATGCGCGTCTTCGACTTCATCCAGTCCTTCCCGGTCTTTGTCCTGGGCATGGCGCTGGTATCGGTGATGGGGCAGGAGATCTGGAACGTCGCCATCGTGCTTGCGGTGCTTTTCGTCCCGATCTTTGCCCGCCTGATCCGGGCCGAGGCGCTGTCGTTGCGTGACCGGCCCTTCATCGCCGCGGCGCGCTGCTCGGGCGCGACGGACAGCCAGATCATGTTCCGCCATATCCTGCCCAATGCGCTGACGCCGGCAATCGTCCAGATCTCGATCTCGATCGGGATGGCGATCCTGCTGACGGCGGGCCTGTCCTTCATTGGGGCAGGAGTCCGGATGCCGCTGCCCGAATGGGGGCTCATGGTCTCGGTCGGATCGCAGCAGATGATACTCGGCGTCTGGTGGGTCGCGCTGTTCCCCGGACTTGCCATCGTCTTTTCCGTGCTGAGCTTCGCCCTGATGGCGGATGCCCTGCGCGACTATGTTGATCCCCGCAGGGAGAGAGCCTGATGGAAATGCAGGACAGGAAACCATTGCTTGAAACCCGCGATCTGTCGGTTGCCTTCGGGGACAGGACCGTGCTGCACGGTGTCAGCCTGCAGCTTCGCCCCGACGAGGTTCTGGGCATCGTGGGCGAGACCGGCGCCGGGAAATCGGTTCTCGCCCGTGCGCTGATCGACCTCCTGCCCGGCAAGGGACGCATCAGCGGGGGGACCGTGCAGATCGGCGGTCGTGAGTTGCGACAGATGTCCGCAGGCGAACTGCGGCAGTTGCGCGGTGGGGGCGTGGCCCTGATCGGGACGGATGCCAAGTCGCTTCTGGACCCGGTCCGCCCGGTGGGCGAGCAGGTGGCGGACGTGCTGCGCGCCCATAAGGGACTGAGTGCCGGGGCAGCCCATGACGCGGCGGTCTCGCTTTTCGCCAAGGTGGGTATTGTCGATCCCGAGAAGCGCGCGCAGGCCTATCCGCATCAGCTTTCCGGCGGCATGGCCCAGCGGGTGATCATCGCCATGGCCCTGATCGCCGAGCCTCGGGTAATCCTTGCCGACGACGCGACGCTGGGTCTGGATGCCACCATTCAGGTCCAGGTGCTCGATCTGCTGGTCGCGCGCTGCCGCGAGGCCGGAATGGGCGCGATCATCATCACGCATGACCTTGGCATCGTCGCACGCTATTGCGACCGGGTGGCGATCATGCGCGAGGGCCGCATTGTCGAGGAAGGCGCGACCGCGGGTTTCCTCAATCGCCCCGCGACGGATTATGGCGCGGAACTGCTGGCCTCGGCACGGGCGCGCCCGGCACAGATGGTCCGATCGGGGCGCGCGCAGCCGGCCAAGGCGGCCTCGCTGCTGGAGGTGGTCAATCTGGTCAAGCATTTCCCGACCCCGTCGGGGCATGTGGTCAAGGCGGTGGATGACGTCTCATTTACCGTACCACGCGGCGAGACGCTGGCGCTGGTGGGCGAAAGCGGCTCGGGAAAGACAACCGTGGGCCAATGCCTTGTCAGGTTGCTCGGCTCGGACAGCGGCAGGGTGCAGTTTGACGGGCGCGACATCCTGACCTTGCCTGACCGGGATTTCCGCCCGCTGCGGCGCAATATCCAGATGGTGTTTCAGGAGCCTTATGTCGCGCTGAACCCGCGCTGGACGGTGGCCCGGCTGATCGCTGAACCGCTTGCGCTTGACCCGACGATGGCCAGCCCGGTCGCGCGGAAAGCGCGGGTGCAGGAGATGCTTGACCTTGTCCGCCTGCCCGCGCGTCTGGCCGAGGTCTATCCCCATGAGTTGACCGCGGGCGAGCAGAAGCGGGTCGGGATGGCGCGTGCCTTGGCGACCCGTCCGGATTTCGTGGTTTTTGACGAACCAACGACGGCGCTCGACATCCGGGTGCGCGCGCAGATCATTGACCTGGTGCGCGAGTTGCAGCGCGAGATGCATCTCGCGACGCTGTTCATTACCCACGACCTGAACTCGGTCCGCTCGCTGGCACATAACGTGGCAGTGATGCGCCACGGCAAGATCGTCGAGATTGGGGAGACAGAACGCATCTTTGCCAACCCGCAGAATGATTACACCCGTATGCTTCTCGGCGCGGAACTGCCGATCGAACGCTATGCGGCCTGACCGTGAAGGAACCCCAATGAGCGAGAGACATGTTCTGGTCACCGGCGCCGCCGGCCTGATCGGCAATGCGGTGCGGACCAAGCTCGAGGATCGCGGAACCAGGGTCATTGCCGTCGACCGCGTGGCGACAGAGGTGGACGGGCGCGAGGTCCGCGAATGCGACGTGACCGACATCCACGGCCTTCATGCCATCGCAAGGGCGCATGACATCGGAAAGATCGTCCATTGCGGGGCGTTTTCGGGGCCGATGGTGTCGCCCGACCATCCGATCCAAATGGTGCAGGTCAATATTGGCGGCGCCGCGAATATAGGTGAGCTTGCCCGGATCATCGGGGGCGTACGGGTGGTTTTCGCCTCGACCGCGACCGCCTATGGCGTGACGCCCCCGGCCCCCGTTTCCGAGGATACGGTCATGGTCCCGGACACGATGTATGGCGCGTCGAAGGCCGCTGCTGAGCACGTGATGAACGCCTATAAGCTGCAATTCGGCGTGGACACGGTGAACCTGCGCATCGGCTGGGTCTATGGCCCGCGCCGCAGCACGGCCTGCTTGATCCGGCAGATGCTGGTCGATGTCATGGCCGGGCGGACGACGCATATCCCCTATGGGCGCGATTTCCCGCGCCAGTATTTGCACATCGACGACGCATGCGACGCGATGATCACAGCCCTTGACCGGGAGGCGCTGCCGCAACAGGCCTATAATATCACTGGAGGGTCGTGGCTGACGCTGGCAGAGGTCGCCGATACGGTGAAGCGGGTCACCCCCGAGGCGAGGATCGAGGTCGCCCCGGGCGATGATCCGGGCGACATGCGCCAGGAACGCTTCGACATTTCCGCGGCCAAGCGCGATCTGGGCTATTGCCCACGCATGACCCTGGAACAAGGCATACGCAACTATCTGGACTGGCTTCGACTTCAGGAAGGCACGAAATGAACGCTATCGCGACACCATTCTCCTTGAAGGGGCGCAACGCCCTGATCACCGGGGGCAGTCGGGGCATCGGGGCGGCCATCGCCAGCCTGTTCGCGGATGCGGGGGCCAACGTGGCGATCTGCCATTTTGGCGATGCATCCGGGGCGCAGGCGCTGGACCAGCAGTTCAATGCCCGGTCGCACAGGCTTGCCGCGATGGAATGCGACGTCGCCGATGAGGCGCAGGTCTCGGCATTGGCCGAATGGACCAGGGATGCGATCGGCGAGCCCGACATTCTGGTCAATTGCGCGGGCATCGGCGGCAAGGACAAGCCCTTTGGCGAGGTGTCGGTTGCCGAATGGGACCGGATGCTGGGCGTGAACCTGCGCGGGGTCTTTCTGGTCACCCGCGCCTATTTTCCGGGAATGCTGCAGCGGCGCTACGGTCGGATCGTCAACATCGCCTCGCAGCTGGCATATAAGGGCGCGCCGGGCCTTGCCGCCTATGTCGCCGCCAAGGCGGGTGTCGTGGGGCTGACCCGCGCGCTTTCCTACGAGGGGGCGGCGCATAATGTCATGGTGAATGGCATCGCTCCCGGCCCGGTCGAAACGCCGCTGCTGATGGGCCACAGCGACGCATGGCTCGCGATGAAGAAGGGTCAGTTGCCGGTCGAGCGTTTCGGCCAGCCGGACGAGATCGCGCCGACCGCGCTGCTGCTTGCCTCGGAAAAGGGCGGGGCGTTCTATTGCGGGCAAACGCTGTCGCCCAATGGCGGCGACGTGATGGTGTGAGGAGGGACATCATGCAGGAATACGACTTGGTCATCCGTGGCGGCACCGTGGTCACTGCCGCAGACACGGCGCGGGCGGATGTCGGCATTCGCAACGGCAAGATCATCGCGGTCGGGCTGGAACTGGCGAAGGGCAAGCAAGAGATAGATGCCACCGGGCTTCGGGTCATGCCCGGCGGCATAGACAGTCATGTGCATTTGGCCCAACCCGCCTTTGGCGGGCCGGCGATGGCCGACGGTTTTGAGAGCGGCACCCGTTCTGCCATCGCGGGCGGCAACACCACCGTTCTTCCCTTTGCGCTGCAATCGCGCGGCATGTCCCTGCGCAAGGCGGTCGAGGATTACCACAAGGAGGCCGAGGGTCAGTCCTATTGCGACTATGGCTTTCACCTGATCCTGACCGATCCGACCCCCGCCGTGCTGGGGCAGGAACTCCCCGCGCTAGTGGCAGCGGGCTATACCTCGCTCAAGGTCTTCATGACCTATGAGGACATGGTGCTGAACGATCGCGAATTGCTCGAGGTGTTCGATGCCGCGGGCGAGTATGGCGCCCTGGTCATGGTCCATTGCGAAGGCTATGACGCCATCCGCTTCATGACCGAAAAGCTTGAGAAGGCAGGAAAGGTCGCGCCCTATTACCATGCCGTGTCCCGTCCCCAGTCGGTCGAGCGCGAGGCTGCCCACCGTGCCATCAGCCATGCGGAACTGACGGGCGTTCCGATCATGATTGTCCATGTCTCGGGCGGCGAGGCGATGGAGCAGATCAGATGGGCGCGCAATCGCGGGCTGAAGATCATGGGCGAGACCTGCACCCAATATGTCTCGCTGACGGCGGATGACCTCAAGGGTCTGAACATGGACGAGACCGGCAGCAAATATGTCTGCTCGCCACCGCCTCGCGATCACAAAAGCTGGGAGGCGATCTGGAACGGGATCCAGACAGGGGTGTTCCAGACATTTTCCTCGGACCATTGCCCGTTCTATTTCGAAGGCGAGATGGGCAAGAAAAACCCCAAGGCGCGAACCGCCTTCAAATGGGTTCCGAACGGCATTCCGGGGGTCGCGGTGCGTATGCCGATCCTCTGGTCGGAGGGCGTGGCCAAGGGCCGGATCACTGAGAACGAATTCGTTGCCCTGACCTCGACCAATCATGCGCGGATCTATGGTCTGACTTCGAAGGGGTCGATCGCTGCGGGCTATGACGCCGACATCGTGCTGTGGGATCCCGCGCGCAAGGTAACGATCAGTCAGTCGCTGATGCATCACGGCTCGGACTATACGCCGTGGGAAGGGTTCGAGGTCACGGGCTGGCCCCATGCAACGATCCTGCGGGGCGAGGTGGTGATGCAGGAGGGCGAGATCCTCGGGGCGAAGGAAGGCGGCAAGTTCCTGCCCCGCGCGCTCTCGCCCATGGCCAGCCGCGGTGCGGGCGTGCCGATGAACTAGGGGGCTATGGTCCTGTCATGTGCCAAATCGCCGCCATGACAGGGCCAGCCTTTCGGCGTCCATGCCGCGACCGATCAGGACGATGACGCCCTCCTCTGGCGCGGGTCCGGCAAGGGCCGCATCGTCGTCGGGAAGGATCTCGGGCGACTGGACCACCCGCCGCACGGATTGCAGCAAGAGCCGACCGGCGGGTGTCCGGACGACTCCCTTGATCCGCACGATGTCATCGCCCCGCGCGTGAAGCAGGGCCGATAGCCAGGTCGAGAGTGCCACCCATCCGCCATCGCGGCCGACATCAAGACGGTAGGGCAGGATCGGTTCGGATCGACCGAGGGCGGGCAGATCGAGGGGCGCAAGTCCGGGGACAGGCTCTGGCAGCGGCACGGCCACGCCCTGTTCAGCGGCGGAAAGCATCGCACCGGGATTGAGCACGCTCAGGGACAGGGCAAGCCGGGCCAGCGTCACCGGATCGGCCGCGGCGGGCTTGGTCAGGATCAACTCGTCCGCGGCCTCGATCTGGGCACGTGCCAGATCCTCGGCGGTCAATTGCTGCACCCCGTGCAGGCTGTCGACCAGAACCAGCGTCTGATCGAGGACGAGGCGGCGCGAGAGAACCGGATCCTCCGCCATCGCTGCCGCGATACGACCCGGATCGGCAAGGCCACTGGTTTCCAACAGGATGCCCGCTATGCGCCCCGCCTCCTTGCCGCTTGCGGCGTCACATAGTGCGCGCAGGGTCGCCAGCAGATCCGGCAGCCCGGCACAACAGGCACAGCCCCCGGCCAGCACGCTGATCTTGCGGGCACCACTCAGCAGCAGGTTGTCGACCGGGGTTTCGGCAGCCTCATTCACAAGGAGATGATACCCGGCGAAGCGGCCTTCATGCAGCTGGTGGCGCAGCCAGGTGCTTTTCCCGGCCCCGAGAAAACCGCCAAGGATGATCACGGGCAGGCGGCCATCCGACCGCGTGGCCTCAGCCACCGGCAAGTGCACGGTCCGAGAGCGGATCGACGGGCTGGCCCGCCATCCGCTCGGCCGCTTTCCAAAGCGATGCCAGATCCGGGACCAGCTCGCGCTGCCCACCCGGCGCGAAAAGCTGAAGGCCGGGGGTCACACCATCATCCCAGGCCTTCAGTCCATAGGCGGCGAGAAGGCGGTTGATCGCCTCCAGCCTGGCAAAGCGCAGGCGCAGCCTGTCTCCGGGCGTCTGCGCGCCCGCATCCGTCCAGTGACCGGGCGCGGCGGGAAAGCCGCAAGCACTGCACATGACGCGTCCTTTCGTTCAGATCACCTCGGGCCGGTTGGCCGAGGCAAAGGGATAGCGTTGGCGGAAGTCGTCGGCGATCTCCTCGAAGGTTGCCCATTCGACGCCATCATGGCCATTGATGTATTCAATCAGGCGCTCCAGCATCAAAAGCACCTGCGGGCGACCGGAAACATCGGGATGGATGGTGAAGGCGAAGACGGCATAGTCCATCTCGCGATAGACCCAGTCGAACTGATCGCGCCACAACTCCTCGATATCGCGGGGATTGACGAAGCCGTGGCTGTTCGGCGACTTCTTCATGAACATCATCGGCGGCAGGTCGTCCACATACCAGTTTGCCGCAATGTCGACCAGATCGATCTCCTTGCCGTGCTTCAGCGGATGCATCCAGTCCTTGGCCTGCTTGGTATAGTCGATGACATTCCATTGATCGCCGACGCGGGCATAGAACGGCTGGAAGTCGCGATAGCCCTGCGAGTGGTCATAGCTGAAATCGTATTTCTGAAGCAGCGCGGCGGTCGAGTTCGACATCTCCCACCAGGGCGCGACATATCCACGCGGCGCGCGTCCGGTCAGGCCCTCGATCAGCTCGATGGACTTGACCAGAACGTCCTCCTCCTGCTGGGGGGTCATCGCGATCGGGTTCTCATGCAGATAGCCATGCGCGCCGACTTCGTGGCCGGCATCGACGATCATCCGCATCTGGTCCGGAAAGGTTTCCAGCGAATGGCCGGGAATGAAGAAGCTGGTGCGCAGGTCGTATTTCTTGAACAGGCGCAAAAGACGCGGGATGCCCACCTCGGTCGCAAAGATGCCCCGCTGGATATCCGAGGGGCTGTCACCGCCCCCATAGGAGCCTATCCAGCCCGCGACCGAGTCGATGTCGGTGCCGAACGCGCAGTATATCTTCTTTGCCATCATGGTCTCCCAGTTGAGTTTTTCATGGGTCTTCCAGCAGCAACGACGCCGGATATCAGTCCTGCCGCCACCCCAGATCGCTAAATTCGTGGAAGCGTTCGAACGCGCCGGTCATCACGGCAAGCATCAGGACCAGCCGTGCCTTCAGCGCGTCCAGATCGCCGCTGCCATGCAGTCCGCGGGCCAGCAGATCTATCTCGCCCCCGATCTGGCCATAGGTTTTTGACAGCACGCGCCCGCCGCGGGTGCGACTGGAAAAGACGACGGGAATATCCCGTGCGGCCCTTGTCAGGGGATCGAGCCATGCGGAATGCACATGCCCTCCGCCCGCAAGATCCAGAACTATTCCCCTTGCGCCGGCGGCAAGGCAGGCCTCGACCAGCAGCGGCGGATCGGAAAGGCCCGGCTTCAGGATCGGGACGAAGGGCAAGGCCGCGTCGCGGGGGAGGTCGAAGGCCGCGCTTCGCCGGGGCCTCGCATAAAGGGCAGGCCGCCCCTCGGTCATCCAGCCCAGCGGGGCCGGCGACCAGAAGGCGCCCGTTGACGAGGTGTCGCGTTTCTGCACCCAGGCGGCCGAATGGATCATGTCGTCGAAGGCGACCATCACCCCCAGATCCCGGCATTGCGGGTCCACCGCGCAGGCGACGGCATTGAACAGGTTCGCCGCCCCGTCGGCACCCGGAAGCGAGGGGTTGCGCATGGCGCCCGTGACCACGACGGGGCCCGGACCCCGGTGCAACAGGTTCAGCAGGAACGCCGTTTCCTCGATCGTATCGGTTCCCTGGGTCACCACGACGCCGGCGACGCCCTTTGCCTCATGCGCGCGTATCGTGCTGGCCAGTTCGATCACCAGCGGAACGCCGATCTCGGTCGAGGGCAGGTTCGAAAGATTGCGCGCCGAGACCTCGGCCAGACCGGCAAGCTGCGGGACCGCCGCCACCAGATCGGCGCCGGTCAGACCCGGCGCCACGCCGGAGACGCCGGTATCGGGCGTGCAGGCGATCGTTCCGCCCAGGGCGATGATCTGGACTGCGGGCTTCATCTTAATCCTCGTGCGGCGTGCCCGCCGAGTTGTTCGCGCCGGGCAGGTGATGGTTCAGCGCCGGGTTCCATTCGGCATGAACGACCTCGCCCACATCGCGGGGATGGGCGAAATAGGCGTCATCGTCCATGTAGATGATGAATTCCTCGTCGAGCCCGGTATCGAGGGCGATCTTCACGAAAGTGCCCTGATACTCGATATTCGTGACCGTCCCTGAAAGGCCGTTGCGCGGGACGGCCCCGGTTGTCGTCCCGATACGGTCCCTCCGAACCGAAAATCGCAATTCCTGCCCGCTCCGGACTTCGGGACCGACCGAAAGATCGTAAGTCAGCCCATTCTGCCCAGCCACGACCGCCGTGACACCATCGGTGCTTTCGACCCGACCGGCGAGCACGTTCTGGCCGCCCATGAATCGCGCGACATAAGGGCTGTGCGGGCGATTGTAGATCTCGCGCGGATTGGCTGCCTGCTCGATCAACCCGTGATCCATCACCACCACCTGATCCGCCAGAGCGATCGCCTCGGGCTGGGTATGGGTGACGTGAATGAAGGTGATGCCCAGATCGTTCTGCAATCGCTTCAATTCGACCCGCATCTTCAACCGCAGGAATTCGTCCAGTGCCGATAGCGGCTCATCCAGAAGCAGAACCTTGGGCTTGTTGATCAATGCGCGGGCCAGCGCGACCCGCTGTTGCTGGCCGCCAGACAGCTCGGACGGCACCCGGTCCGCCAGATGCAGGAGCTGCACCCGCTCCAGCATTTCGCGTGCTGCCCGCCGACGCTCATCGGCGCGAACCCCTTTTACGCGCAGGCTGAAGGCCACGTTGTCGGTCAGCGACAGATGCGGAAACAGCGCGTAGTTCTGAAACATCAGCGCCGTTCCACGGTTTCCGGTGCGGGTTGTCGTCACATCGGTCCCGCCGATCGAAATGGTGCCGGAGGTCGGCGTCTCATGCCCGGCGATCATCCTGAGGAGTGTAGTCTTTCCGCAACCCGATGGGCCGATCATGCAGCAATAGGCCCCGCCATCAATGGTCAGGTCGACGTTGTTGACAGCCTTTGCCCGCCCGTAAAGCTTGGTGACATTGCGGATGTCGATGCGACTTTGTTCGGTCATTCAGTTCTTTCCCCGCTTGGCGCGCGACCGCTGCCTCTGGATGATGGCAATCCCCGCGAAGGCGAGCGCGATCACCAGAAAGCTGACGGCTGAGGTAACGGTCCCGATCGCGTAAAGCGCCGGCGTCGTGACATTGGTTGTCATGTTCGAAATCTCGATGGGAAGCGTGTTCTTGCCCCCGACGGTCAGAAGCGAGCGCGGCATCTCGTCATAGGAGAGCGTGAAGCCGAACAGGGCGACCGCGATCAGGCCGGGGAACAGGATCGGCACGGTGACAAGCCGCAAGACCTGCCAGGGGCGCGCGCCGGCATCGCGGGCGGCCTCCTCCCACGAGCTGTCAAAGCGGTTCAGCACGGCGAACATGATCAGAAGCCCGAAGGGCAGCGTCCAGCTGAGATGCGCGCCCAGCCCCGAAAGCCACCAGCTCAGCCGAAGGCCGAGAATCTGGAAAAGCTGGCTGATGCCCAGCCCCAGCAGGATGCCGGGAACAATCAGGCTGATGATCGACAGATAGAAGATCGGGCCCGCGCCCCAGAACCTGCGGCGAAAGCCGAGTGCTGCAAACAGGCACACCGTCGCCGTGATCAGCATGGCCAGAATGCCAAGGATCAGCGAGCGGCGGAAGGCCCCACTAAGGTCGCCATAGCGGCTCGACGTCCACAGGTCGTGGAACCAGTGGGTAGATACGCCTCGCATCGGAAAGGTCAGCCCGCCCGTCGGCCCCTGAAAGCTGAGGATGAAGATCATCAGCATCGGTCCATAGAGGAACAGCACGAAAAGGCCGAAGAAGGCGGCGAGGATATAGAAGTCGGCGCCCCGGCGCGTGGGTGTGCTTTGCGACATGACCGCCCCCCTATCTTGCAAGCTCGGCGCGGATATCCACCACCCGCAGGATGGCCGAGATCATCAAGACGACCACCAAGACCAGCAACACCGCCATCGCCGAGGCCTGCGGATAGAAAAGCTGGTCGATCTCGTTCTTCATGGCCGATACGACCGAGGCGCTTTGTCCCCCGCTCATGACTCGGACGACGAAGAAATCGCCCATCACCAGCGTGACGACAAAGATGGAGCCAAGCGCGATCCCGGTTTTCGACAGCGGAATGATGATGCCGGTCAGGATCTGGAAGGGATTGGCGCCGGCGTCGCGCGCAGCCTCGATCAGGTTGGGATTGATCTTGGCCATGCTGTTGAAGATCGGAACGATCATGAACAGCGTGAACAGGTGGATATAGGTCAGGACCACCGCGAAATCGGAATAGAGCAGGATGTCCAGCGGCTGGCTGATCAAGCCGGCCTGCATCAGCATCTGGTTGAACAGCCCCTCGCGGCCCAGAAAGGGGATCCAGCTGACCATGCGGATCACGTTCGAGGTCCAGAACGGAATCGTGCAGAGCAGGAAAAGCCCGATCTGCCATTTCAGATTGCGCACGTAAAAGACAAGGAAATACGAGCAGGTAAAGCCGATCAGCACCGTCGCCACCAGCACGATCGCCGCGTATTTCAACGTGTTGGCGAACAGGGACAGCGTGACGTTGGCAGTCAGGACGTCATGGTAATTCTGCCAGGTGAAGGCGGGATAGACCGATATCCCGTCCGACTCCCAGAAACTCAGCATGAAGACGGTGCCGATCGGGATGCCGACCAGCGCCAGAATGAGAAGGGCAAGCGGGGCGACCTGTAGATACGGGGTCAACTGCGACCCGCTGCCGGGCGATCTTGCGGACATGTCAGGAATTCTCCGGGCGGATGCCGTTCCGAAGGAAATGCCGGGACAGGCGGTGGGCCTGCCCCGCGCGATCAGGCCGAAATGAACTCGTTCCAGCGCTGGACCATATAGCGCTCTTCGTCCATCACCGTGTTCCAGCAGGCGACATTGCCCATGCGATCCTCGAACGAGCCGCCGTCGCGTACGGCGCCGGCCTTGTCCATCACCGCCCCATAGGGGTCCAGGATGTCCTCGGTCGCGGGCTTGCCCTCGTACCAATAGCCGATTTCATTCGGGGTCAGATTGGCCTTGGCAGTCTCGGGAACTGAGGAATAATAGCCCTGCCGCGCGATGAACGCACCCTGCCAGCCTGTCAGATACCAGTTCATGTATTCATAGGCGGCTTCCAGCTTCAGCCCTTCCAGATGGCCCATCAGACCCATCCCGAGGCCCCAGCCGCGATAGCCTTCCTTCAGCCCCTGATAGACGCATCCGATGCCCCGTGACTTGACGGCGGTGACAGCGGGCGACCACATCGACTGGATCACCACCTCGCCTCCGGCCATCAGGTTCACGGATTCGTCGAAGGTGCTCCAGAAGGCGCGGAACTGGCCAGCCTTCTTCAGCTCGATCAACCGGGTAATGGTGTGATCGATCTCCTCGCGGGTCATATTGCCCTTGTCGCCATAGGTCAGCTCGCCCATCGCCTCGATCGCCATGGCCGCATCCATGATCCCGATCTGCGGGATGTTCACCAGCGCGGTCTTTCCCTTGAACTCGGGGTTGAACAGTTCGGCCCAGCTTTCAACCGGCCGCCCGATCAGGTCCGAGCGGATGCCCACCGTGTCGGCATTGAAGATCGTGGGCATGGTGGTGGCGTAGTCGGTCGCCTCCCCTGCAAAGCTGGTATCGCCGGGGCCACCGGTGAACATCACCTCGAACGGCATGGTGCCCTGGCGCGAAAGCTCGGAGCCGTCGAAATTCTTGCCGTCCTTCATCAGCGGCGTCATCTTGGACCAGTTCGCGATCTTGGCCACTTCTACCGGCTGCAGCTTGCCCGAACGCCACACCTTCTGCATCGCCCAGAATTCAAGGTCGGCGATGTCGATGGTCTCGGGCTGGCTGACAACCTTGGCCATCAGGGCCGTGCTGTCGGCTGTTTGCGGCACGATCTTGAAGCCCAGATCGGCGCTGGCCTTTTCGGCGATATCGGCAATGACCGAATAGGACGGCCCGACTTGGTTCAGGGTCACGTCCTTGATGTTCTGCGCCCAGATCATCGGAGCGCCGATGATCCCCGAGCCGACCGTCACGCCGGCCGTCGCAGCCGAGGTCTTCAGAAACCCGCGACGCGTCAGCCCCGCGCAATCCTTTCCGTTAGATTGAGTCATGCCACCTCTCCCTGTGGATTCCCATGGCCCGTGCCACGGTTGGTGCCGGGTCCGGGCCAGTTTTTACGACCTTCTCAGACTCGGCGGCGATGAAAATACGGTAGCAAACTGTCTTTAGGATGCAATGCACATTTCCATCCGAGGCCCAGGAATGTATAGAATGAAGCCAATGCGGGGTTTCCGGGAAAGCTTGTGCGACTTGCCTCGGAGCTTGCGCGAATTCTGGGCATTGGACGAATTTCGACATGGCTTCGGACAGCGACGGGCGGGAGGGGCGGGAAAGGGATGCGGGCAACGCATTCCTCTATGACTCGGTCCGCGACCTGCTTGCGGCCAAGATCCTGGCAGGCCAGCTTCCCGAAGGGGCGGTGCTGAAAGAGGCGCCGATTTCCAGTCAACTCGGGATGAGCAGGGCACCCGTGCGTCGGGCGCTGGCCATGCTGGCGGCGGAGGGGCTTGTCACTCCGGCCTCGGGTCAGGGCTATGTTGCGGGGCGATCCGGCGCCCCCCTGCGCCTGTCCTCCCGGCGCTTGCAGGAAATCCTGACCTCCGAAACCCACGGCATCGAGCGCACCGCCTCATGGGAGCGGATCTTTTCGCAGGTGGCCGATGTGGTCACAGGCTGCATGCCTTTCGGAACCTTCCGCATTCAGGAAGCCGAGCTGGGCGACTACTACAACGTTAGCCGCACCGTCGCGCGCGAGGTGCTTTGGCGCCTCATGGACCGGCGCCTGATCGAAAAGAACCGCAAGTCCCATTGGATCGTCGGGCAGATGACGGCCCGCGACCTGAGAGACACGTTGCAGATGCGCCGCCTTCTTGAACCCGAGGCGCTTGCGCTGGTCGCGGCCGATCGCAGCCACGGTGACCTTGGCCCACTTCTGGCGAAGATCGAGGCGGTGATCGACAGCTTCCCCGCCTGTGGCGCCGCGGTTCTCGACCGGCTGGATGAGGCGATGTTCGTGGACATGTTCACGGGCGTGCGCAATTCCCGCCTGCTGGGCTCCATCCGCCGCAATCAGCTGTCTCTTCTGGTCCCGCGTCTGTTCAGACGGCATTTTCCGATCATCGACGACCTGCAGGCGCTGAAGGAATATGCCGAAATCCTGCGGCACTTGCAGGGGGGGCAAGTCCGACAGGCGCAGGCCGTGCTGCGCGACCACCTGTGCCGGATCGAGGCGCTGGCCCTTGCCCGGCTGCGCGTCCTGTCGCTGCTCGAAGCGCCTGGCATGACGCCCTATATGACGCCGGTTTACCGGGGACATGATGGCTGAGGCGCTGAAGGTCATCGGCACGTCAGCCACGCTGACCGAGGCGCTGCGTCGCCGGGCCCATGCGGATCTGGATTTCCCGATCGAGTTCGAGGTGCTTGACGGGTTGTCCTGCCAAAGCCGCGGCGTGCTGTCTCCGGAAAGCTATGACGTCTATGACCAGTGGTTTCATTCGGTCGACCTGCTCTGGACGGCGGGGTCGATACAGCCGATCGACACCGGCCGGATTACGCATTGGCACCATGTCCGCGCGTCGGATGTATTTGCGGGTGCCGGAAAGGGTTTCGGAACGCGTCCTGCGGATGTCCTTTATGTGCAGGGCGATCGTTCGCTCTCTGCCACGCCCGTTTCTGCCACGCCGCTCATCTCGATGCTGCCCACCTCCTATAACGTGGACAGCTTTGCCTATACGCCGGAACTTGCTGCGCGACGGCAGCGGGACGAGGCGGAAAGCTGGGCTTGGCTTCTCGACGGGCGCTGGCATGGCCGCTGTGCGCTGAGCCTGGACCCTGCGGCAAGCGCGGTCGAACTGGCTATGGCCATTCAGGCGGCGGGACTGATGCAGGTAGACGATCCCGGCGACCTGACCATCGAAGAGATCGACGAGATGTTTGGGCATCTCATGGCGCGAAAGCGCAGCGGGCATTTCAGCCGTTTCTGGAGTTCGGCCGAGGATTCGATCCGACTTCTGTCTACTTCGGGCTGTGTCGTCTCGTCGCTTTGGTCGCCCGCCTATTATGGAATGCGCGGGCAGGGTCGCGAGTTGATCTATGCCGCCCCGGTCGAAGGCTATCGGGGCTGGCATTCCGGCATGTGCATTTCGGCCGCTGTTGAAGGCAAGCGGCTTGAGATGGCCTATCGGTATCTGAATTGGTGGCTGGAGGGCGATCCAGGCGCAATCATGGCGCGACAGGGCTATTACATCTCGGTACCCTCCCGCCTGTCCGATACGCTGACGGATCAGGAATGGGACTATTGGTATGGCGGCCTTCCGGCGGCGGTTGATCTGCCGGACATGACCGGGACGATCGTTGTGAAAAAGGGAGAGCGCCGCGCCGGGGGCGATTATCGGCAGCGTCTTTCCAACGTTACTGTCTGGAGCACGATCATGCCGGAACACAATTACCTGGTTCGGCGCTGGCATGAATTTCTGCAGGCCTGACCATGGCCAACGTTGCCCCGCCTGCCGCCCTTGGTGGGATCGTAACGAACAGGTGTCTCGACCCAGTAAGAATCTGATCGTCCTGCAAGGACAGGTGAGGATACCGAACGTGGTTTCAGATTGAGACGCGACCCTGACGCTGGTGAGGTTAGGGCAGGGGACCTGTATCGGGCATAAGTTGCCTCACGGAAGACTTCGGCGGTAGTGCGATAGCCGAGGCATTTTCTCGGTGTGGCATTGAGCCGGTGGCAGATTGCGATGATCTGGCGGCTGTTCAGGGTAGCTGGCGAGGCGGATTTCCGGGCAATTTGGGTTAGGCGGAAAGCAACCGTGTCGAGTTCGGAGGGGGAGGGACGCGGTCGACCCATCTCCTTGCGATCGGTTGGACTTATCTACCGCAACCGGTAGCAAGCGTCTTGCTTTGCGATTGGGCTCAGCCTTGATTTGCGCGTGGCGCGTGGATTCGGCGCCAGTCCTCATCAACCCCTACCCTATAGATGACGCTGTCTCAGACAGGGCCCCTATCACTGCATCAATAAGGCGGACACCGGGGCTGTCGCGATTCCAGAGCACGCCGATCTCGCGCTCCATGGCCGGAGCGGGCAGGGGGATGCGCCGCGCGGCAACCCCTTCGGGCCAGGGGGGCGCCCAATCGGGCAGCACCGAAATACCCAGACCATTGCTGACCATGACCGAGATCGCCTCGAGCTGGTCCAGTTCAAGCCACTCGCGAGGCCGCAGGTTGTTTGCCTCAAGCCAGGCCTGCGCGAGCCGTCCACCCCAGTTCGCGCGGTCATAGCGGATGAAGGGCTGGGTCGCGATCAGTTCCAGCGGATCGCGATCGGCCAGATCGACGGGGACGAGCAGGATCAATGGCTCGCGCCTGACCACATGCCAGTCCCGCGTTTTCGGGATCTCGAAAGGGGGGCGCACCAGCAACGCGGCATCGATCCTGCCCGCGTCGAGCGCGGCATGAAGGTCGGCCGAGGCGCCGGGCAGGACAAAGAGCTCAACCGCGGGAAAGCGGTGCCTGAGGCGCAGCAGCGCTTGCGGCAAAAGCCCGGTCAGGGCGGTGGATATGGCGCCAAGCCGCAACTCGCCAGCGGTCAACCCGGCATTGGCGCGTGACCGCATAAGCCGCGCATCCGCGACCATCTTGCGCGCCGGTTCAAGGATGGCGTGACCCGCCTCGGTCGGGCGCACCTGCTTTCCGACCCGCCGCAGAAGCTTCGCCCCAAGCTCGGTTTCCAGCGCCTGCATGCGTTGCGCCACTGCAGCCGGGGTCAGGCCCAGCCGCCGTGCGGCTTCGGCCATGCTGCCGTGATCCACAACCGCAAGGAAAGTCTCGATGAACCGCGTATCCATAAGATAGGAAAGCTATCGTCTAAAGACAGAATAGGCCATGTTTTTCTTGCCTGTGTCGCCGTGTATCCCTGAGGTGACAGAGGAGGACGGCAATGGACTTAGGATTGAAGGGGCGGGTCGCGCTGGTCTTTGGCGCCGGGGGCGGACTCGGCGGGGCAATCGCCCGCAGCCTTGCAGCCGAGGGCGCAAGGGTGGTCGCAGCCGATATCGTGGCCGAGGCGGCACAGGCGACGGCAGAGGACATCGCCCACGCAGGGGGAGCGGCGCAGGCGGTGACGTGGGATCTGGCCGACCTGAGCTCGATCCCGCAGCATCTCGCGGGGATCGAAGCAACATTCGGCCCGGTCGAAATCCTTGTGAACAATACCGGCGGTCCACCACCCACGCCTGTCTCGGGTCAGTCTCCCGAGGAATGGGAGAGGCATTTCCGCGCCATGGTCATGTCGGTCATCGCGATCACCGATGCCGTCCTGCCGGGGATGAAGGCCGCGGGCTGGGGGCGTGTCATCACCTCGACCTCGTCCGGGGTCGTGGCGCCGATCGCCAATCTGGGGCTATCGAATGCGCTGCGGGCAAGCCTTGTCGGCTGGTCGAAGACCCTGGCGGGCGAGGTCGGGCGGTCCGGCATCACCAGCAATATCGTGCTGCCCGGCCGCATCGCCACCAAGCGCATCGCCTTTCTCGACGAGCAGCGCGCGAAGCGCGAGGGGAAAAACCTCGCGGAGGTCGCGGCCGCCTCGACCGCGTCGATTCCGCTGGGCCGCTATGGCGAGCCAAGGGAATACGGCGATACGGTGGCCTATCTGGCCTCGGAGCGCGCCAGCTATATCACCGGCTCTGTCATCCGTGTCGATGGCGGGCTGATCCAAAGCATCTGAAGGGGGAGTGGATGGATCCGAAAGTCAAAGAGGTTCTCGAGGCGGTGTCGACGGCGACGCTGACGACAGTGTTGCTGAAAAAGGGTCTGCGCAATGTCTGGATGCGGGGAACAAGGCCGTTCCGCCCGGGCCAGCCGCGACTGGTCGGCCCGGCCTTCACCCTGCGCTTCGTCCCGGCGCGCGAGGATCTGGCGACGCCCGCAAGCTGGGCCTCGCCCATCTCGACCCGGGCGGCAATCGAGGCAATGCCCGAGGGCTGCATCGCCGTCGCTGATGCGATGGGCGTCCTTGATGCCGGGATCTTTGGCGATATCCTGTGCGCGCGGATGGCCAAGCGCGGCGTGGCCGGTCTGGTGACGGACGGCGTGATGCGCGATGCGGCCGGGGTGCATGGCACCAGTCTGCCGGTCTGGTCGAGCGGGATCGCGGCCCCGCCCTCGGTCGCGGGGCTGACCTTTGTCGGCTGGCAGCAGCCCATCGCCTGCGGCGGGGTCGCGGTCTTTCCCGACGATATCGTGGTCGTGGATGATGATGGCGCGGTGCTGATCCCGGCGGCGCTCCTCGATGCCGTCGTGGCCGAGGCGCCCGAGCAGGAGGCGCAGGAGGCCTGGATCATGACCGAGGTCGATCGCGGGGTGCCGCTGCCCGGCCTTTATCCGATGAACGACGAGACCAAAGCCCGCTACGCCGCATTCAGGGAGGGCAAATGAGCTTCGGTATCGAGACCAAGGGCGTCTATCCGATCGCCGCGACGCCCTTTCGTCCGGACATGTCGGTAGATTGGGACAGCCTCGACCGGCTGACCGACTTCTATCAGGATGCGGGCGCCACGGGCATCACCATCCTTGGCATCCTGGGCGAGGCAGGCAAGCTTGAGCCCGAGGAAAGCCGCGAGATCGCCGCCCGCGTCATCGCGCGGGCGCGGGTGCCGGTCGTGGTCGGCGTCTCGAACCCAAGCTTTGCCGCGATGGGCCGGCTCGCGCGCGAGGTCATGGATCTGGGCGCTGCGGGGGTGATGATCGCGGGCCATGCCGGCCTGCGTTCGGACGAGCAGATCGCGGCGCATTTCAGGAATGCGGTTGATGCCATCGGACAGGATACGCCTTGGGCCTTGCAGGATTACCCGCTGACGCTCTCGGTCGTGCTGTCGGTGCCGATGATCGGGCGGATCGTGGCCGACCACCCGTCCTGCGTCATGCTGAAGGCCGAGGACTGGCCGCAGCTTGAAAAGCTTTCTGCGATCCGGGCGGCGCAGGCCTCGGGCGGGATGCGTGCGTTTTCGATCCTGACGGCGAATGGCGGGATGTTTCTGGATTTCGAGCCGGAGCGCGGCTCGGACGGGGCGATGACGGGATATGCCTTTCCCGATGCGCTGGTCGAGATGGACCGGCTGCATCGCGAGGGGCAGCGCGATGCAGCCCATGACCTGTTCGACGCGCATCTGCCGTTGATCCGCATGGAGCAGCAGCAGGGCGTCGGGCTGGCCGTGCGCAAATACCTGCTGATGCGGCGCGGCGCGATTGCCTGCGACATCCAGCGCAGGCCCGGCACCGCCCTGACCCCGCGTGGACGCGAGGAGATCGACTATCTGCTGGCCCGGCTGGCCCGCAAGGATCCCCGCGCGGCGATCTGACTAGGAAAGGGCGGCAAGCAGCAGGCTTGCCGCCCCGCCCGCCATCAGGACCAGCACGGCGGGAATCCGGGGCAGGCCCTGAAAGATCAGGAAGGCCCCAACCGAAATCGCCGGCCCCGCCCAGCCATTCCCCGAAATCTGGATCAGCGCGATGCTGCCCGAGATGACGAGCCCGGTTCCGACCGGGGCAAGCCCCTCGCGCATCGCGCGGTGCCATTTCCTGTCCCTGTGGCGGCTGGTCGCGCGATAGACCAGATAGCAGACGAGCGAGGAGGGCAGGTAGATCGCGAGCGAGGCCAGCGTCGCGCCCGTCCAGCCCGCCAGCCGCCAGCCGATCAGCGTGGCCAGCGTCGTGCCCGGTCCCGGCGCCGCGCGCGAGATAGCGAAAAGATGCAGGAAGTCCTGCGGCGCGATCCAGCCGTTCTGCCGCACCATAACATCCAGCCCGGCGATAATTGCCGGACCACCCCCGAAGGAGGCCAGCGACAGCGGCACCATATGCCACAGGATCTGCCACAGTGGGTCCGTCATCCCCGCCTCCAGACCAGCCAGACGCTGACCGGCGCGACCAGCAGCACGACAAGGATCATGGGCAGCTTCAGCACGGTCACTCCCACCACCACCGCGGCGATCACGGCAAGACGCCGGGGGGATCCCTTTGCACGCTTGAGACCAAGCCAGCAGATCTGAAGCAGCATCCCCAGCGCGGCGCAGGCGATGCCCAGCATCGCGATTTCGACCGCGGGGAACTGGCCCAGCCGGTCGAACAGCAAGGCAAGGCCAAGGACGGACAGGACCGGGGGCAGCAGAAAGCCCGTGACGCAGGCCACCGCGCCAAGGGGGCCGCGCAATTCCTCGCCCAGACAGACGACAAGATTGACCACATTCGCGCCGGGCAGAACCTGCGCGATGGCCAGCGTGGCGGAAAAATCGTCATCGCTGACCCAGCCCCGGCGCTGGACGAATTCGCGATGCAGCCAGCCGGTCAGGCCGCCCCCGAAACTGAGCGAGCCGACCTTGAGACAGGTCAGGAAAAGCGCGCCGGCGGGAACCGGCGCGGCATCGGTTCGGGTGTCCCTCATTCCCTGAACATGCGCCGGTTGCGCTCAGCTTGCCAGCCGGTCCGCATCGGGGGGCGGAAAGGCGCAGCCCTGCCGGTGCAAGGCGGCCATCACCCAGTCCCGGTTCAGGCGGCCTTCCGCGATGGCAAGGCGGGTGCGCTCCTCGGCGGCGCATTTCTCCTCGGCGGCGGTCAGGATGGCCTCGGCCTGCGACTGGGGGATGCACAAAACGCCGTCATCATCGCCCAGGATGATGTCGCCCGAGGCGATGACCATGCCATCCACGGCGATCGGGCAGTTGATCTCTCCCGGTCCGTCCTTGTAGGGGCCGCGATGGGTGACGCCCGCAGCATAGATCGGCAGGCTTCCGGCGCGGATCACCGCCGCGTCGCGGATCGCGCCGTCCAGCACAAATCCCGCGATCCCGCGGCTGGCGGCATAGTTCATCATCATCTCGCCCATCAGCGAGTTGGTCAGATCGCCCCCGGCATCGACGACGATGACATCGCCGGGGCCTGCCATGTCGATTGCCTGATGGATCATCAGGTTGTCGCCGGGCCGGGTCTTGACCGTCAGCGCGATCCCGGCCAGCGGCGTTCCGTCATGCATCGGCCGCAGCCGTGAACCGCCTGCCGTCATCCGCGACATCACGTCGCTGACATTGGCGACGGGGATCTGGCGGAAGCGCTCGACCAGAGCCTTGGGCGCCACGCTGTCGCGGCGGTGGATTTGGAACCCGTGCATTCTATTCGTCTCCCTTTGTGGTTTCGGACTGCCGCCTAGCGGCTGAATTTCGCGGTAACCTGGCCCATCTGCGGGCATTCTGCGCTCAAGCTGTCCGCATCGCCCAAGGGCGCGGGGCCAAGACGCGCGCCGGTGATGACCACATCCCCGCGCGCAAGGCCGCCGCCCCGCGTCAGGGCGTGATTGGCAAGCCATGTCAGCACGTCCAGCGTCTGGGGCAGGCCAAGGTTTTTCTGTGGCCCCTCTGTCAGCGCATCCCCCAGCCGCATCGTCAGCGCCAGCCCGGCAAGGTCGATGTCGCGCCAGCCCGCGATGGCGGGGCCAAGGATGACGGCGGCATTGCCCTGAAGATCGGCGATGGGCGACAGCGGCGGGATGCTTTTGCGGTCGATGAAGCGCGACGAGATCAGCTCGACCGCCAGATGCATCGACCCGATGGCCGCCGCGACCTCATCGGTCTGATAGGGGCGCGTGCGGGCGGGCAGGCCGGTGGCAAAGACAAAGGCCGTCTCGACCTCGGCCTCGAACCCGGCGGGCGGGACCTTCAGCGTCACTCCCGAAGCGTGGAAGGCCGAGGCGGGCAGGACGGCGCAGCGCGGCTCTCCATCCGGTTTTGCCGCGACTTTCCATCCACCGGCGGGGCCGATCTGGCGCAGCGTCGCGTCCTGAACCGCATAGGCCTCGGCCAGCGAGGCAGGGGCAAGATCCTGCGGCAATTCGGCCAGCGGCGCGCCGTCAAGGCGCGAGCGCAGCAACAGTTCCGCCGCCCTTTCGGCAGCAACAAGGCGGGTCATTCGGCAGGCTCCGTGATATGGCCGCGCATCCGTTCCTCGACCGGGCGGGAAGCGAGCAGCTTCTGGGTATAGGGGTGCCGGGGGTGCTCGAAGATCTCGGCAGTGACGCCGGATTCGACGATGCGGCCGCCCTGCATGACGATGGTGCGGTCGGCGAAATCGCGCACGACAGGAAGGTCATGGGCGATGAACAGATAGGACAGGCCATGATCCCGGCGCAGGTCCTTGAGCAACTGGATCACCTGCGCCTGAATCGAGACATCGAGCGCCGAGACCGCCTCGTCGCAGATAATAACCTCGGGCTTCAGGGCCAATGCGCGTGCGATCGCGATGCGCTGGCGCTGGCCGCCCGAGAACTGGTGCGGATAGCGGTCGGCATGTTCGGGGCGCAGGCCCACCTGCTCCAGCAGTTCGGCCACCCGGCGCGGCCATTCCGCGCGCGGCAGCACACCGCGATGGATGGCCCAGGGTTCCGCGATGATGCGCCCGACCTTCATGCGCGGGTTCAGCGATGCGGTCGGGTCCTGAAACACCACCTGCACATTGCGTGCAATCTCGCGGTTGCCCGGTCCCAGCATCGATTTGCCACGGTAAAGCACCTCGCCCTTGGTCGGATCGACCAGCCCGAGCAGCGTGTTGACGAGCGTGGTCTTGCCCGAACCGCTTTCGCCGACGACGCCCAGCACCTCGCCCTTGTTCAGCGTCAGACTGACATCGTCCAGCGCCTTGATCTCGCGCCCCGTGGGCGTCTTCAGGACACCGGCCAAGACGCCGTAATATTTTGACAATCCGCGGATCTCGATCAGCGCCTCGGACGAGAGGTCGCGGGCAGGCGGATAGCCATGACGGCCCGGGACCGCGTCGAGCAGGCGACGCGTGTAGGCGTGGCGCGGCGCGCCCAGCACCTCGGCCAATGGCCCCTGTTCGACGACCTCGCCCTGAGACATCACCACGACGCGATCCGCGATCTCGGCCACGACGCCAAGGTCATGGGTGATCATCAGGATGCCCATGCCGTTTTCGGCCTGAAGCTCCTTCAGCAGTTTCAGGATTCCCGCCTGAACCGTGACATCAAGCGCCGAGGTCGGCTCATCCGCGATCAGCACGTCCGGTTCCATTGCGATGGCCGCCGCTATCATCACGCGCTGGCGCTGCCCGCCCGAGAACTGGTGCGGATATTCGTGAAAGCGCCGCTCGGGTTCGGGGATGCCGACACGTTCCAGCAATTCGATGGCCCTTGTCCGCGCGCGCTCGGGCGGGACGCCATGGGCGGTCATGCTTTCGCTGATCTGGTGGCCCACGGTATGGACCGGGTTCAGCGCGGCCAGCGTATCCTGAAAGATCATCGCGATCCGCCGCCCGTTCAGCGCGCGCTGGTCCTTTGCCGACAGTCCCAGGATCCCGCGGCCGTCGAAACGGATGCTGCCCGACAGAATCTCGCCCGGGGGCGTATCGATCAGTCCCATGACCGCCGAGGCCGAGACCGATTTGCCCGAACCGGATTCCCCGAGGATCGCCAGCGTTTCCCCGCGGTCGAGGTGCCAGCTGACCGACTTGACCGCATCGACGATCCTGCCGCGCGAGTGAAAGCGGACGGAAAGATTCTCGACTTCCAGAAGATGCCCGGTCATGCGCGTGTCCTTTTCTCAAGCCGCCAGCGTTGGGCGGGGTCGGTCGCGGTGCGGATCCAGTTGGCCATGAGGTTCGCGGAAATCGCGGTGAGCGAGATCGCGACGCCCGGCCAGAACGAAAGCCACCAGGCCGAGGCGAGGTAGCCGCGCCCATCCGCGACCATCAGGCCCCAGGTCACCGCAGGCGCCTGCACGCCCAGCCCAAGGAACGACAGCGAGCTTTCCGACAGCATCACCGCGGCGAATTCCAGCGTGGCGAGCGTCATCAGCGTCGGCACCACATTGGGAAGGATGTGCAGAAAGACGATGCGGGCATGGGACGCGCCCAGAACCTGGGCGGCCTTGACGAACTGGCGCTCGCGAATTTCCAGCACCTCGGCCCGGCAGGTCCGCAGATAGACCGGCACGCGGCTGAGGGCGAGGACGAGGACCACATTCCCGACGCTGGGCGCCAGCACGAACAGCACGATCAGCGCCAGCAGCAGCGAGGGGAAGGACATCAGGATATCCGCGCCGCGCAGGATGATCGTGGCGACGCGACCCTGACGATAGCCGGCGATCAGCCCAAGGATGGTGCCCACGACCAGCGCAAGGACCACGGCGCTGCCCGCGATCATCAGCGTATAGCGGCTGCCGATGACAAGCCGGGCCAGCAGGCTGCGCCCCATATTGTCGGCGCCAAGGATATACAGCCAGCCGCGTTCCAGCTCGAACGGCGGGGCGTTCCGGCCGCGCAGGTTCATCTGCAGCGCCTGATCGGGCAGCAGCGACGGGCCGAACAGGGCCGCGATCACCACGAGCAGCAGGAAACACGCGCTGAGAAAGGCGAACTTGTCGCGCCACAGCATCAGGAAGGCTTCGGCCAGCGCATGTTCGCGGGGCGGTTTCGCCGCGGCGGTCGGATGGGTCATATCGGACATCTCAGCCATGCCTCACACGGGGATCGAGCAGCGCATAGGCAAGGTCGATCAGGATGTTCAGGACAAAGATCGCGACTGCCGTGACCATGACGGCGGCCTGGATCACGGCAAAATCGCGGAACATAATCGAGTCGATCATGAGCTTGCCGATGCCGGGAAAGCCGAAGACCGTCTCGGCGATCACGGCGCCATTCACCATGCCCGCGGCCTGATCGCCTGCGACGGTGACCACCGGCAGCATGGCGTTCCTCAGCGCATGGCCAAAGATCACCACCCGGCTGCGCACCCCGCGCGCCCGCGCCGTCTTGACATAGGGCGAGGCCAGCGCGTCGATCATCGACGAGCGCACGACCTGCGTCAGCACCCCGCAAGGCCGCACGAACAGCACCGTGACCGGCATGATCCAGTGCCAGGGCGTCCCGGTCCCCGAGGTCGGCAGCGCACGCAGCCACACCGAAAAGACCAGCACGCCGACAATGGCGATCCAGAAATTCGGGATCGAGGCCCCGGCGAGCGAAATCAGGCTGGCGATACGGTCAAAGACCCCGCCGGGCCGCCATGCGGCGATCGAACCGGTGACGATCGCTATCACGAGCGAGATCAGCATCGCCCAGAACGACAGCAGCAGCGTGGTCGGGAAGGCCTGCAGCACCATCTGCAGCGCGGGGCGGCCGTCGCGCAGCGACTCGCCGAAATCGAATTGCAGCAGATCGAGGAGATAGCGCCCGAACTGCACCAGCATAGGCTGGTCGAAGCCGTGGCGCGCCGCGAATTCCTCGCGCACGGCCAGCGGTGTGTCCACCGGCAGAAGCAGGTCGGTCGGATTGCCCGTCAGCCGGGCGAGGAAGAACACCAGCACGACAAGGCCAAAGAGCGAGATCGCGCTTTGCATCGTACGTTGGCGGAAATAGGAGCGCATGGGGCTTCCTTCCCAAATCATCGGCGCGGGCCGCGCCCGTGGTCGGCGAAAAGGCCGGGCGGCGCGCGCCCGGCCCTTGGCTCAGTTGGTTCCGCGGAACTTGATCTGCGACAGCTCCATCATCGTGCTGGTCACGCCGTCCGGCTTGAATTCCAGCCGGTCCGAGATGCGCATGTAGTTGACCATGTGGAACATCATGACGTCGGGCACGACATTCTCGGCGGAATAGGCATTGGCCTGCTGGAATAGCTTCACCCGCTCATCCCCCGAGGCCGCGTCCGCCGCGTCGATCAGGCGGTCGAGTTCCGGGTCGCCGAATTCCGATTGCTGCCCGGTCGAGTGATAGCGGAAATGCATGGTGAAAGTGGCGTCGCCCGAATTGTTGTCATGCTGCTCCTGGATCAGCATGGCGGGGCGCGGCTCGGCATAGGGCTTGTTGACGAGCTTCAGCCATTGCGCGCGTTCCATCGGCTGCAGCTTCACGTTCAGGCCGACCATCTGCCACATGGCGATCATCGCCTCCATCGTCTCCTGCCCGTTGGCATAGAAGTTGATGCGCGAGATCAGCGGGATTTCGGCGCCGACATCTACCCCGTCCTTCTTCGCCTCGTTGATGAGCGCCTTGGCCTGTTCCGGATCATAGGGCCAGGGCTTCATGTCCGGGTTGTAGCCATTGATGCGTGGCAGGAACATCTGGGTCGCGATGGCGTAGTCCTGATTGAAGAGCCCGTCGCGCAGCGCCTCGCGGTCGATGGCAAGGTTCATGGCCTTGCGCACCCGGATATCGGCAAGCGGGCCTTCGAAGCTGAAGCGCAGGCGCGTCGTCTCGCCATTCAGATATCCGTGGTCGGTTTCGGGATTGGTCGCGTCCTGAATGGCGATATTGAGCCCGATATCGGCCTCGCCCACCTCGACCATCGCGGCGCGCAGCGCGCTTTCGTCGCGACGGACATATGTCGCCTTGCTGACCGCCGGAGCCTCGCCCCAGTATTTGTCCTGACGGACAAGGACGATCGCGTCGCCTGCATTGCGCTGGGGAATGGCAAATGGTCCGGTTCCGACCGGGGTGCTGGTCATCGCGTCGAAATCGGTCTTGGGCGACTCGATGGTCAGGAAGCTCATGAAGATCGGCATCAAGGGCTGAGGCTTCTCGGTCGATATATCAATTGTATGGCTGTCGACGACCTTCGGAGTCAGGCGAATATTGGCGAAAAGCTTGCCGCGGTTGAGGCAGTCGAGCTTGGGGTTGAACATGCGTTCGATGGACCGCGAGACCGCCTCGGCGTCAAAGGCGCTGCCATCGGAATAGGTCACTCCCTCGCGCAGCTTGATGCGCCAGACCGTCGGCTCGACCTGCTCCCACGAGGTGGCGAGGCGGGGTTCAGGCTTGCCGCTCTCGGGGTTGAGGTGGGTCAGCGCTTCGACGACATTCTCGCGCACCACCAGCCCGACCTCGGAGGACGAGTTGCAGGCGTCGATATTGTCGAAAGCGTAGGGTGTGACGATGGTGATGGCGTTCGCGTCATCCTGTGCGAAGGCACCCGTCGCGACCACCGAGCCGATCGCGACCCCGCAGAGCAGGCCGGCCATCCTGAATTTCGACATCTCTTTCCTCCCTATGTGTCAACCCCGGCGGGCGAGGCTGAACCTGCCGCTGCGAGACGATTGCAAGTTTTCGGAATTGTCGCGCGGCCCTCCTCCTCAGGAATGCGCGTCTCCTCGGATGACGCTAGCAGGCTTGGATATCGCCGCGCCAATACAGATTACTTTTCATCCCATAAAACTATTGTATGGTTGTTGGATGGGATGGCTGAACCTTCGTCGACTGACCTATTTTCGTGCGATCATCGAGGCGGGCTCGCTGTCCGAGGCGGCGCGCCGCCTGTCGGTGCCGCAGCCCGCGCTCTCCTATCACCTGCGCGAGCTTGAGGCGGATTTCGGCGGGCCGCTCGTCATTCGCGGTCGAAACGGGGTCGAACCGACCGAGGGCGGCCAGCTTCTCTTCGACCACGCGACCATCATTCTGGCGCAGGTCGAACGGGCCGAGATGGAGCTGGCGGGACTGCGCCGCCGCGGGGCCGCGGACCCACGCGTCATGCGGATTTCGGCACTGCCCTCGCTCGCCACCAAGCTTACGCCGCATCTGCTGAAGCTGACCGCCGAGACCCTGCCGCTGAGCGGGCTTTTCGTCATCGAGACGGTCACGCGCGAGGCGCGCGAGATGCTGCGCCAGCACGAGATCGACTTTGCCATTGTCATCGCGGACGAGAAGGTTCCCGAAAGCCAGTGGCTCGCCGCCGAAAGTCTGCTCATGTGCTTTGCCGCCGGTGACGGCGACGCGACGGCGGGGCCGATCACCTTCGCCGAGGCGCTGGACGCACCGCTCATGCTGCCCGCCAAGGGGCGCCCGGTCCGCAACCTTGTCGAGAGGCTGGCAGGGCAGGTCGGCAAGAAGCCCATCGTCATCCATGAGATCGACGGGCCGAACCCGCGCAAGCAGGCGACGATCGCGGGTTTGGGCAAGACATTCCTGCCCTGGATCTCGATTTCCGAAGAGGTCGAGAAAGGGCTGATCGGCTACAGAGAGGTGGTCGATCCACCCCTGCTGCGGCATGTCGCGCTGGAATGGCGCGAGGACATGGACCCCGAACTGGCCTGGGCCATGCACGGGCTGCTGTCGACCCTGCTTACATCAATGCTGCGCTAGGCGTCTTGTCTGCGAAAGTTGGTGAGACGCTTGGCCTGGACCATGTTCAAACGCAGCGTGATGCGGGAGGTCAGCGAGGCTGCCCTTTTGGGCGCGGTGCGCCGTCACAGGCTGATGGTCAACATGGGAGGTTGGGGCCTGCGGATGCGACGTGCGGGCGTCACCCGTCTGACAGCATAGGCAGGGCTTCTGCTGCCGGCCGCATGTCGGCAAGAGCGTCAAAGGGTAGCTCCGTGCCATTGCGCCGAGGCCGATGAACATGCGCTGCCGGTATGCGAATGCTGAATAACCAAGGTTCTGTAACAGAACCGTGACCACCGCAATATCGTGTTTGCATACGCAACGGGCAGGGGTCAAGCGAAATATTGACAACGAAGTGTAGATTCACATTCGTGTGATTATTGAACAACAGTTCAATTGTCTAATTCGCCTGCAAGTTGTGGGCCGCTTCGCGGCTTTTCCCCGGCTGGTGCGCGCCGCGCTTCGCGCGAACTTCACTTCAGCCGGGCCATCATTGGGGGATAGAGGCGTTCACCAAGCGCGCCTCTCGCTTCGCTCGGTCCTGCGGACGGCGGGCGCACTTGGACCAGACCGAAACCCCGGCATTACGCCGGGGCCCCTCGGTCTTACGCCTGCACCGCTAGGAGAGCGGATAGGTTTTTCTGCTTAGAAAAGGGAGGGGGCTAATCCTTGGCCACAAAGACCAGATACAACAGGTATATCAGCACCGGCCAAAAGCCGAGGATGAAAATCACCGCAACGATTGCCCCGATAGTATCCAGCATCACCGACACCAAGGAATAAACGCGCGACGAGAGCCGCCGCCACTACCCTTGGAATGTGACCGTTCAGGACGAGGTTTGCAAGTCGGGCGGTCTGGTAGAGTGCGCGGAACATCCGAATGAGGCGCAGGCTTTTTCTCATGCACGACGACCTTAGCCGACAGAGCAGGTTTAACCGTTACAGCCTTCACAGGAGACGGGAGGCGGGCAGGGGCCGCTTTGGTGATGACAGGCTTCGCCTTGACGAACGCAGGCGCAGTAAGCGCCCGCTTAGGTTTGCTGGAGAGAGAGGTGGACGCTACAGCCTTGGCCGGGGCAGTCACCCCGAGCCGAACAGGCTTCGCGAGCACGGGCTTAGGCGCACGAGGCGCAGAGACAGAAATCGCCCTGGTGGATGAGACGCGGCGCACCGCGCCGACGCTCACCACATCAGCCGCCGTCACAACGTGACGGAGCGGCTTAGAGATCACTGCCCTTTCGACGGCAGTTGATTTAGCCACCTTTCGGTCAGCCACGCGGAGACCCGCTGCGACCTCAATTTCTCGAACCCGAGCCGCGACAATTGCGCGGCGACGTTCTCGTTTGACCCTGCGACTTGCCATAGATCGTCCCCTAGATACACATCAGCCGTGCCGTCCGAATATGCGACGATCATATCACGCCCGCCCAACACCATGAATCCCAATTCATGCCGCCAGCGGGCTTTTTTCAGGCGCTCCAATTCATCATAGCGCGCCTGCTTAATTTCGCGCTCGCGCTCAAAGTCTTCCGGTTCTTGTTCCATCCTCGCCTTTGCGAGTGGGTCAAGATAGCTTTCCAAAAGGAAATCGGTCAGAGGCGGCATGTCGCCGTTATTTTTCTCTGCCCACACCTCGCAGTAGCGTTCAAGGAACATTTCCCGCATCCGGCCTTGAAGCCAGTAGGTTCTGGCCTTGCCCTTTTTGTTCACAACATTGGCAAAGCGGTATTCAGGGGACTGCACCGGCAAGCCACGATCAACAAGATCGGACGCCAGTTGCATGAAGAAGTCATAGCCCAGAGGGGGCTTTTTAGACATGGAGAGCGCCTTGACGGCTTGTTCCTCTTTCAAGGCATATTTACAGACATAGGCATAACCCGACGCGCCATTCGGCTTGCGGAAATAGGCAAAGCCTTTCGGCCAAAACGGCCAGTTATATTTTTCCTTTTCCAATTCATATACAGGTTCTTTCCCCCTGAAGAATATAATGATGTGCCAATGCGCCCGGCCATTAGCCGTGCCATATTCACCAGCGCACAAATAGCGCGGCTGATAGCCTATCGCTTTGCGAAGGCGTTTTAGAAACTTCTGCACATCAGAGTATTTAAGTAACGCGGCCTCTGGAACATCGCCCGCGTAAGTAAGCGTTACCGACACCGCAGACGATGAGCTCCGCTCTTCAGCTACGCAACGCCCAATCAGATCATTCACGCGGTTTTCCCGGCATACCCGGCAACCGCGACAGGCTACATAAATCGCGGGACCGGCATTCCCATAGCCGCCACGCTCATAGCCCATCTTCCTTGGCTCCAAACACATCAAAGGTTCCCTTTCGCGGTGTCACTAAACGCATAGTTAATCAAGGATATGTGCGTCCCCCGGCACGTCTAAATCACACAGGATTATAGACGTGCCGGGGCGGGGCGCAGCCATTAGGCTGCACCCCTTTTTAAAATGGGAATTGCGGTCAATCAGTCAGACTGCTTCGCGTATTTGACGATTTGACGCCATTCTTTCGAAGGCTTGGGCCACGGAATGAAATCCACCGTGCGCCAGTTAGCTAATTCCCAATGGGCGGGGTCCCAAATGGACCGGAAATCACCGCCCCAAGTCACCTTGATGCAGCGCTTGCGCGCGACTTCCTTGCCGATAAGGCCGAGAACTGCCCACTCATCACGGGTCAGTTCCCAGAACCGGCCAAAATGGACGATATCAACCGCCATTCCGACGTTATGCGGAGATCGACCAAAGCCAGCATTGGAATGGCCGGCCTTGAGCGCGGCCTCTTGAGCCGCCTTGCCCCTCAAATAGCAGTGGGCAAAGAAGGGCATTCCGCGCTTGTCCAGTTCCTTGATGAAGGCTTGTGCGAACTCCACGATCCGCACGTCAGAGCCAGCCGGAGAGCAGGCAATCTGACGGTTACGAAGCTTGAGGCTGTTGACGACATTGTAGTCAACCAGCCCATCCGCAGCCGTCCTGTGGGGCGGCTTTTGCGGGGTAGGGGAGCCGCTCACGCGGCACCCCCTTCATCACCCGCAGGGGCGGCTTCCGGAGCCGTCACAGGCGGCTCGATAACCTGCCCTTGTTCAGCCCGCATACGCTCCAATTCCTCGCGCAGCTGTTGCTCGCGATAGTCGCTGTTGAGGCGCATGAGGTGCATCATTTGCTGGAACTCAGCAGACGGCCCAGAGGGGCGAGGTTCGATGCTGGTAAAAGACGGGTCGAGGCTTTGCGGCACGACCGGGGCTTCAATGAACGTGCGCATGAACACGTCAGGCGGCTGTTCAGGATCGGCGCACATGACCACGACGCCGACCGTGCGGTCAGTGGCGAACTTGCAGGTGATCTCACCGTCACCACAGCCGATAAGCCACGTATCATCACCGGAGACGGCATAGACCGTGACCCGTTCCTCGGCCATCAGGTCAAATTCGACCTTGCGATAGCCGATGGAGGGCGTGGCAAACTCCATGAGTTGCCCACACGCAATCTGGTTCCATGTATCAAGGGAACCGAGGGAAAAAACACGCATAGATCAAGCCCCTTGAATGATGCGGGTCGTATCGACGCCGTCCATGGTTTTTTCGTAGTTGTCGTTATCTTCCTGCAGCGTGGCACCGAAGACGGTGTTGCCGACGATCTGGACACCGCCAATCGTCATCACCTCGAAGGGGTCCGCCAGCGTGTCCATGAAGACCGAATGCGGCAGGTTGTTGACGAGATAGAAGTCAGTCGTCAAAGCCGGGTTCGGCTGTTCCACCGCCCAGAAGCGTTGGCGGTCTTCGACGAACGTATCCGGGTTCGGACGGTAGTATTTGCCGCCGATCCGGATAAGGGACCGCTTCCATTCATGGTTCAGCGGCGCATAGCCGAACGTGCCGTTTGGAGTCGAATGGTAGACATCGACAAAGTTATTCTTGACGATGCTGACCTTTTCAGGGTCGAGCGTGTCGCGCCGAGCGTCCGGCAGTTTCTGCGGATCGGTACGCGACAGGAAGCTGTCAAGCTGACGCTCGAACAGTTGTTCCGGCACGATCTCACAGGTGATGAGAATGATCCCGCCCGTGTTCATGGGCGGAGTACGGAAGTTGAGCGTCAGAGAGGTTTCGCCAGTCGTGACCGACATGTCGAGGCTGGCACCGTCCATGGCGTGGCGTTCGCTGTAACCGAAAATCGTGGACGCTTTGTCCAGGAGGATCGGTTCGCGCATAGCTTCATCGGGGACCCGGATACCTTGCATCAGCAGGTCAATGATATAATCGTCATCCAGCCCGATGAATTGCTCACGCATCTTGGCCCAAGCGGCCGTTTTCTTCGCCAGTTCGATATTGGCGAGCGAGACGGATGCCATGGTATCCTTAAGCTGAACAAACAGCTTATTGACCCATTCATATTGGCCCTCACTATTCAGCGTCGGCGCATAACCCGCCTCCGCTGTAGGAACAGAACGGTTCGAGTTAACAATCGTCGACGAAGACGAACGCAGGTTCATGCGGGTATTGCCGATGGTCAGGGGAACTTCCCCATCCATCATGGCCGAGTCGAAATCGGGCACAATGTGCCACATGTTCGGGTTTTTCCAGAAGGCTTCGGCAAGCGAAGCATCGTGTTTCGTCCGCTCGGCCAGTTTGGTCGAGCGAGCCTTGCGGCGATAGTTGACCAGCACGTTATAGGCTTCGAGCGGGGCCGAGTTAATCGGCGTCCCGTCGACCCATTGAATGCCCATCTTGTTCCAGAACCCGGCGGTTTTGTTGAAGTTCACCGTTTCGAAGAACGGGATAACCGCGCCGGTGCCCTTGTCCGCTTCGCCCATATAGGACGAGTTGAAGCTATCCATTCCATGGAAGCGTTCGAAGGCGAGGAACGGCACGAAATGAGCATAGGCCGTCACGTTGATTGCGTTCATCAGCGGATGAACGGTTTCGTCCATCTTGAATTTCAGATTGAGCGAACCGCGCGACACGCGATCTTCGCGCAGCAGCGGAACATAGGCCAGGGGAACGATTTTCCCGGCGCGACAGGACGTCAGCGACCGGATTTCATCGCCCCGGAGCGACGGTTGAACCCGAATGGGGGTCGTCGCGATCATTTCCTGAATTTTCATTTGCGTTTCCTTTTGAAGACGCGTTTCAAGAGGCGTTTCGCGGCAGCACGCCGCGCTTCGCATTTTTTACAACGAGCCATTAGAAATAGGCCCATTCGGGCATGGTAATCATCGAACTACCACCACCGCCCAACAATTGCGGATAGTAATTATCTATCGCAGTCGTGTCTGGGTGGACGCCCGGATTATCGTATTTAGGCGCGGCGGGTTTATCGTCCTCTTGGGCGTAATACTTGCCGCCGATTTTATAGACGCGCTTGCCTTGGATGCGCTTAAGCTTCCGCTCACCGGCATCCATAAGATTTGCAGCCACATCACTGCCAAATGACAACACACCATAGGGAAGCGAAACCAAATCGCCGTAACGGCTTTCAGCCGCCTCAACGTCAGAAAACGCGCCCGTCGGCTTAAACGGATACCCCGCAACAGTAAGCGGCAGCTTAGGCGGGGTAACAGCATCATCAGATGCAGCCGGTTGAGGTGCGTTAATCTTAGACATCTGTGGAGCAGATGACGATTTAGCCGCAATAAACGGCTTCACCTTTTGCAGATCATAGCCAAAGGATTGCGGCGGGTTTTGGACAGCCCTTGCCTCCGCCACGGCCCGCGTATTCAGCGCGGTTCGCAGGGAATCTGCCAACACATCCCGTTCGGGCGTATTGAAATAGTTGTCCGCTACCGCGCCCAATTGCCCGAAGGCTTCTTGTGCAAAAGAGCCAGAAGCCATGGCCGGGACGAAGGACGACGAGTAACCGCCGCCCGTGGTGGCACTGGCAACGGGACCAGACCCGCCGCCATTATATCCGACACCACCAGAGACATTGCCGGGTGCCGCCTGATAGGGAGCACCGGCAACGCCATAGCCTACTTCTGTCGAATAGGCCCCGGCCATAGACATGGCAGTGAGGGGGTTAAACCCCGCGGCTTCCGCTTCACTGCGAAGCTTTTGCCAGTCAATGCCACGGCTTGCGGTCGTGCGTTCGGCCTGACGATCCGTCAGGGCCTGCATGTTGGCACGATCCTCACGAGCATACGCACGATCTTCGTGCATACGCCGTTCATCATAGGCGCGATCATTGGCCAGTCTTGTCCGCTGATACGCGCGTTCTTCGTTCCGCACCTGCGCCGCATGTTTGCGGTCGTTTACGGTGCGGCCCGCATCGTAACGGCGCTGATCGCGCCGCACTTCATCTTCGTGGCCCCATGTAATCAACTGGCGTTGCCAGTTGCGCTTGTCGCGCTTGTCAGCAGACCTGCTACCGAGCAGGGAGCCGACGACCGACAGAGCGGGGCCGACCAGCGACCCGATAGCCATTACAGGCCACCGGGTGCACAGAAGGCTTGATGGTAAGCCGGACCCAACTTAAGAAGGATTGCCCCGGCAGCGCCAAGCGCAACCGGAAGCACAACTTTCACCAGAACCGGAATCAGGCGTTCAAACACGGCTTTCACCCTAGGGTTGGAAAGACGCGATAACCAAGGTTATGTAACCATAATCGATCCGCCCAGACCATTTGGCAGCTGCAATATCCTTTTCGCGAAGTCGTCCCCGAAATACAGCTAAGGTGCGCCCAAGGTTCGGTCGAGCGCGCAAGCAAAACAGCCCCCATATTCAGTCCGGCGGGATCTGCGCCTTTCTCCCATTCCGCATAGGCAACCGCAGCAGTAATTGCATCGCGTCCTGTCGGCGGCACCACGCGCACAACTGACAAAAGTCGTTCAACCGCGGCGCGGATCGCTCGCCTATGCGAGCGACAATACAATCACAGGTGCCGCATATCGGCGATCAGAGCGAGAATGGCTTCCGGGCTCATCCGGTCGCGGCGTGCCATGATATCGGCGACCGGCCGACAGAAGCGCACGTACAGATGAGCACCTAGGCTCTTCTATGTGGACCCCTGCCACGGTCCAGCGCGCTGCGCGACAGCCGATCCACCAGAATCGCCACTGCAACGATGGCAAGACCCGCGCGTAGACCAAGGCCCATCTCCATCCTGGTCAGACCGCGCGTCACCTCTGCCCCGAGGCCTCCGGCGCCCACCAGCCCGGCCAGCACCACCATGGCCAGCGACAGCAGAATGCACTGGTTCAGCCCAACGAGCATCGTCGGCTTCGCCGCCGGAAATTCGATCTTCCACAGGACGGTCCGGGGTCTGGCACCTATCGCTTGACCCAGCTCCCTCAGGTCGTGGGGAACGCCGCGAAAGGCCAGCGTTGTCAGGCGCAGCATGGGCGGGATGCCGTAGACGATGGTCGCGATGATCGCCGGAACCCGCCCGAGACTGAAGATCATCACCGCCGGGATCAGATAGACCCAGGGCGGCACGGTCTGCATGACGTCGAGGATCGGGCGAAGTGTCGCCTCGATCGCCGGACGGCGGGCAGCGAGGATGCCGAGGGGAACTGCAACGGCAACAGCCACGAGGACGGCGACCAGCATGAGCGCGATGGTCTGCATCGAGGCCTGCCAAAGCTCGGTCAGCCAGCAGAAGCCGAGGCAGCAGGCGGCAAGGATCGCAAGCCGCAGTCCGGCGGCGGCAAAGGCCGCGATGACGACAATGGCGATCACCGCAAATGGCGGCAGGGTCATCAGGGCGGCCTCGATCGCGCCAAGAAGTGCCTCGATCACCAAAGTGACCTGGGCGAAGAACCCGTGAAAATTGGCGTTCAGCCAGTCGACGGCGGGGGCAAGGACGGCTCCGGGATTGAACTGCATCACTTGGTCCTCGCTGCGGCCTGGGTCATGCGGTCCAGAAGCATGGTCAGCACCACAATCGCGATCGAAGCGTTGATCGAGGTCGCAATGTCGAGAGTCCGGATTGCGCTGTAAATCGTTTCGCCCAGCCCTCCCGAGCCGACGATGCCGGCGATGACCACCATACCGAAGGCCATCATCAGGCTCTGGTTGATGCCCGCCATGATGCTCGGCACGGCAAAGGGCAGGCGGATCTTGAAGAACATCTGGGCCCGGCTGGCACCGACGGCTTCGCCCAGTTCAAGAAACTCGGTCCGGGTCTGCCTGATCCCGAGGGAGGTCAGGCGGATCGCAGGCGGCATGGCGACGATGACGGTTGCAATCAGCGCGGTCGCGGGGCCGTAGCCCATCAGCGCGATGGCCGGAAGCAGATAGATATAGGGCGGCAAGGTCTGGATCAGGTCGAGTGCCGGGGTCAGCGCGCCGTCAAGCCGTGGTATCAGCCCGGCAAGGACGCCAAGTGGCAGGCCGACCGCCAGCGCGATGGCGGTCGCAGCCACGACCAGTGCAAGCGTGCTCATGGTTTCCGGCCAAAGACCCATTGCGGCGCAGGCTATCAACCCCAGCGCGCCCACGACACCGAAGCCAGTGCCAAGGACGCGCCAGCCGATCAGCCCGGAAAGGACAGCGACGACCCAGAACGGGGGCAGCATCAGCAGCCACAGGATGCCGTCGTAAAGACCCTCAAGCAGCGCGCGGATGCCGTCGAAGACGAAGGCCGCGTGATCGGACAACCAGAACAGGGCGTCGTCGACGGTGGTGTCGAAAGTGGTGACAAAGCTTTCCATGCGCGCTCCCTCAGGCTGCCGCGAGGGTTTCGGGCTCGCCCCGCACGCCGAGCAGCAGCCGGCGCGTGGTCACGACCCCGACGATGCTGTCACCGTCGGCGATGGCCACGGCGTCGCTGCCCGCACCGATGATCTTGCCGATCAGTTCGTCGATATCTGCCTCGGACGAGCAGCGGGGCAGACTGTCCAGTGGCTGCGCCGGTCCCGTGCGGTGCCAGCCATCGACCGGCATCATCACCGAATGCGCCTTGATCAGGTGCAGCCGCGAGATTCCGGCCACGAAATCCGCGACATACTGGTCGGCGGGATTCATGACGATCTGCTCGGCCGTCCCCTCCTGAATAATGACGCCGTCCTTCATGATGGCGATGCGGTCGCCGATCCGGATCGCCTCGTCGAGATCATGGGTGATGAAGACCGCTGATTTCCCCAGTTCCTTGGTGAGCTGGCGGAACTCATCCTGCAACTGGCGCCGGATCAGCGGGTCGAGCGCCGAGAAGGGCTCGTCCATCAGGATGATCTCGGGATCGGCGGTGAGGGCTCGGGCAAGGCCCACGCGCTGCTGCATGCCGCCCGACAATTCGCGGGGATAGCGCTCCTTCCAGTCGGACAGGCCGACCTTGGCAAGCGCGGCCTCGGCCGCCCGGTTGCGCTCGTCGCGGGGGATGCCCTGCACCTCCAGTCCAAAGGCTGCGTTTTCCAGCACGGTCCGCTGCGGCAATAGCGCCACGGATTGGAACACCATGCCGATATGACGGGCACGGGTTTCGCGCAGAGCGCGCGCATCGAGTGTGGCCAGGTCACGACCCTTGACCAGAACCTTGCCGAGGCTGGGCGTGATCAGCCGGTTCAGCAGCCGGATCAAGGTCGACTTGCCGCTGCCCGACAGGCCCATGATGCAGAAGATCTCGCCCCGCCGGACCTGCAGCGAGGCGTCGGACACGCCGATCACACAGTTGAATTGCTGGAGAACCTCGCGCTTGCTCAGCCCGCGATCCGCGATTGAGCGGAGTGCGTCGACACTGCGGTCGCCGAAGACCTTCCAGACCGACTGGCAGTCGATCAGAATCTCGTTGCTTTCCATAACCACCCTGTCTTTTCTGGTTGGGGTGGACGGCCCGCCGGGGCCGTCCGGCACAGCCTTCAGTAGGATTTGATGTTGCTCCAGCGTTCCATCAGGTCCGCATGGGCGGCGGTCCAGTCCGCGACGGCGCTGTCCATGGTTTTGCCGTCGTTCACGGCCGCATTGATCGCGGTGATGTCGGCAAGCGGGACATAGACACCGGCGATGATCTCGCGCGCCTCGGGATTGCTTTCCGAAAAGCCCTTCTGGCCGATCCAATAATAGCCCTGCGGCGGAGCGAAGATCCCCTTTGGATCGGCAAGGAACTTGGTGTCGTATTTCTGGACCATCCAGGACGGTTCCCAGACGATGACGGCGGCCCATTCCTTGCGATCGGTCGCGGCCTTCAGCGCGGCGGTCATCGCGGCGGTGCTGCCCTCTACCAGCTTCAGGTCAAGGCCATAGCCCGACACCACGTCGGCCGCTTCGCGCATGACGCCAGCGCCGGGCTCGATACCGATGATCTTGCCGCCGAACTTGTCGGCGTTCTCGTTCATCTGCTCGATGGAATCGATCGGGACATATTTCGGGACGGCAATGCCTTGATAGAGGCCGTAGGATACCGGCGCGATCTTTTCCAGCCGGTTCTTGTTGCGTTGCCAGTAGTCCTGTGCGGCGTAATCGACCTGGGAAACCATGATCTGCACGTCCCCCTTGGTAAGGGCCGCATAGGCAATGCCCCATTCCGAGAACTCGGTTACGTTGACGGTATAGCCCTTGTCCTCCAGCACTTTCTTGGTGATCCCGGTGATCGGGGTCAGGTCCTCCCAGGCCATCGTTCCGATCTGGATGACCTTGTCCTGTGCCGACACCGGTGCGGCAAGGCCGAGGGCGACCGCCGCCGCCATGAAGGCGAGCTTTAAGCTGCGCATGTTCTCTCTCCTGTTGGTCGGGCCGGATGGCCGCAAGCATCCCTCGCCGCAAAGGCTGCGGCGTGTGGGCCAGGACCCATTGGTTGATTGTGATGGGGGTTCTCCGGTTCCTCTGCGGGGCCCCCTGCCCCCGGCTCACTGAACTATCCCGCAAGAGGCTTCGCCTCGGCAAACGAGAATATTCAGCAGTCTTGCATTAGAAAATCTAGCGCAGCCGGGCGTCAGTCCTGCTGCTTCAACGACGCAAGAACGTGGCTCACGAAGGCGGCGACATGCGGCCGGTTCAGGGATTTCTGCCGGCAGTTCAGGAAGTTGCCACGGCCGATGGTCAACTGCCCGGGATGGGCAAGGACAAGGCTGCCCTCCTCGATCGCCGCGCGGACCATGTGCTGCCAGCCCAGCATGACACCCTCTCCGGCAAGGGTGGCGGCCATCAGCAAATTGACCTTGTTGGTCGAAAGGCTCGACGCGAGCTTGGCCCATTCCGAACCCTGCGCGCGGAACCACTCGGTCCAGCCAAGCGGTTGCCAGCCAATTGCATCGGCGGACCAGTGGCGGTCATGCAGATGCAGCAGGTTCACACGGTTCAGGCTGTCGACCTCGTCGAAGGGGCCGTGCTCGGCCAGGAAGGCGGGCGTGCAGACCGGCTGGGCGACTTCCGGGAACAGGAAATGCAGGACTTCTCCTACCTCGCAGCGTTCATTGCCGCAAAGAATGGACAGATCGACTTCGGAATAGTTGCGCAGGGTGTCGTCGGCATCCGAGGCAAGGATCACGAATCCGACCTGTGGGTGGCTTTTGCGAAAGCTGTCGATCTGCGGCTTCAGCCAGAAACTGGCCATGCCATCGGTGGCCGAGATCGTGATCGTCTCGGGGCCTTCGTCATCGGTAATGACCGACACGGCCGCGCTGATCGTGTCGAGCCCGGCGCTGACTGCGGCGACAAGGCTGATGCCCTCGGGTGTCAACGCGAGAATGTTGCGCTTGCGGATGAAAAGGTCGACCCCCAGCGCGCGTTCCAGCAAGCGGATCTGCTGACTGATCGCGCCTTGTGTCACGTTCAGTTCGCGCGCGGCCATCGTGAAGCTCAGGTGCTTGGCCGCGACCTCGAATGTCGCGAACGAACCAAGCGAGGGAAGATAGCGACGCTTGATCGGCGGCATGGCGTGCTGGTCCCTTGTTGGCGGGGTCTCATTCTAGCCGGGATTGCCATTCTTTCCAGCGCATATAGACATTGGCGCCGATCGTGTCGAACGGATGGGGCGGCAGGCGGGCCGGCTCGGCCTCGGCGGTGAAAAAGGCGGTGATCTCGCTCTCGCGCCCGGTCGCCAGCTCGGCGGCGCCGATCCCGGTCAGCGTCCCCCGCGCCGTCCCGAGGCCGTTGTCGACGCAGGCAGCGTAAAGCCCCGGCTCCAGTTCTCGCATGACCGAGACGTTGTTGCGCGACAGGCACAGATGACCAGACCAGGAATGCTCGAAGCGGATCCCGCGCAGCATCGGAAAACGGGTGTCGAATTTCTGCCGCATCGCGCTGACAAGTCGGGCCAGATCGTGTGCGCTGGTTTGCATGCCCGGGCGGTAATAGCCGCCCTGACGGATGACGATGCGATGACCACCCTGCGCGGGACCGATCCGGCGCACGGTCGTGCCCATCGGATCGGCGGGGGTCAGACCCCAGCAGACATGCCCGCCAAGCATGCGGATGGCCTCGGGGGGCAGTTCCTCGGTCATGCAGGCGTTCAGCATCACATGCATCAGCCGGCCGCGCTTGAAGCCGAAGCTTTCGAGATGGCCGTTATTCGCCATGATGACGCGAGCGGCCCGGACCCGGCCCCGTTCGGTCGAGAGGCACCAGCCCTGCGCGCCGCTTTCGATGCCGAGGATCGGCGAGTTCTCGCAGATCCTTGCGCCTTCGCGCTCCAGCCCGGCGGCAAGGCCCTGCACATAGCCGGCGGGTTGCAGCATTGCCGTGCCGGGCGTGTAGAGGCCGCCGTGGTAATAGCCGGTCCCGGTCACCTCGCGCATGGCCTGCGCGTCCAGCATCTCATGCGACTCGCCCAGTTCGAGCAGATGGGCGGCATAGCTGACATTGGCCGCGATCCCGGCCGCAGACGCGGCGGCGTTGATCTTGCCGCTGCGCTGGAAGTAGCCCTCGGGAATAGAGTAGTCGCTGACCGCCTGCGCGGCGAACTCGATCGCCTGGCGGTTCAGCCGGGTCAACTGCCGGTCGTGGCTGTCTCCGGCACCGGCATAGTTGCCCGAAGTCAGTTCATGCGGCAGGTCGATCATGAAGCCCGAATTCCGTCCCGTGCCCCCTTCCGAAATCCGCGCCGCATCCAGGATCAGGATGTCGAGGCCGGGATCGATCTGCAACAGGCGGCGGGCGGCCGAGAGGCCGGCGAAGCCGGCTCCCACGATCGCGATATCGCAGCCAGCCTCGCCCTCCAGCCGCGGGCGAGCGGGAGCGGGCGGCAGAATTTCCCGCCACCCGGCGGGGCCATTGAAGACCGGGATGCGGCTGGCCCGATGCCCTGTCATGTCAGTCGATCACCGTATCCGAGTGATCGGTCAGGTCCAGCCAGATGGTCTTGAGCTGGGTATACTGGTCATGGGCGTGGATGCCATTGTCGCGCCCGCCGAAGCCGGACTGCTTGTAACCACCGAAGGGGGTCGAGATGTCGCCCTCGCCGAAGCTGTTGACCGTCACCGTTCCCGCCCGCAGCATCCGTGCACCGCGCAGGGCGCGCTTCCCGTTGGCCGTGAAGATCGAGGCCGCCAGTCCATAGTCGGTGTCATTGGCGACCGCGATCGCCTCCTCGAAGCTTGAGACCGGGATCAGGGTCAGGATCGGGCCAAAGATCTCCTCGACCGCAAGCTTTGAGCTGCGGGTCGTCTGCACGACGGTCGGTTCGATGAAGCCCTCGCGGACGACGTTGCCACCCATCAGGATGTTTTCGGACCGCGCGGCTTCCAGATAGGCGCTGACCTTGCCGAAATGTGCGGGGCTGACCAGCGCGCCCACCCGGACCTCGGGGTCCAGGGGATCGCCCACGATCCATTCGCGGGCATGGGCCTGAATGCGCGCCATCAATGCGTCCTGAATGTCCCTGTGCACGATCAGCCGCGATCCGGCCGAGCAGTTCTGGCCCATGTTCCAGAAGGCACCATTGACGACATGGGCGGCCACCGCGTCGAGGTCCTCGGCATCGTCCAGCACGATGCAGGGGTTCTTGCCGCCCAGTTCCAGCACCACCTCCTTCAGGTTGCTGTCCGCCGAGTAATGCAGGAAGCGACGGCCCGTCGCGGTCGAGCCGGTAAAGCTGACCATGTCCACATCAGGATGACGGCCCAGCGGTTCGCCCACGTCACTGCCCGATCCGGTGACGATGTTCAGTACCCCGCGCGGCAATCCGGCCTCGCAGGCCAGTTCGGCCACCCACAGCGCCGTCAGCGTGGTCTCGGCGGCGGGTTTCACCACCACCGAGCAGCCCGCCGCCAGCGCCGGGCCGATTTTCCAGGCCAGCATCAGAAGCGGGAAGTTCCACGGCAGAACCAGACCCACCACGCCCACGGCCTCGCGCAGGATCATCGCGATGTGATTATCCGAGGCGGGGGCGACCTGATCATAGATCTTGTCGATCAGCTCGGCATGCCAGCGGATCACATGGATCGTCTCGGGTATGTCCACGGTCTCGCAATCATAGATGGTCTTGCCGGCATCCAGGCTTTCCATCACCGCCAGCTCGCGTGCATCGCGCTCCATCAGCTTGGCGAGGCGAAGCAGAACTTCCTTGCGCTCCGCCGGATGTAGGCGAGACCAGCGCCCGTCGTCAAAGGCCTCGCGTGCCTTGGCGACGGCAAGGTCCACGTCCTTGGCATCACAGGCGGCGATCTCTGCCAGCTGCTCGCCGGTCGCCGGGTTCGAGCTGACAAAGGTTGCGCCCGAGATCGCGGGGCGGAAGCCGCCGTCAATGAAGGCATTCCGCGGGAAGTCCAGCGACGCAGCGATGGGCTTGTATTCCTCGTTCGTCAAAAGATCGGCCATCTCAGTTTCCCTCCGTGATTGCCTTGACGGTGGTCTTCAGCGTGTCGATCACCTGTTCGAGCGCGCGTTTCTCATCCTTGTTCAGCCCCTTCAGCGGTGGGCGCATGGGGCCTGCGCGCAGGCCCGAGACCTCGACCCCGTGCTTGACGCACTGGATGAACTTGCCGCCCTGCTCAAGCACGCGCATCAGGGGGAGCATTGCCGACATGATCCGGCGGCCCTTGGTGAAATCACCCCGGACGACGCAGGCCTCGTAGAGCGCGATGTGTTCCTCGGGCAAGAAGTTCGATCCGGCACAGATCCAGCTGCGCGCGCCCCAGGCAAAGAATTCCAATGCCTGATCGTCCATGCCGCAGGACATCTGGATATGGGGATAGTCGCGCGCCAGCAGGTGTACCCGGTTGATATCGCCCGAGCTTTCCTTGATGCCGATCACGTTTCTGGACCGGCCGACACGGTCAAGAAAGGTGCGCCCCATCTCGACGCCCATCCGGCCCGGATAATTGTAAAGGATGATCGGCAGGCCCGCAGCGCGGTCGATCGCCAGCGCGTTCAGGGCGTTCTCCTGTTCGGTCGGGACCGAATAGGGCGGGGTGCCGAGCAGGATCGCATCCGCGCCCATTTCGCGCGCGCCCTCGGCAAGCGCGATGGAATCGGGCGTGCGCATCGCTCCCGTGCCGACGATTACCGGCAGGCGGCCATTCGTGCGTTCGGTGATGAACCGGGCGAGTTCCAGCCGCTCCTCGACAGTTTCGGCATAGTTCTCACCAGTGGAACCGCCCGAGATCAGCCCGTGTACACCGGCCTCGATGAGCCGCTCGATCAGATCGGACAACCCGTCGAGGTCGAAAGATCCATCGGCGCGGAACGGGGTAATCAGCGGCGTGTAGATTCCTTCAAGCACCATTGTCGATGTCATGCCGGGCCTCCCTTGCGGAAATTCGTTCTCCATCTGCTACGCCCCGCCGGACACTTGTCGCAAAGGAGAATATTCTGGCGTGATGTATTAGAAAAACTATGTTGAAAAAGCCGCCGCCGCCGGATCATTCGATTTCTGGCGAGGCGGAGGAGGACGGGTCGGAACCAATCGTCAGTTCAGGCTGCCATCCTTGGACAACAGGACGGCAATTGGCCGGGTCGCATCGATCTCGCTCAGGATGATCACCAGTATCGCCATGATCGGCACCGCGAGGATGGCCCCGACAATACCCCAGAGCGAAGTCCAGACTGCGAGGCTTACCAGGATCACGAACGGGCTGACATTCAGCGAATTCCCCATGAGCCGAGGCTCAATGAAATTGCCAAGCGCGACCTGCGGTATGGACATGATGAGGATGAAAACGATGACCGGCCAGATTTCCCCGTGCTCAAGCAGGACGAGAAAACTGGGCAGGGCTACACCGACAATTCCGCCGAAATAAGGGATGTAGTTGAGTAACCCGATCAGGATCGCCCAGAAGCCGGCAAACTCGATGCCATGGACCAGCATGATCACATAGCTCGCCACCCCGAGCGCGATGTTGATGAGCGACTTGATGACCAGGTAAGTCCCGATCCGCCTGTTGACGTCGCGGATCAACTCTCGGATCTGCGTCACCTTGGCGGGCTGGTCGGAAAGGCGGGCAATCTTGTTCGAGAAGGATTTCTGTTCCGAGAGGATAAAGGCCGCATAGATCAGGATCACCGCGAAGGTACCGATGATTGACGCCACCGAAACCACCGAACCGAGAACCACCCGGTGCAGGTTCATATGCCCCACCAAGTCTCGCCGCAGGCTCTGCCAACTCGGCTCGTCGTCCAGACCGACGGCGACTGCACCGCGCTGAACGAGGGCGAGCAACTGATCCTGGTAGACGGGAACGAGCGTCGATACCTGCGTGGCATTCTGGACGATCAGCCAGACGATGAGCGCCATCAGGCCGAGACTGACCACTATGGCAAAGGCGTAGCGCAGCGAGGCTGGAATACCTTCGAACCCGGGCACCCGTCCTATCAGTTCTGCAAGACCGAGGACCACATAGGCGACGATGATGCTCATGAAGATCGGGAGAAAGATTGTTCGACCGATGACCAGAATCCAACCGATCATGAGCGCAAGGCCCACCCCGTAGAAAAGTCGCGCCAGACCGTCTTGCGTGGTCACCGTAGGGGCTCCCCAATAGCCTCATGGAAATCTCAGGAGGAGCAGCGTTACGGCACGCCCGCCTCAAATACGCGATGCTCTCTGCAGACTATCCGTTTCAGGATGTGCCTGTCGCCCGGTTCTGCGCTCGTTTCACTGATCTCAGGACCGGCGTTGCCGACATGCATCCAACACTCCTTGCCGCGGCGATGTGCATGGCGGGACGCGGCCATGCTCTGTGGCTAAACAGAGCTGCGGCCAGATGCCACCGGAATGGCGGTGTCCACCTAAGCGCAAAGCCATATCGACATCCTTGAAACAGTCGCGGAGGCAGTGGAAGCCACCCACCTGCCCCCCCGAACGACATCGGCAGACGACCTTGTGCACCGCCCGGAAACCGGGATGCATAGCGGCAAGCAGGGCCGCATGGCCGAATACCTGACACGCCTCGACTTTGTCATCCTGGACGAACTGGGCTATCTGCCCTTCGCCCAGTCAGGCGGTCAACTGCTGTTCCACCTCATCTGCCGCCACTATGAGCGCAACTCGGTTATCGTCACCACAAAGCTCGCCTTCGGGAAATGGCCGACTGTCTTCGGCGATGCAAAGATGACCACGGCATTGCTTGATCGGCTGACCCATCATTGCGAGATCATCGAGACCGGCAACGAGTCCTGGCGCCTCAGTAACCGCGCATGACCGGGGCGCTTCCGTCGACTGAGGCTCCGGCGCAAACCGCATCAAGGGGGCAATATTGGACGCCGATAAGGGGTCAGTTTTGCGCGCCGATTGACAGTGTGCCTTTTGCAGAAGCGGGACACCTGTCGCACGCAAATGGCTGCGACGAGGCGACGAAGTGCTGATTGGTGTGGCCCTTTCCATTCCGAACCAGCGCGGCGCGGCGCGGTGCTGCCAGCGGGCAGCGGGCACAGCCGCAAGCCTTGGATCGAAGATAGACCAGGCTGGCTTCAGAACAGATCAACTCGCGGCGGGTTGCGCGCCAGCCACACCCGCGCCGCCAGTGTCAGCCATTGACGCGGCCCCTCATCGGGCCTGCTGACAGCAAGTCCAGACCTCTGCCCCAATCGGTCCAGCGCCGCCAGCGTCGCCGGGCCTGCCGCACCGTCGACCACGACCGGCTCGCCCATTTCGTTCAGCAGCATCTGCGTCGCGCGGTTCAGATCGGCGTCTCGGATCCTGTCCAGCATCTGCCCGGCCTGTTCCGCCGCATCGCGGGCAGGCAGGTGCAGCGCCTTGGCCGCGCGCAAGGCTGCGTCGGCCGGACCAAGCGGGCTTGCCTCGCCTTTCAGGATGATGCTGGACGCATTGACGCCCGCCCAGCCATCACCGCGCGAAAGGCCCATGTCATACCAGCGCATCGCGGCCTTTGGATCGGGCTTGCCCAATTGCCCGCGCATGATCATCCGACCCAGATTGGCGGGAGCAAAGGGATGCCCGCCCTCAGCCGCGCGTTCGAACCAATCGCGCGCGGCGGTAAAATCCGGCTTGACCTTGTCATGGCCGCGCAGCGCCACCAGCCCAAGGTTGTTGTATCCGTAGATATCCTTGCGCGCGGCCGAAGCGCGCAGATAGGTCAACCCGCGTTCCGGCCGGTAATGCGGATTGTCGGGGTCGAGAAAAAAGGTGCCGAGTTCATTCATCGAATAGGTGTGGCCAAGCTCTGCGGCGCGTTCCAGAAGTTCGAAGCCGCGCTGGCGGTCGGCTTCGTCAGGACCGTTTCGCAACAGGCGCAGGCCACGGCTGTGCATGGCGAAAGGGTCGCCTCGGGCGATGGCATTTTCCAGCAATGCGTTCGCCTTGGCCTCGTCGAAAGGGATGGAGATCACCTTGCGGTCGATGCGGGAGGTCAGCAGAAGATAGGCGGCCGCGGTGTCGGCGCGAATATGCCCGGCCTCGGCTGCGGCGCTGAAGCTGGCATAGGCACCTTGCAGGTCCCCGTTTGCCTGCTGTGCGCGACCCAACTGATAGACAAAGCGCGCCACGCCGGGGTTCTGCCGGACCGCCTGCTGGCAGGCAACCAGCGCTGCCTCGCCGTCGATCTCGTTCGGCAACCGGTAGAGGCCCACGCCCTGCAGATCCAGCGCATCACCGGCCTCGACATCACAGGGATCAGGCGTCAACTCCATCTCGACGGTCAGGATGCGCGGGCTATCGCGGTCCGGGCGGATGCTGAAGCGATCGCGCAGCATATGGCCGCTATCGCCCGTCATGCGGGTTTCAACCAGATGCGGGCGATAGACCGCGATACCCGCAGCCAGCTCAAGTTGCCCCTGTTGCGGCTGCTCAATCAGCACCGGATCGGTCAGGGGGCCGCCGTTCATCTCGGTCAACTGCTCGTCCAGTCGCAATTCGCGGGCAAAAACCAGTGATATCTTCCCGGTCGTTTCCGTCGCTGGCGCCGTTTCGCGCAGGGTGTCGGCCACCGCGGGCGGGGACAGCGGGGTGGCATCAGCCAGAAAGAAGGGCTGCACCAGGGTCGAACTCTCCCAGGGAACCTGTCGTCCTTTGGTCGATTGGTAGACGCGCTGGCGCACATCGGCCAGCAGGTTCAGGATATTGTCGCCAGCATGGTCGGAGGCCGCCGTCAGAATCGCCTGCGCATAAGGGCCATTGCCGCCCTTTTCGCCATCATAGGCGACCTGTCCCGGCGAGGTGGAGAAGGCGACCAGCGAATTGATCGGGGTGGCAAACACCTCAAAGCCGGTCCCGGTCTCGAACAATGCCGCGTCCAGGTTGGCAGCCAGACGCAAGTTCGGGAAGGGGTTTTCCCGGCAAGCGTCGATCATCGCCACATGACTGGTGCCGCGTGCCGACAGCAACTCGATCACGCGGTCCAGGGTGATAGATTCGACCGGCAGGTCATAGACACTTTTGAAAGCGACATCCGTAGGCAGCAGATAGTTGCGGCGACCAATCTGGATGCCATGGCCGGCATAGAAAAACACGACCGACGAACCTTCGGGAATATTCAGCACCGCCAAGCGCAGAAAGGATTCAAAGCCGGGCCGGTCAAGGTCATAGCCCTCTTGCACGGTAAAGCCGAAGCCGCGGAGCATATCGGCGATCCCGTGCGCATCGCGCAGCGTATTGTCTAGCGAAGGGATGTGGCGGTAATCGGCATTTCCGACCACCAGCGCGATTTTTGCGCCTTCGGCCCAGGCAAGACCTGCCACGCCCAGTGACAGGAATGCTGACAGCAGCAGGCGCCGCATGGCCATCCCAACGGACATCAGCCGTTCCAGCCTCCACCCCCGTCGTCGCCACCATCGGCACCGCCGCCGTCATCGCCGCCGCCGTCGTTCCCACCGCCGCTGTTGCCGCCCCCACCGCCGCTGTTGCCGCCCCCACCGCCGCTGTTACCGCCCCCTCCGCCATGGCCCGAACCCGAGCCGCCCGAGCCAGAGCGGCCCTCTGAGTTTCCGCCTTCCCGGTCAGTTGGAGCGGCGAGCCGCGGAGGGGTCTGCTTATCCACATTGGTGTTTGACTGAGGCGATGATGGGGCTTCGTCGCAGCCGGAGACGAGCATGATCGTGGCCGTCGCGAGAACCAGGGCGAGACTTACACGCATCTTTGCCACCCAGTATTTGCAGGTGAATAGCATAGCAAATTTTGCCGAAACCGACCAATGATTCCAAGCCGAAGGGTAGCCCACATCCCGCGCTTCCGGTTGTCGCGCTGCGGCAAGACATCCCGGACCAGCTTTCGACTATGCCGCGTCTGCCGGGCAATCTACCGATGAAGTTGGGGATCTAAGGCTCTTTCCCCGACCGTCCATCTGGTCTGCCACATCGATCAAGAAATGGCCAAACTGGCAAGTTCGGTGAGTGCTTGGGCGTGGCGAATGCCAGTGGCGAGGTGGTTTCGCCCGTTGGGTTACCTGCGCCATGGTTTGCCCGGTTTGCCGCGCGTCCATATGCCATACGTCCCGTATGCTGCCTTCAAAGCCCGGGCATGAAAAAGGCCGCCCCTTTCGGGACGGCCCTTCGTCTGTCTTGCGACAAGCGGATGATTACATCATGCCGCCCATGCCGCCCATGTCGGGCATGCCGCCGGCGGGAGCCTTGGGCTCGGGCTTTTCGGCGATCATCGCTTCGGTGGTGATCAGCAGACCAGCGACCGAGGCGGCGTCTTCCAGCGCGGTGCGGACGACTTTGGCCGGGTCGATGACGCCGAACTTGAACATGTCGCCATATTCTTCGGTCTGGGCGTTGAAGCCGAAGGCCTTGTCGTTCGACTCGCGGACCTTGCCGGCAACGACAGCGCCGTCGACGCCAGCGTTTTCAGCGATCTGGCGCATCGGAGCTTCCAGGGCGCGGCGGACGATCGCGATACCGGCGTCCTGGTCCGAGTTCGCACCGGTCAGGCCTTCGAGGACCTTGCCGCCTTGAACCAGGGCAACGCCGCCACCGACGACAACACCCTCTTGAACCGCAGCGCGGGTCGCGTTCAGGGCATCGTCAACGCGGTCCTTGCGCTCTTTGACTTCGATTTCGGTCAGGCCGCCGACGCGGATGACGGCAACGCCACCAGCCAGTTTGGCAACGCGCTCTTGCAGTTTCTCACGGTCGTAGTCCGAGGTGGTTTCCTCGATCTGCTGACGGATCTGCGAAACGCGGGCTTCGATCTCGGCTTTCTCACCAGCACCGTCGACGATGGTGGTGTTGTCCTTGTTGATCGAGACTTTCTTCGCACGGCCGAGCATGTCGACGGTGACGTTTTCCAGCTTCATGCCCAGGTCTTCCGAGATGACCTGACCGCCGGTCAGGATCGCGATGTCCTGCAGCATGGCCTTGCGGCGATCGCCGAAGCCCGGAGCCTTGACGGCAGCGATTTTCAGGCCGCCACGCAGCTTGTTGACGACCAGCGTGGCCAGAGCCTCGCCTTCGACGTCTTCAGCGACGATGATCAGCGGCTTTTGCGACTGGATGACAGCTTCCAGCAGCGGGACCATCGGCTGCAGCGACGAGAGTTTCTTCTCGTGCAGCAGGATGTAGGCGTCTTCCAGCTCGGCAATCATCTTGTCGGCATTGGTGACGAAGTAGGGCGACAGGTAGCCGCGGTCGAACTGCATGCCTTCGACGACGTCGACCTCGGTCTCCATGCCTTTGTTTTCTTCGACGGTGATGACACCCTCGTTGCCGACCTTCTGCATCGCGTGGGCGATGTGCTGGCCGATGAAGGCTTCGCCGTTGGCCGAGATGGTGCCGACTTGCGCGACTTCAGCCGAGTCGT